>JANMHA010000018.1:0-33330 GCA_031374925.1 Pirellula sp. | reverse complement strand
AGAGTTAGCCGCCATCGATTCCTTCATCCCGCCAAAGAACAAATGGAAGTAATCGCGAAAGAAAAGACAACCCGTCCGGGTGAGTCGACAGTTCGAAGCAACAGTTTTGAATGCGAATCCAGCGCAATGGACTCGCTGCTTGGCGTTGCGAACAACAGCCACATGAAGCGTAGAATCGATGCGGCAGAATCACTGTGTAGGCCAACGCGCCATCCTCAGATATACGCTCCCTTGGAAGTTGTGCAACGGGACAAAGTCTCGCCGAACCACGACTTGCGAACTAATTTCATTGGTCTGGTGCAAGATACGGAGTTGAAACGAGACCGACTGTTACGCCTGCTCGATCGACAGCAGGCGTGGTATGATGCCCAGCAAGAAGCTGCACGTGCAGCCGAACAACTCTTGTCACTGTGCGAGCATCATCAGCAACAATGGCTCCAAGCGAACCCTCAAACTCAACCGGCTCCCCTGCCAACCTAGTCGGCCTGTCTAGTAAATCGATCTTAGACTCGGCCTCTCGTCCGATTCAACGCGTGTTAATCATTGGAGCCGGTTGGACTGGCCGTCAAATTGCCGGCCAAATGGTCGCCTACGGATTAGACGTTACTCTCGTGGACAACAGTGCACAGGCCCTCGACGTATCTCGGTCATGGATCCTGGAACAGCGGGAATCATTTTTTGAACAAGGGTACTGGCCTGAAGTAAGCCATGACAAACTTGCTAGTCGCATTCATACGGCTGCTGGTATCGATGCGATCACGGGCGAATACGATCTGGTTCTAGAATCGGTCAGCGAGCAGTTTTCTCTCAAACGACGCATTATGAAGGCCTATTCGGAGCGGTTTCCGTCCCCGACGATTATCGCATCGAATAGCTCGTACTTCACACCATCCATGATGCAACCGCATGTGGTATCCCCCGAACGGTTTGCGAATTTTCATTTCCATGTTCCAATCTGGCGAGCGACCCTGGTCGATATCGCATCTGGCCCATTGACAGACGACGTAACCGTCCAAAGACTAATGGACTTGGCCATTCGAATCGGTCAGACGCCACTTGTTCAACGGGTTGAAAATCCCGGATATGTCTTCAATTGGATGCTGAAAGCCTTGCTGCAATCGGCCTTGCAATTGGTGGATCGCAAAGTGGCGCAGCCTGCCGACATCGATATGGCTTGGAAAAAAGTCACAGGCATGGCAATTGGTCCATTTGGAATCATGGATCAAATCGGTGTCGATTTGATCCATCAAACCATGTCGCACGCTCGGTTTGTCGATGGCGACGAGGAGTGGCAACCCCTCGTCGATATCCTACAACCTTACGTCGATAGCAACCGCCTTGGCGTTAAGACGGGCCAAGGCTTCTTTGAGTATTGATTTTGGGCTCGCCACAAGATACCTCGATCGATCGGCGAAACTCACGAATTAACGCTGTTTCACCACGCTCAAACCGCCGTTGCAAAGTTGCGTTGATGGTTGCAGCAGCGAGCCCTGTCAACGCCTGACTTGAATCGATAGCGTTGTATTGCCCGCCCTGCAAAACAAACATTTCCATTCGATCGCCATCGTGCCGCCATACTTCAGGGACGCCCATCGCAGCAAACAACTTGAGCTTCATGATCGCCGACGAAGTGATTTCAACTTCGATCACCAAATCCGGCGGAGGATCGACGGCCAAATCGATTTCATCTTTGGGACGAATCTGCTCGGCATGCTGAACATAGTATGACTCGTCCGCTTCGAATGCCTTCTTTAATTCCTTGCGCTTGAAAGTGGTCGATGCCACACTTTGAATTTCAATTTCAAGTACTTCGGAATACGTTTCGATCATGCGTCCGATCAAACGTCCAATGTTTTCATGTTGACGCTTGGGGCTCATCATCTCAAGGATTCCTTCGTCAAATGTCATTCGCGGTACACTCCCACGACGTTGTTCGGCGAGTTCCAAAAAGGTCTCCCAGCGAACGTTTTCGAGAACCGTCCGAATTTCAGGTGACTCAATTACTAGCATACACATCTGCCTCACAGACAAAGGAACCTGCCAACAACGATTCACCGATTCTACTTGATGGATGCCTTGCATGAAATTGCTGATCGATCGCAGAATCCAATTTTACCCTTGGTCGCCTCGGAAAAGCCTCGCCCCACCCTTCTGAATTCGCGAGAATTCAGGATCCAAGGTAAAATACTGCAATTTGTATGCGTGCCCTAGCTTTTGAATTGTATGATAATGGGTCCGGCACGATGATCCATCCTCCCGTCCCTCACATGAGTGTTTCACCAGTCTTGTTCAGCGCCGACGCCTCTCCATCGGACCACTTCCAGCGATCGTGTTCGATGATTTTTTGGTTGGGTCTCCTGGCCTACTTGGCAGCCATTGCCCATGGCGACGAAAGCGGTGTTCCAACGGCTGTCTTTGTGCGAGGCCTCAACCTCAATGGGCCTGCCATTGAAATCGATGGCCACGTGTGGCAAGGGAGCAACTCGACTGAATTTCAATGCAACGGCAAAGCCTTTGAAAACACACACGTTGTTCTCAAACCCAAAACCGATTCGCAACGAGAAAAAATGATTCGCAGCAGCCGATGGGGCTCTGCTGTTGATGTAGAACTAACGCAACTTGAGCCCGGTGACTATCGGGTCTTCTTGTACGTATGGGAGGATAACGCCTCCGAATCGTTTCAAATTCTGGTGAACGATCAAGTGGTCATCGATCGATTCTCCAGCGGCAACGCTGGGCAATGGAAACGGCTCGGACCATGGAGGGCCACAGCCAACCATGGCGCGATCAAAGTCTCGGCCAAAGGTGGAGCCGCCAACTTGTCTGGAATTGAGTTGTGGAATGCGGTTGGCGTAATCCCTGATCCATTTCAAGTTAGGTTCAATCGCACTCCAACCGATGAACAGCTCGCCTTCTTTGAAGCCAAGATACGCCCTGTCTTGATTGAACATTGCTACGAATGCCATAGCACAGCAGCATCTGAGCTAGGAGGTGGGCTCCTTCTTGACTCGCAACGAGGGATCATCAAAGGCGGAGACTCATCGCCATCCGTCGTCCCGAATGACCCAGAAGCAAGTTTGCTAATGACGGCAATCAAGTACAGCAAAGCGGATCTTCAAATGCCCCCGTCAGGAAAACTTGCGGACCATGTAATCCAGGACATTATGTCGTGGATTGAAATGGGAGCGCCGGATCCAAGAACGGAGGACACCGTTGCCGCGATGAAAGCCAAGAAGTCGATCGATTGGGACAAGGCCAGGGACTTTTGGTCGTTGCGTCCCGTAACCAAGCCCGCGGTTCCCGAAGTCGACTCCTCCGGTTGGGCAGTGACTCACATCGATCGTTTTATTCTAGCGGGCATGAAACAGAATAACTTGGAGCCAAGTACCGACGCAAATCGCGAAGTTTGGATACGCAGGGCAACTTATGATCTAACTGGTCTTCCGCCAACCATCGAGGACATCGATACCTTCGTTGGTGATCGCGATGCAAGTGCGTATGCGAAGGTCGTCGATCGGTTACTGGCATCGCAGGAGTATGGAGAGCGATGGGGACGGCATTGGCTCGATGTGGTT
Source organism: Pirellula sp. (assembly GCA_031374925.1). Classification (GTDB taxonomy): domain Bacteria; phylum Planctomycetota; class Planctomycetia; order Pirellulales; family Pirellulaceae; genus JBKCUI01. The sequence continues at coordinate 29,755 of JANMHA010000018.1, read as the reverse complement.
CGCTATTCCGACACGGCAGGTGATAATTCCGATTTCCCAATCCCACAAATGATCAAGTATCGAGACTGGGTGATCGACGCGGTTCGCGACGACATGCCGTACGATCAATTTGTTCGAGAACAATTGGCGGGTGATCTACTTCCTAGCAAGTCTCTTGAGGAGGCCCACCGACAATGCATCGCGACGGGTTATGTTGCAGGTGCTAGGCGATTTGGTTCTCGTGTTAGTGATTATCCAACGCATTTGACCATCGAAGATACAATTGACAATGTCGGGCGGGCTTTCTTGGCGACAACCATCAATTGCGCCCGATGCCATGACCACAAGTTTGATCCTGTCGCGACAGAGGACTACTATGCCCTGTATGGAATATTCAACAGCACTCGATATCCTTGGCCCGGCATCGAATTGGAACAGAAACAACGGGACTTGGTGCCTCTGGTTTCAGCTGACGAGGTAGTTCAAGCCAACCAATTGCGAGGGATCGAACAAAAACTCCTTGACGCTCAAGTTAAAGAGTTGGAAGAAAAGAAGAAAGCACTTGGCCAAGACGCAAAGGACGAAGACAAAAAGAGCGTAGACGAACTTATTAAAAAGGCACGCGAGAATGCGGAGAATTTTGCCAAACAGCCGCTGCCTTTCGAGCAAGCGTACGCGATCGTCGACGCAAAGACGATTGCCAACAGCCCTATCCATATCAAAGGGGACCCGAATAAAGTGGGCGAGGTGGCTCCACGCCATTTCTTAACCGTGCTTGGTGGCCAAAAGGTTCCAGACAACGATTCGACCAGCGGTCGACTGCAATTGGCGGACTGGATTACCGACCGAAACAACCCGCTTACGGCGCGGGTCATGGTGAATCGAATCTGGCTGCACCACTTCGGACGGGGGATTGTTCCGACGCCCAACGATTTTGGCCGGCAAGGCAAATCGCCATCGCATCCCGAATTGCTCGATTGGTTGGCGTTTCGATTTATGGAATCCGGATGGTCGACCAAGGCAATGCATCGTGAGATCATGTTGTCTCGTGTCTATCGAATGAACAGCATCCAATCGTCAATCGCTCACGAAGCAGATCCCGCCAATACTTGGCTAAGCAGTTTTCCAAGATTGCGACTGGATGCCGAGTCTATTCGAGATACCTTACTCACTCTAGGTGGAAGCCTCGATCCGATACGAGGGGAGGCACACCCCTTTCCACCTCAGTCAAAATGGAAATTCACTCAGCACAATCCGTTCAAAGCGGTCTACGAGACGAACCATCGCAGCGTCTACCTGATGACACAGCGCATTCAGCGTCATCCATTCCTGGCCATTTTTGATGGTGCGGATCCTGCCGTGAGTACTCCAATGCGTTCAGTAAGCACAACGCCATTGCAGGCGCTTTATTTTCTGAATGACCCATTTGTGCACAAGCAAGCGGCCGGGTTTGCAGAGCGTGTGATCGCGCATTCCGAAAATCGCGACGATCGATTGCGATATGCTTATCGAATGGCCCTCGGTCGTTTTCCGACGATTTTTGAAATCGAATTCTCAAAAAGGCTATTGGATTCGATTGGTTCTGCTTTGGCGGAGTCGAATTCGAACCAGAGTGAAGTAGAAAGCCAAGCGTGGCAGTCATTGTTGCGATCACTATTTCGCCTGAATGAGTTTGTTTATCTAGACTGAGGGTTTTATGGACAGACGCAGCATCATTCAGAGTTTGGTCGGTGGTTCAATGTTGATGCCTGGCCTGTTGGCTCAGTTGTTGGCTCACGACGCCGGAGACCAAGTTGCCACCGCCGATCCGCTTGCCCCCAAGCCATCGCATTTCCCTGCGAAGGCCAAGCGAGTCATTTTTATCTTTTCGAATGGCGGCGTGTCACATATGGACACGTTCGATCACAAGCCAGAGTTGTTCAAGGCTGATGGAAAAAGGAAGGGGGTTGGAGGCGGGCTTTCCAATCAAGAACGGGTGCTGCTCAAACCGCTTTGGGAATTCAAACCGGGTGGCAAGTGCGGAACGTTAGTAAGCGATCTATTCCCATCTTTGCGGACTTGCATGGATGACATCTGCCTCATCAAATCGATGAAGTCGGATGACAACGAACACTATCAAGCTACACTAGCTATCCACACGGGGTCGTTCTTCTTTTCTCGACCAAGCATTGGATCCTGGATCAGTTACGGGCTGGGTACGGTCAATAACAACTTGCCGTCGTTCGTTGTGCTTGCCAAGGAATTGCCTTATGCAGGCACTCAAGTATACGCGAATGACTTCTTGCCAGCCTACCACCAAGGGGTACGAGTCATTCCTGGCGCCGAGCCGATCCCCAATTTAGACCGAAGAACCAGTCGACAAGATATTCAGCAGTTGGAGTTGGAGTTTGCAGCATCGTTCAATCAACGGCATTTAACGGACCGATCCGGGGAACAAGAGTTGGCTGCGCGGATACGCACTTTTGAAACTGCCTTCAGGATGCAGAGCGAAGCCAAAGAAGTCTTCGAACTTTCGCATGAATCTCAGGCTACCCTCGACCTGTATGGTCTAAAACCGGGCGAGGCCAGCGGCTTCGGTTGGAAATGTCTTGTGGCCCGCAGGTTAGCCGAACGTGGAGTGAGATTCATCGAATTGATCGATGGCAGTTCTAGCAACAACTGGGATCAACACGGCAATATGGCCGAACACGCAGACCACGCCAAGGTGATCGATCAGCCTATTGCGGGCTTGCTCAAGGATCTCAAGCAACGTGGAATGCTCGACGACACATTGGTGGTGTGGACGACCGAGTTTGGAAGAACGCCGGGTGTTGACGGAGACAAAGGACGTGGGCACCATAGCTCCTGTTTCAGCTCATGGTTAGCCGGTGCAGGGGTGAAGCCAGGCATTTCGTACGGCGCGACCGACGAGATCGGCGCGACGGTGGCTGAAAACAAAGTGCACGTGCATGACTTCCATGCTACCATTCTGCATTTGCTTGGCATGGACCATACGAAGCTGACTTATCGACATGGTGGTCGAGACTACCGTCTGACGGATGTGCATGGAAACGTGGTAAAGGATATTTTAGCGTAAACGTAGGTCAGTCGCTCCGCCGACTGATGTCCTCGCTGATGCCAACGCAAGCGATGATGGCGTGATCGATTGGTTCGAACCGTTTTTGAGAGGCGAATTTTGGGAGGCGAATAGAGTGTGATATTTCGGCTACACTGACCGCGAGTCGCGGAGCGACGACGCCCATGATCCTTCAACAAGGCAATTCTCAATGACCACAGTAAACTCCGTTGACGACTATGAAACATACCGCGGTCTCCCGCCGCTGGCCGGTCTGACAAGCATCGCGCGCGCCGTGGAATGCCAGTGGAGCGTCGAGCAGAGTACCGAACGCCTAAAACGGTTGCATTACGTACTCAAACGACTCTATGAGACACTAACCGCAAGGATTACCGCAGAGCCGGTTTATGAGTTGAAGACGGCCTTCAGCCATCATGCTTATTTGTGTGCCGAGTACACGACAGCCATTCGTCGTCGTGTAAGCGAAATGCGAGTGCCACCGTTGGGGCTTGAGCATGTTCCCCATGAATCGCTTAAGCTACTGATGGATGAGATCATCGCTGCCCCAACGACCGAGGAATTGCTGATTGGCCTATACGAAGTTGCCATTCCCGCGATCCTCGATGCCGCCAGTCGACTTCAACTCGATGCTCATCCACTCGCCGATGCGCCAACCGTGCGATTGGCCAAACTGATGCAGTTTGAATTGAACGACGTTGCCAACTTTGGTTCTCAAGCGATACCGTGTTTGGTTTCGGCTGAGCAGCGTCTTGCGATGCAAGCGTGGCTCGATCTGTTGAATCTTTGCCTCGCAACTGCCGGCGGTGTAGATGGTGCGATCGAAATCGATGTTGCGAACACCCCTGGACCGCACCATTCGGTTACTCCCTATCGATATCAAGGCGAACCGAGACGGGACGAACGCTTTCACGATAGTTACAACGCGGGAGTCAACCCTGAAGCGTTTCTGTACGACGAACGGTTTTCAGCGCGCGACAAGACGCTCATGATGTATTACAAACGGATTCGCGAAATCGATGTCCCTGAGATGATGGCTAGTATTCTCTATAATCTTAAGGACGAAGAGCCGTGGGAGTTTCACATGGAGATGAGTCGCCAACTATGGGATGAAGCCAGGCATGCCATGATGGGTGAAGTCGGATTTGTGTCGCTTGGGATCGATTGGAGCAAGATACCAATCAATTTCACTTGGTCGCGCAACCTCAATCTGCAACTGGACGCACGAGAAAGGCACGGCGTATTATTCTTTATCGAGCAAGGATTGATGCCGCGGACTGGAAAAAGATACGAATGGGAGGTCGGTTGCCAAAGCGGTGACGGACTTTCGGGAATGTTCCAGGACTTCGATTGGGCTGACGAAGTTTTGCACGCACAGATTGGCCGACGTTGGTATGTGCCCCGGTACAAGTCGCTCCAAGAGGCGTTGGCTTATGGCGATCAATGTTGGACGAAGGTGGTCAGCCAGTGGCATGCTTTTCTGGACCAGGGCTTAACCAAGCACCACAATTGGTGGCCTGAACTATACCGAGAAGCATGTGCGCGATGGAATGTCGTACCAGATCCGTTGGTATTGTCCTACCACACCACTTACGAAGACACGCGCGCCGATCTTCAAAAACTGGAGTAGGGTGGGAGAGCGGCGCCAGCTCGGTAGGAGCCTTGCTCTCCCCGTTTGTTTCCTAAACGTCAGACAATCATAAAAAGAGCTCTATCCATGCGATTTTCCTTGATGATTATGTGTGCATTCGTCCTTGCGAACTATGCTGCCGAAGCCGATTCGCAAGAATCCAAAGAGATCAAAAAACTGATTCTGCCTGGCGACTCATTTTTGGTCGAAAACCGACCCGCGTTCCTATTGTGGCCAGACGCCGGGATGAGGAAAACACCGCAGCCTTGGGTCTTCTATGCACCAACACTGGCGGGGTATCCGGACGAACACGAAAAATGGATGCACCAACAGTTTTTAGCCGCGGGGGTTGCTGTTGCAGGTATCGATGTGGGGGAAGCATACGGCAGTCCAGCATCACGAAAACTCTTCGATGCCTTCTTTGATCAAATGACTCAGAAACGCGGCCTTGCAAAGAAACCTTGTCTGCTCGGAAGAAGTCGCGGCGGGTTGTGGGTGACTGCCTGGGCATGCGACCATCCTGAACGATTCGCAGGCTTGGCGGGAATCTACCCCGTTTTTGATTTCAGGACCTATCCTGGAGTTGCCAAAGCCGCGATCGCCTACGAACTGTCCCCCGCGGAACTGGAAAAGCAAAACGACCTGCACAATCCGATCGCAAGAATGTCCGTATTGGCAGACTCCAAGCTGCCTGTTTTTATCATCCACGGTGATGAGGACACGGTTGTTCCGCTGAAAGAGAACTCGCAGTCGTTTCTCGAAACTTATCAGAGGAATAAGGCAGGGGATAAAATGCAGTTACTGGTGGTGAAAGGACAAGGACACAATTTTTGGGAGGGGTTTTTTAGATGCCAAGCATTGATCGATTTTGTTATCGACAGAGCGAAAGCTGGGCCCGAATAGCGTGTGGCGGAGCGAATAGCGTGTGGCACGTCCCTGAGTTTACGAAGGGCGTGGTGAATCGTCAGACTCATTCGCCTCAATTCCCACGCCCATTCGCTATCGCTCTAGGACATGCTATACGCTTGATTTTTTTCAAGCCGCGTTTTTCGCGATCTTGGGAACCATTGTCAAAAGTTCTTCCACCATTTGGTCTGAAAGAATTCCTTCGAGCGTTTCCATCGCTTTTGCGCCAAGCACGCCATCTAGGGTTCGATGGTCGCAAATGAGCACGACTTCGCAACGACCTGTTGTATCAATCGGTCCAAAAGCCAGGCTCGACGTGGTGATCAAGGGATGGTGTGCGTTGAGTGCTCCTTGCCCACCAAGGCTTGAGATGCTGAACGTGCCAATGTGCTTTGCACGCTTTCGGCCAGACCAATGGGTAACCCACCACCAAACAAATCGCCTAATCATGGCTGAACGACGTTCGAGCATAAGGCCTTCGCAAAAAACTTCCGCGATCGGCGCTTGGCTGAACATATCCAGTTGCTGCTGCAACGCGATTAATGGCGTAGATTCAGGGTTGCTCCACCGCCCAAAGATGAGTCGTTCATTGCCGTCATTATCTTTTCGATGAACGGACAAGGAAGCAACCGTATTCGGATGACGGTATAAATGCTTTGTCGGATAACGCACAAACAATTCACGAAGTTCCGGTGTCTGCTGACAAACTGTACCGTAGGCTTTAGCAAACAGAGTCGACCAGGCTATTCGAGGAGAACATGCCTTTCGAACGCTCGACAGTTCGCCGAGGTCCATGGTACGAACCAGAGGAAAACTCGGCACGCCTTGGGAAACGCGTATAATATCGAGAACTGTCTCTCGGTACTTGGGAAATGGGCGACGACTTCCCTTGCTTGAGATGGCTGGTACGATGGATTGCTCGTGCATGATTGGAACCGCGCGTTCAAATCGCTTCTTTGAATAATAGTCTGACGAAAGATCTCAAAGCTGGGATGAATCCCAGCACTCCAAGATTGGACTGCTCCGATTTTGTCAGAGCTTAGGGAAGCGGCAGGATTCCGGTCTGCCAGCGGCCATTACCGACGTTGTATTACCTTCTGTGGCCCCTCTTGTTCAAGTACTTCCATCGCTGCTTTGGTTTCTGCGGCACCCAATCGTGTTTTGTTGGTCAGAAAGTTGGAGATCTGGGCATCAGCAATCAACGTGGCAAGATGTTTGTCCATTGTAATGCGTTGCTTTTTCTCAAGAATGTCTTTATACAGTTCTCCCTTGACCGCATTGAAATCTTGCACGACAGGCTTAGTGAGCCCTTGGCTCTTGAGGATCACGAATTGACCGTTGACCTCAATGATGCCCGAGATGTCACCTGGCTTCAAGTCGAACGCAGCCTTCTCGAGATTTGGCTGACCACCATGCCTTCGGAGTGGCGGAACCTTGCCAAAATTGCTTTTGGAACTCGGTTCGACAGAGTATTGGTTAGCGAGTTGACCGAAGAACTGTTCCGTAGTGTTGTTGCGTGCAAGTTCCCAGACTTCTTGAGCGGTGCGCTGGCTGCTAAGCACGACAGCCAGGACTTCAGCCCGTGGTCCGTAGTTCGACTCGAAACCTTTTTGCAGGTCTACGTCAGTAACTTCCACTTTGCCGGCAACGAGTTTCTTCAGTGCAACAGTCGGCCAGATCGCGTCGTGAACATAGACCTCGAATGTCACGTTGTCTTCTGCCAAAACACTCTTCATCCATTCTTGAACGTTGGGGGTTCCGTCTTTGTTGACGTAACCAAAGTAGTCTGCGGCTCGATTGATTTCATTATCGATATCGGCCTGGGTCACTTGTAGTCTTGCGTTGTTCAAAGCACCTTCGATGAGCTTGCGATTGATTTCGCCTTCCAGGATTTGAACACCATGTCGTTTGACGCAGGCTTCGTCATACCGTTGCATTGGGATGGCTTTCCGATTCACGATTGCTGCAACTCCCGGATATTGAGCTGCTAACTCTGGCTTGCCTTGTACCAGCGTCACTTCCGCTTTTTCACGAAGCGATTTGTAGACAGTCTCAGCCATACCACGTAGTTTTTGATCCTCCAATTCGAGCTTGATGCGATTCTGAATCTCCTGCATCTGAGGACCTGGTGGATTGGCGGGTGGCAAATGTCGAACACATTGCAGAATGACGTTCATCTCGCCAGCCGGGAAAACCTGCGAAACCTGATTGGGTTGCAAGCCAAAGGCTATCCTCTCGAGTTCTTCGTCGCCGCTGTAGCGACGGATGGGTGGCAAGAGTCCCTCGACACTGGCGCTGTTTGGATCTTCGCTATGGTTCTTGGCAAGGGTCTTGAAACTGTCAGGATTATTGGTCGCTTCCTTCTGCAATTGGGCCAGTTTTTGTGCGTCCCGACAGGCGATCATGCGCACTTGAACCTTGGGGCCAAACTCGCTCTGATAGGCGCTATCGATCTCCTGTGGGGTGACTTTGATTTGGCCTTTTGAGAGTCCTCGTAGAGCCAGCATCGGCCAAATGATATCCGATGCATATTGCTCCGGAGGGATTCCTCGCTCATCTTGAATCAGCTTGAGATACATGGCCGTGGACAGCTGAAATTTCCCTGCGGTGCGAGCAATTTCATCGTCGATATCTTTCGGAGTGACCGATATCTTTTGCGCTATGCAAGCCTCCAGAATAAGGGTCTTGTTGACAAGATCTTCGAGGATATCGTCGCCAAATCTGAGTTTGATTTGGGCGGCCAGTTCCTCGAGAGAGATTGGGTTTCCATTGACGGTTGCAACCACTTTTGGGCCGAGATTGGCATCATCGGAGACTTTTCGGGAAGAAGATGCAGGGGTGGTTGGAACCCCTTTTTGGTTTGGCTGTTTTCCTTGGGCTCGATCCTGTGCCAAAGTCGTTTCGGTGCACAGTGACACGACTAGCGGCATCGCGAGTGCGAGTTGGAGGGCATTTCGAACCAAGGTCCGACGGCGAATATGTTGGCTAGGACGCATTTGTTTTCCTCATGAAAATGCGGGACAATATTTGGGTCGCCCACGATTGATTCTCACCAGCCGATAGCCATCGTGGCATCGGAGCATGTCTGGTTATAGAGAGCTGCGTAATTCGGGGAGTGTACGAAGTTGGCGGAGGCCAGGTCAAGACGGATACGCCGATTCGGCAAAATTGCAAATTGCGGTTTTGCTGGCTTTTATGAGCGTAGGTAGTAAGCCATGTTGGAAGCTGGAATCATCGACGATGTTCGGCTGGCTGTGTTGGAACTCTTGAAATCCACAGCGGTTCAAACGCCCAGTAAGGTCGTGTTTGAGTCACGATCGACTTCAAATAGTGCCGAGATTCAACGGGTTGATTTTGAAACAGCTGTTCTAAATCGTCTAGGACCGTTACGTTGCTTCCGTAGTAGGAATGACCCAAAAGACTGGTGTCTACGGCTGTCGCGTCGATTGTATCAATGCCATCAAAGATCAATACTTCGGGCCCAGAATCACCAACTCGGCTCCCATGATTGAAATAGCGCGATGCAATCAACGCGAGATCGGACTTGGACGTGTATAGCGTAGTATGCCGAGCTTTTGTAACGATTTTCGAGGCTATCTCCTCCTTGAAAACATTCGCATCGATATCCGGTGCAGCCAAAACCACTTGATTGAAGTGCGGTTTGGAACTCTGCTCAATCTCGCTCAAAGCGGCTGTCAAGCCAACATTACCCATGCTGTGCGCGATCAAATTAATGGAATCGGCTTTTGAACGAGAGGCTATGTCCAACAAGAACGATCGTATCTGGCTGGTACTCAATTCGATATTCTCTTTGTCTGTTACATAGCTGTACCAGTTGGCTTGCGATGGCCAGCTGTAAAAGACTGGTGCACCTGGAAACTTCAAATCGTAGGCCATCTGCCCAGTACGCCTTGCGGCATCTTCGAAGGAGACGTTGTAACCATGAATAAAGACAAAAATATTCTTCCCCTTTCGATCCATTTCGGTTTGCAAGGCAGCATGAAAAGAATCCATATCCAGTCGTCCCACTTTGGTCAAAACAATGTGTTTTTCTGCGTCGGGCGTGACCTCCATCTTGAACAATTGCGGTCCTTCCAGCTCTCCAGGTTGATGCCCTAAGGGAATGGAAACTTCGCAGACGCCGTATTGGATTTGATCGTTGAATTGCCCACCGTAGCGCAGCATTGCGAGCGATGTTCCATTCCAGTCGGTCAGAAGCATGACTTGCAAGGCTATGGTCGAAACCGTACCCATTCCGACCATTGTTGCAATCGCGTAACGGATATTGCTATGTCGAGGAAACAGAAAGAAGCAACCGGCCATGGCGGTAAGTGCGATTGTCGCCAAACCAACGTGAACAGCCGTTATCGACGCGCTTGATCCAATCGCAGCCAGTGGTGTTCGATTGGTTCCGTAGAAGACCGAAACCTTGCGATCCTCTTGCTGTTTCCCGTTCGTTGTCGGAAGATTTTTCTTTGCCAAGGGAGGCGAGAACTCCGCATACGTGCCGTCCGATGCAATCGCTGCGGATGGCATGGCGGCAGATTGCATTGCAGCCGATGGCATCGACTCCGACGCCATCTTGTTTTCATGATAGGAACCAAGGGATTGGCCCGCTCCAGGTTGGTTGATGGCCAATGTATTCGCCCATTTGTCTTCCTCGCCTCCATCGCCAAAGCCATCCGCTTCCAGCATTGACACGATTCGGCTACGAGTCGCGGTTCCAATACGACCCTCTCGCAACATCTCGATCAAAAGAGGTGTCACGTCGGATTCAAAGTTCTCGACCGGCTCCACTAGTCGGGCAACGTCGTCCCCAATTTCGTCGTCGTCTAGCAATCGAATCAACGCGGGCCAAGCTACAGTCGGCAAAGCGACAGCAGCCTGAACGCAGCACACGCGTTCGATGGCGGATCGCTGTGTCGACTCTGCTATGGTTAGCAAGTACGGACTTGCGGTGGAACCTAAATCGGCTACCACCGCATGCACGAGTTGGTCACTTTCGGATCCATCCATACACTGCAATAGTGCTTCCAGGCACGTATGGGTGTCTCCGCAACAATGCAGTCCGAAGGACGCGCTGGCTCGTACTAAAATTTGAGAATCGTTCAGATTCGTCTGAATCACGCTCGACGCTTGCGTAGAGTCGGTGCGTGCCAAAGCAATGATGGCTGCGGCTCGCAACTCGGTGGGTTGCGAGGAATCACAAGCTCTCAACAATGCGCGGACCGCTTGTTGCGATTGCGGGCGAATGCTGCCTAATGCAGTCGCCGCCGCGGCCCGTACTGGACCTTCTTCGGACGTGTCCGTTAGTATCGCGACGCATGGCTCAACTAGGATTGGGTTGGAATTGGCGACCAAGCTCAACGCGCGAAGGACATGTTCTCGAACGATTGGATCGGGATGCCGAATTTGTTCTACCAGTAGATTCATCGACGTTTGCCCTATCTGCTTTAGAGCAACTGCGGACTGGCTTTTGACCGCAACCACTTCCGCCGGATCGGTGATGCGATCGACCAGTGCGGGGATTGCGAGAACAGCGGAAGGCCCAATCTTTGCAAGTGACGCCGCACAGGCAATGCGAGTCACGACATCGTTGCATTGAAGCCCATCAACCAGGAGTTGCGTCCCAACTTCCCCAGCCGAACCGAAATCGCCGAGGGTCTCAGCCAATTCAAGGAACAACTCATCCTCGGCACGAAGTCCACTCATGAATTTCACGAGTAAAGTAGCAAGGTCTCGCGAACCTGGAGCCGTGGTCGCCAGCGCCTTGGCCGTAGCGGATCGAACCTCCGGCGGCAACTGAGGTTGCTTGAAGAGACCGACGAGCAAAGCAACGTTTGATTCTTTTCGGTCTCCGTAGATGGCAATCGCTTCGATCGCCAAGACACGCATTTCACCCAGTTCGGCGTCATTGACAATCATTTTTTCGAGAACGGGAATAGCGATCGCCCTCGTCGCCGAATTGAGATTGGGATTGTTTATTGCCTTGCTGATGGCGTTCAACGATGCAAGTCGCACATCCATTGTGTGATCAGGCAAAAGGCCGATCTTGAATAATGTTTCCAATTGCTGTGGTTCATCGGGAGACAGCAATTGGATGATGCGTTCTGCATACGACTCGCTCAAATCATTTTCATTCAAATCAGAAAACAATTGCGACAGCAGACGCTGGCCAACGTCCTGCCAACGTTTAACGGCGTAGTTTGCGACCCGCAAATCTTTGCTTCGCAATTCGTGTTTCAGTACCGCAAGTCGCAATTGATCATCAAACTCAGCGTTACTTGCCATCTGATCGACGATAACCAGTCGACCCGCAATGTCATTGGTTTGATACAGAGTCATCGAAACTTGCGCATTTTTCGACGGGAGTGACGAGACGGCCACGGCAGGTAAAGCGGGAACTGAAGGAAATTGGGTTTCGGCTTGCGTCTCTTTCGGTTTGCTAATTTGGTTCTCTAGGTGTGTCCTCGCGAGGGTTACGGCCATTGCATGCCGTTCTTGAACTGCGCCACGAGACATTTGGCTTTCCGCGGATCTAACTACACCGAGCAGTTTGCGAGCCTCTTCGTCGATCCATTCACGACTCGAGATTGACTTTGAGATTTCCGAGATCGACCACTCCGCGGAATAGCGAACATGCTCGTCGGGATCGATCAGCAAAGGGATGAGTACAATCAGCGTTCGTTCCGTATCGGCCTCGACTCGGCCGAGCGCAAAGGAAGCATACAGACGCACGTCCCCATTTGGGTCTCGCAAACAGGCATTTAACGGCCCAAGAGCACTGTCTGCGAGTGCACCCAGTTTGCCTATTTCCGCCAGCTTCGCAGCGGCTTGAATGCGAAAGCTCGCCGCTGGGTGGTGAAGTTGCTCGATCCATTCTTTGATCTTTTTGGGTTCAGCGGCATTCAACTCTACCGTCGCAAACAATAAACCTAGAACACCGAACACGGTCAAGCTGATAGCTCTCTGGATCACGTTAGGCCTCCTGCCCAAAGCACTACTCCGTTTTCGCTCAACAAACGCGAGCGATCACTGTGTAGCGATTTTCTGCCGCCGCGACAAGACGAGGGATTGGATTGGAGCGGTGGAGGGAGTTGTTCCCAGAAGGGTGTCGCAAATGCTCTAAAGTCTTGCTTGCATCGCGAGCAGCGATACCAGTTGAACTAGGTAGCAGTTTGCCCCAAGAAAGTCGCCGGTAACTCCGCCAACGCGCCCACGAACAAGACTCGTGTAATACCAAGTCATGAGCAACGAAAACACCAACGCCAAAACGAAGCCGACACACGCAGTGATAAGAACCCCATTCGTCGACACATCGGATTCCAGGCCGCATATCAAAGCCAACACGATACCAAAGGCAAGGATCGGGGACGTTGAGCCCCATAAAATCGTCGAAGCACTTGGTTTCGAACCCACATCGCGTGCCATGGTATGCCGGTCTGTGATCGGCTCAAGACGACGCATCAAAATCAATATCGACCATCGACCAATCCCGGCTGAAAACGGGATGGCGAGCCATGCCATCGACCAACTAAAATTCGAAATCAAAGCAATTCGCAATGAGACACCTAAGACCAGGGCCAACACTCCATAAGTCCCATGCCGCGAATCTTTCAGTATTTCGAGCACTTGTTCTCGCGACCAGCCGCCCCCTAGTGCATCCGTCGCGTCCGCGAGAGCATCCTCATGAAAAGCCCCCGTCAAGAATGCTTCAGCGGCAATCGCTAGGATAGCAGCCACCAATGGCGACCAAAAACAATTCGCAAAACAAAACGTCACGGCAGTAAAAACACCGATAAGAACTCCCACTGATGGAAAGTAGACCACCGAGGCTCGCAACGCCGCTCGATAGTTTTCCATCGTGCCACTCATTGCCCCACCAACCGGTATGCGTGTCAGGAACTGCACTGCGGTAAAGAACGCCAACCGAGCAGAAATCGCGGGTTCGTAATTTTCGACATCAGCTGTCATAAAAAGATTTTCCTGTAGTTACCTTGGTCTAATGTCGCCTTTCGCTCCGCGAAAGTGCGCCAAAAAAAAGCACTTTCGCGGAGCGAAAGGCGACAATTGCGTGTGGCACGCCCAAAGCGAAGCGTGGGCGTGGGAACTGTGGCAAATGCTTCTAGCGACCCACCACGCCCTTCGTAAACTCAGGGACGCGCCACACGATGGTAGGCTCCTTGCAAATAAATTCACAGCCTAGGAGCGAAAGGGGACACTCTCATGGTTTCCCGAGGTATTTGTCAAAGTGTTGACGGTGCGTTTTACGAAACTGTTCGCATTGGCGAACAAGTTCCTCACCACTACTTAAATTCAACACATAGGCCAATCGCGACAATTCGCCTTCCGAGGTTGGCAAGTCGTGCCGTGCTTGCGTGTTCATCAGTCGCAAACCGGACTCGACCCCTCTCAAAAAGTTGTACCCTTCTTTCAATGCATCAGCATCCCTCGGTTCAAGCAGGCCGGCGATTCGTAATCGCTCAATGGCCTCAAGTGTTCCTGCAACAAATACTTCTGGCTGGGTCGCGACGTTTCGGAGCATGAGAAGCTGGACGATATATTCCACGTCCATAGTTCCACCGCTACCTCGCTTAATATTGCGTATGTTGGCGGTGGTTTCCAACTGCTTGCGCGCGGACATAGCAAGCGCGTTATCAACCTCTGTCCAGGACCGGCCCCGAACAATTTCTTCGATAGCCACGTTGATCAATCGTTGAAACGGAGGTTCGCCAAATAGACATCGAGCGTTGCATAGCTCTTGTCGCTGCAACGCGAGATCGTCCGTCTCAATGAAGAATTGACGAAATTCATCGATTCTCCAAGCGAGCGAAGTATTCCGATGGGGCGAAACAATCCAAATCTTTGTCTCATAAAGTCGACCACTTCGCCACACACGATTGGCTGCCTGGGCCACTTTTTGCGCGAGCTGGTGGAAAAAATAGCCGGACGAAATCGGCTCATGATGTCGACCAGAGCCTATCGGACGGGTCGTTCCGTCGGAATCGTACAAAAACAACAATGTAATGTCGCTGTGGTAGTTTGGTTCGCGGGCTCCTAGCTTTCCAAGTGCCACAACTCCAAATCGGCATACTTGCCCCGCATTCGACATTGGGACTCCAAATCGCTTCACCAGCCGACCATACTGCCAATCGACCGATTGATGCAAACACACATCGGCAATGTCCGCCAATGCACGGTGCGTATCGGTGATGCTTTCCTTACCGAGAATATCGCGAACGCCTACATTCAGGTGCCTTGCATTCTTAAAAGAATGAATGATCGGCTCAATCTCTTCCGCACCTCGACACAACTCGTGGAGCATCAATCCCATTTTTTGTTCGGTAGGTAATCTATTGAGCATCAGAGAGTCCAGTAGCTCATCGATCATTCCAGGGTTGCTGGTTAGAATCCCAATTAGATATGGACTTGCGCCGCACAGGCGCACGTAGAGATCGAGCGAAGGCTCATGCACGCTGAACAATTCCCACAATACACCTTTACCACCCAACGACCTGCAACTGACGGCTAAGTTTTCGAGGGTCAAATCAGGATCGGGAGTCTGGCTAATTTTCATGAGTAGCTGCGTCGCGATGCTCGACAAAAAATGGCGACATCGACGGGTTGAAAGCATGGAAACTTCTTCGCGCGACAACTCCATTAGGAAACGATAGGCAGCATTGGATCTCTTGAAACCGTACTTGGCCAATAGAGCATCGATCCATTCCGGCTTTGGATTCGGATCGAGAATAAGATCGATTTCTTCCGAGGCTTGGTTTTCATCTGCAAAGACTTCCCCTCGCAAGTGGTTGCGAATTTGCTTGACTTTGCTCCATGAGTCCGTCAAATCAGCATCCAGTTGGTTGTTGGACTCCGCTGTCTCAGTTCTCGCAACGTTTTTTGCCGCAATTGGATCTTGCAGCTGTAGAGAAATGATAGCCTGCGAGAACCGATTGTAAGCGGTCACCAATATCGATCGCTCTTGTTCGGTCAAGCAACTTGACTGCGACAATGCTTCAATTGCTTGAACCGTGTTTGCGAGTCTAATTTCAGGCAGCTCACCTCCATTGATGAGTTGCAAGAATTGCGTTAGAAACTCAATTTCACGTTTCCAGCCTTGCATCAACTCAACCGACCACGCGGGCTGATTCGGCTGGGCCAATTCCAGCGCTTTGCCCTCGCGATCCATTTTGCGTTTGAGTGCACCGATGCCCGCGATATCGGCTCGCGTCAAATACCGACGGTATACTAGCGTCGGAAACTCTTGCAAGAACCGCAATGCTAACGCAGGATTCCCCGCCAAATACCGAGTCTTGAGCAGCCTCAGCCTTTGCCAAGTCCTACCATTGTTCTCGATTTCCCGAATCCATCGACGATAGTCGTGCAAGTGGACTTGGCCTTGGATAGTCCCCTCGGGGTTATAAGGAAAGGCAACGGAATACCCCAAGCCTTCTGGATGTGTCAGTATCGCTAACGCCCGCAGTGCAATGCGTTGCAATTCATCCTCAACAAAGGATTCTCTCGCCTCCTCTGGAAACAGCTCACTATCGGTTAGGATAACCATTTCCAGTTGACTATCGAACTCGAGCTCTTGGCCGCCGAGCGATCCTAGCCCCATGGCGCATAAAAAATTAGACAGATCCATTGCTGGTCCTGGATTTTGAGAGCGTGTTCGACGATCCGTTTTCCTTTCTGCATTGGCTGCCATCAAGGCTGCTGCAATCCCAGCGTCAGCGATCCATGACAATTGCTGCGAAACGGAACTTGCTGGCATCTCGTGTAGGCAAAAGGAACAAATGACCCTCAACGTCTCGCGCCTGCGAAACCGCTTCATGCTCGCCAGGAATTGCTCCTCCTCGTCCAGGTTCTTGATTTCGCTAATGAGGATGTCTTTGAGATGTTCCGGATCGACAGACTGGCCGGCACTCAGCCGTAGCCAATCAAAACTATCAGGATCGGAAACCAGCCACTCCACTGCCTTCGACTCAATCGAAAGAATCTGCAGCAACGACGGGAGCGCATCTCGATCCCGATCCAGAAAGACTAAAAAGCTCATCGGATTCCGAGTATTTTCGACGAATCGAAGCAACGGATCGAGCCCGCGCCGCAAGTTCGGGAATCGCGTTAGCAACGGAACCAGTTGCGCTTGCAGGCTGTCCCTAAGATCCTGATCGGAAGCGGCGTTTAGCAAGCCATGGATCGCGCTCATGCCTGAGTCGTCCAACCCCAAATCAGGCCAAGGAGTTTTTGTTGTGTTGCTGATGTTTTGGCTCAATTCGCTCGGAGTCAACAGTTGGCCTGACGCTTGTTGTTTGTGTTCCAAAAACAAAAAACATGAAACTTATCGTACTCGATACTAGGCGTTTTTTGAATGCGATTCAATCTGCTACACTAGGGATGTTGATGAAAAACGGCTTGTGCAGCCATCCACCGAACTCGCGTGATTCCATTCGCCTCGATTTTTCAGGAAGTTTGCAATGCTTACTATTTATTGCCCGAATTGCTCCAAGGCCCATCGGCTTGCCCCAGAGCATGTAGGAAAAAACGTTCGATGCCAATCTTGCTCGCAGGTTTTCGTAGCTCAGAGCGATGTGCCCGCCGATGCGCCCCAGTCCTTCATGGACGACGGTTTTATGAGCGGATCCTCACCGACTTTGCCTGTTAGTGCTTCTTCCGGAAATTCAGCGAGCAACAGCACGAGCAATGCCATCCCCCGCTCCTATCAATCACCGGCTGGCAAACAGGGGATAGCGGACCAAATCGACTATTGCATCCACGGCGATGATACGCAATACGTGGAGGTGACTCTCGATCCAGGCGAAACAGTTATCGCCGAAGCGGGGGCGATGATGTACATGACCTCCGGCATCGAAATGCAAACGGTCTTTGGTGATCCGTCCAGCAGCGGTGGCTTCTGGAACAAAGTCATGAGCGCTGGGAAACGCGTAATGACTGGCGAGTCGCTGTTCATGACTACATTTACTAACACGAGGCCGCAGGGACGTGAGAATATTGCCTTTGCGGCACCTTACATGGGACGCATCACTCCCATGCATCTGGACCAAATGGGTGGCGAATTGATTTGCCAAAAAGGTGCATTCCTCTGCGGTGCCAAAGGGATCCAGGTGAGCATCGCGTTTCAAAAGAAGATCGGTGTCGGCTTGTTCGGAGGCGAGGGCTTTATCATGCAGCGGTTGCGTGGCGACGGTATCGCATTGGTGCACGCTGGTGGAGCATTGATGCATCGAGTACTTGGTCCAGGCGAGCAGTTGAAACTGGACACCGGCTGCATCATGGCATTGGGACCATCCGTTCAATACGATATCCAGTTTATTGGCGGATTCAAAAACACATTGTTCGGTGGCGAGGGACTCTTCATCGCGACGGTTACTGGCCCAGGCCCCATTTGGTTGCAGAGTTTGCCATTCTCACGACTGGCAGGCAGTATCGTCAGCGCCGCCGGAGGCCGCGGCAAACACACCGAAGAAGGCTCCGTGCTCGGCGGTCTGGGTGGCATGCTAATGGGGTCAAATAACCAATAGAAGTGCGTTGGAATGCCCCCGAGTTTACTCGGGGGATCTTTAACATCGCTCTAGAACCGAGAGTCAAAACCCTTGGAGTAAGGCGTAATGAAAATGGTGGAATGGCAAGGCCTTACACGAGTTCTTCCTGCCTTGAGTGCGTGCCCGCAATCAGCACGTACAGAGATGGCACCACAAATAAGGTAAACAACGTACCGATTCCCATGCCCGCTACCAAGACGATGCCGATGCTGTTTCTGGCTTGGGCTCCAGGCCCGGTTACAAATACCAACGGCATGTGGCCAAGAATCGTGGCTGCCGACGTCATCAAAACCGGCCTCAATCGAGTCTGCGACGCTTCAATTGCAGCTCGCCATTTGGATCGCCCTTGTTCCTGCAAATGATTTGCAAACTCGACAATGAGTATCCCGTTTTTGGCTACCAACCCAACCAGCGTGATCAAACCGACTTGCGAATAAATGTTGATGGTCGTCAGACCTAGAAACGTCAACGCCAGAGCACCCGATATGGCCAATGGCACCGACCCCATCAATACGATGAGCGGGTCCCGAAACGATTTGAACTGTGCGGCTAATACCAAATAGATCAAAACGATGGCGATGCCCAAAGTGACCGTCAAGGTCGAGCCTTCTTTTCGTATCTGCCGTGATTCTCCCGCATAGTCGATCAATGCACCCGCCCCCACTACATCCCGAACGATCTGCTCCATCGCGTTGAGTCCTGTCTCCTTGGTTATCCCAGGCAGCATGGCCGCATTGATGCGAATGGCACCCTGCTGCTGAAATCGATTCAGTACCCGTGGGGCGGTCAGAGGACGTATCGTAGCAAAGCTCGATACCGGAATCAGTTGTCCATTGGGAGTCCGAATCTTGATGTCCATCAGCGAACCGGTCGATTGCCGATCGGCTTCCAACAACTGCGGGATCACTTGATAGGACCGATTGAAATAGTTAAATCGATTGACATAGCCTCCACCCAACAACACCCCCAGCTCCTGCGCAATTCCAGCAAGATCTAGTTTCATGTCGGCAACGCGTTCGCGATCGATGATCACCTGGGCTTGAGGCAAGTCGATCTTGAGATCGATGTCCACAAACATGAACTTGTTCTCAGCGGTTGCACTCTTTGAGATTTCATTCCCGATTTCTAGGAGTTTTTCGACGGGCAAGTCGCTTTTGAGAACCATCTCAACGTCGAAATTCGAAGCCACCGGCAAAGGCGGAATCAATATGGGCAACGGCTTGAGTCCTGGAACCACAGATGCCAAGCCAAAGGCTTCATCGATCATGCCGGCCGTGCTGCGTTGCCCCCGTTTTTGACGTTCGTGCCAGTCATGTGTGATGACTCCTCCGAAGCCGCTATTGGAGCCAACCAATGCCCACATATAATCGGTCTCTGGCATCTTTTTGAACTGCGCACCCAGTTGGGTCGCCCACTTTTTTGTACTTTCAAGCGTCGAATCGGGTGCCGCTTGCAAAATGACCGCGATGGCCCCTTGATCCTCGACAGGAGCCAGTTCCTTGCCTGAAAACTGATAAAACGGTACCGCGGCCAAACCGACCAAAAGTGTCGATAGCGCTATCGCCCAACGCAAATCGAGCGCTCGTTCCAGCACCCGTCCATAAGCACGCTGAATGCGATCGAACAACATGTTCACGAATCGGGTCAAAGCCCCTTCTTTGCCGGAAACGCTTAGCATTTTAGCGCTCATGATCGGCGAGAGTGTCACCGCCACAATTCCAGATAACACGACGGCTGAGGCGAGCGTAAAAGCAAACTCGCGAAAGAGCATACCGGTCAATCCACCTTGAAAACCAATCGGTGCATAAACTACCGCCAACGTAATCGTCATCGCGATGATAGGGCCGAACAATTCGCGTGCACCGATCAACGCAGATTGGATCTTGGTGTTCCCCTCGCGAATATGTCGTTGAACGTTTTCAACGACGACAATCGCATCATCGACTACCAAGCCCACCGAAAGCACAATCGCAAGCAGCGTGAGCAAGTTGAGCGAAAACCCCATCAAGTACATGCAAAGCGTTGCCCCAATCAAGGAAACGGGCATGGCAACGAGTGGCACAATGGCAGTCCGAATCGAACCCATAAAAAGAAAAACCACAATGCTGACAATGGCAATTGTCTCGAAGAGAGTCTTGGAAATCTCCTTGAGCGCATCTCGCATGAACTTCGTCGCATCAAAAGCCAGTTGCATGTCCATGTGGGCCGGCAAATTCGGACGCAGTTTGTCCATAGCCTGTTGCAATCGATCCGCCACAGCGATTTCGTTCGTTCCTGGCAGCGGCCAGACGGATACGTAAACCGCTTCACGCCTACCGTACATGGCCACCATTTGCGATTCTTCAGATCCCATTTCCACTTTGGCCACGTCGCCAAGGCGAATCACAGCTCCATCCTTTTGCCAAACAATCAACTGCTTGAACTCATCAACGGTCTTCAAATCGGTATCCGTCAACAAATCGACTTGGACGGTATCGTTTTTTACTCTTCCGATCGCAGCCAAGTAATTGTTGCGGCGCAATGCTCCCGTGATGTCGCCAGGCGAGAGGTTGAACTCGGAAAGGCGTTGTGGCGAGATCCAAATTCGCATGGCGGGCGTTCGCCCCCCCTCGACACCGACACGCTGTACACCTTCGATCGTGGTGAGTTGTGGTTGCACGTCGCGGTTCAGGAAGTCGGTTAAGCCCGCAATATCGAATTGGTCCGAGGTGAAGCTCAAATAGAAGGAAGCATAGGGGCGGTCAGCCCGTTGGATCGTTACCACCGACGGCTCGGACTCGGCAGGTAGCTCTCGGCGAACTTGCTGTAGTCTGGCATTGATTTCAGCCAGGGCCGCTGTCGAACTGTAATTGAGTTTCAAATGGATGGTAATCGTGCTGACCCCCGCGACGCTGACCGATTCCAAATAGTCGATGCCGGCGATGGATGAGACCGCTTTCTCGATCGGAGTGGTTAAGAAGCCTCGCGTCGATTCTGCGCTAGCGCCAATGTAGACGGTCGTGATCTGGATCGACGTGCTTTCCAGCTTGGGAAACTGTTGGATCGGCAGGAGTTGAGCCGAACGAATTCCAACCAAAAGCAACATCAAATTGACAACGATGGCCAAAACCGGATGCTTGATGAAAATATCCGTAAATGACTTCATGGAACCTTGGCCTCAGACTCATTCGGCTCAGTAGCCGGATTCAAGTCGGCATTAATAACCCAGAGTTCGGCACGAAGCTTAAAAGACCCATCGGAGACAATGGTTTGATCCATGCTTATTCCAGAAAGGATCGCGACTCGAGCTCCAACGGTTATGCTCGGAGTCACGCTTTGAATTCGAACACGCAGCTTGTCCGCATCTTTTGGGTCAGGCTCGACGACATAGACAAATGCGCCCGCTGGAGACCGACGCAGGCCCGCTGCTGGAATAGTAGGAACCTCAGTTTCATCACCGTATTCCAATTCGATTCGGATAGAATCGTTAGGCTGCATGGACGCAGGTGGCTGATCCAGTCGAGCGCGGGCCATCACGTTGCGAGTGATGCGATCGGCTTGAGAATCGACAGCGATGATTTTGGCGACGCGCGGTTGCGGCTCAACAGCCAGACGGATCTCATCACCGACATGAAGTTCGTCGGCGGCTTGTTGTGGCATCATAAAATCGATGTACACAAAGTCGTCGATGCCTTGCAACATGGTGATTTGGGTTCCTTCGGGCAAGTACTGACCGACCTGGATTTCGAACAAGCCCACGCGTGCACAAAACGGTGCCTTCAAGGTTTTCTTGCGTATGATCGCTTCCAAACGCATCACATCAGCACCGGCCTGCGACTTAATGGCAGTGGCTTGCTCAAGTTCGAGTTCGCTGATGGCTCGAAGATTGGCTGCTTCCTGTGTGCGTTTGAGCGTTGACTCGGCGATCTCCAGGACCGCTTGAGCTCCAGCCAACTGGGCTTGTTCAACGCTCGAATCAAGTTCCAACAAAAGCTGATCGTCATCGACCACTTGGCCAGAAGTAAAGGACAATTTCGATACGGTGCCGACAACTTCCGTCCTCAGTTGCAAAGAGCGTGGGGCAAGGATTGTGCCGACTGTGGTTGTACCGTTGCGAATCGAGACAAGCTCTGGTCTAGCAAATTCGACAATCTCTGGATGCTCTGGAGCAGGCGGTCGAAGTGCCGTCATCATCCGATATTTCGTGTAGCCGATAGCGGAAACGACACCGATCACGACCAAAAGCAGTACGACCGAGCCAATTATGGTTTTTAGCATGTTCAATTGAGCGGACAGGCTTCGTCCCATTAGGCATTTCCATTGAGCGTAACGACTTGAGGCTCACGCTCACGAAGTCGACGAAGTTGACCGCAGGCGGCTTGAATGTCATTCCCCTTACGTTGGCGGAACATGACGTTGATGCCGCCCTCCATCAAGATGCGACGGAATTCAAGAATCGATTCCGAAGTTGGCGTCTCGTAGGGCAATCCAGGTACAGGGTTGTAAGGGATGACGTTGAGCATGGCCGTGCGTCGCCTCAGCAGTTTCACCAGTTGTTCAGCACACTGAGGAGAATCGTTGAGGTCCTTGAGCAGTACATATTCGAAAGTCAAGCGACGACTGGTGACGGCGAAGTAGCGTTCCGAAGCAGCCATGATGGCTTCGATTCCGATGTTTTTGTTTACAGGGACGAGCCTGGTCCGCAGCTCATCGTTGGGGGCATGAAGGCTAATCGCCAGTTGAAAAGGAGAATGTGCCTCCGCAAGTTTGTCGATCGACGGAGGCAGGCCAACTGTGCTAATCGTGATTCGCCGCGGGCTGATACCCAGTCCATAGTCACTATCCCGAGCAACGTCGAGTGCCTCAAGCACATTTCGCAAATTGGCCAGTGGCTCGCCCATACCCATCATCACAATATGGCTTAGCCGTTCTTCGGGTTCGAGCAAACGTTGCAGTTTCAACGCTTGCTCCAAGATCTCGCCGCGTGTTAAATTGCGGTCCACTCCATCGAGTCCGCTCGCACAAAACACACAACCCATGGCGCATCCGACTTGGCTGCTCAAGCAAACCGATCTTCGAGGTCCATCGCGTAGTAGAACGCATTCAATGCGGCCGCCATCGGGCAGCTCCAGCAACAGCTTTTCGGTGCCATCCTCCGACTGTTGCGACTCTGCGGTCTTTGACTTGAAAATGCAAAAGTGCTCATCCAGTGTGGTACGAAGATCCTTTGGCAATTCGGTCATGTCCAAGAAACTGTCGACTCGCCGCTGGTAGATCGCGCTGAGAACTTGTTTCGCGCGATATTTCGGCAGACCGCGATCGACAAACCATCGGATCAGAGAATGCTCTGTCTGCTCGAGGATGGATAGTTTTTCAGTCTTTTCGACTGGTGTGGCGGTTTCATTGGTCATTTTTGGGTCGCGGACAATGGAAGTCCGATTTGCTGATCGCGATCGATGGCTGCGTGCATGGGGAATTACATGATAGTCGTTTTCCTCAAATATTCATGGCGCAATCTTTGACTTCTGTCGCGAACGGAACTGCCGCTGGTGTTCAGATAGTTATTTGGTCGTGCCTAGGGATGGGAATCACGGTGCAACTATCCCTCGGGAGCCCTCGGAAAGGGTCCAACGTAGTCACCCTCCCCGGCCTACGGACCCAAGGCCTTCCATTCGGGCCCGTCCCGGCGGAGGCAACAATTGGCGGCTACAGGCATGATCATTCGGTTCGAGCTCTCCACGGAGTTTACTCGGTGGAAGCAACGTTTGGATGCGAGAAACGCTGCTTCCCCCGGTATGAAACCGGAGGAGAGCCTAGCCCCTCACGGGTTTCTATAGCTGCCAATTATCGCCCTCTGGCATGAAGCCAGTGGTAGCGAAACACAGGAAAAAATGCGACACAGCTTTGGTGAGGGAGGGTGACTTTAGCCATCAAATTCAAACAGAACCGAATTCTGTCCAATTCCGCCAATCTCGACCAAACACATTGCACAAACGACCGGAGAAGCCTAAAACTCACTTCGGGGGGTGATTTACACCCACCGGAGGGGGCGGGATTCGCACCACAAACCTTTTCTTGATAAAAGTAGATCGCTCATGGCGGCACTAGCACTGGAATACCTTGTTTATTTTGCCGTTTTAATGGCACTGTTCTTTTGGGTCCGAGAATCCACGTGGACCGAGGAAGAAGCGTTGCCAGCCAAGGGTAAAAAGCCAGGATTCGGTCCGCAAATCGGTTTGGTAAGTGCCGCGCGCGGAATGTTTTCTCACGGAGGACCGCGAGTTCTCGCTGCCGCTTGCGTAGTTACGTTAGTGGCTCGCGGTATCTCATTTCAATGTTCATGGGCTGATCTTTGGGTTGTACTAGGAGTCCTTGTATTTTGGCCGTTTCAGGAATGGCTCATTCATGCTTGGCTGGAGCATTTGCCTGCCTTTCAATTTGGCACACGCAAAGTGGAGCTTGTCATCACTAAAACGCATCGCGCTCATCATCGGAACCCTTGGGATCCAAAATATGGTCTAACGACAACCTATTTTGTGGTCCTTTTCATGGGTGGTGTGCCAATGATTTGGTCGCTGGGGTATTCCTTTGGGTTCGTCCCGCTGCACGTGGTCTTAACGGGGATCTTGGTTACGTTTTTGCTTATATTGAATTACGAATGGGTTCATTACCTTATCCATACGTCGTACACGCCTCAAACTTGGTACTATCGACGCTTGTGGCGAAACCATCGATTGCATCACTTTCAAAACGAGAACTATTGGTTTGGCCTCACGATGCTATCAGGCGATCGAATATTGTGTACGCAACCGCAACGAGGCAAAGCCACGCATTCCAAAACAGTATTGAATTTGGGAGTCGAAGCGTCGCCTGAGGATGTCTTTTAAGCTGGGAGATCGACCAGCAGCGTGTGGCGCGTCCCAGCATTGTGGCACATCCAAGCATCGTGTGGCACGTCCAAGCATCGTGTGGCACGTCCCTGAGTTTACGAAGGGCGTGGGAATCGCTAGAAACAGTGTCCTGACCGCGCCTAGTTTGAGGCTGACTTCGGTATACTCAGTTTCCATTCTCGTACCGATCTCGAACAAGTCTGAAAGTTGCACCGATGTCCTTCACCCCGCCCACGTTTGATCAGCCACATCCACCGTCCTTTTCGCCCGCCAGGAAACGACGCATTTGGCCCTGGATTGTCATTCCCGTCGGATGCTTGTCCGTTGTGTTGGTTTGTTGTGGAGGATTCGCGATGCTCGGTGTAGGCGTCATGAGTGCTCTGAAGTCTTCCGATCCGTATCGAATAGGTTTGGAGCGCGCCAAAGCAAACGAAGAAGTGAGAGAGGCTTTGGGCGAGCCCATCAACCCAAGTTTTGTTGTACAAGGCAACATCAATCTCAAAAACGATGACGGTGAAGCAGATATTTCCTTTCCGGTTTCAGGTCCGAAGGGGGCAGGCCAAGTTCACGTGCAAGGGACAAAAACCAATGGTGTGTGGCGATATGATGAGATTTCTATCACGCTAGAGAACGAAGGAAAGACGATCGACCTAACGGATGAACCTCTCGCCAACCAACATTAGGGCAGCGTGATAGAGCGAGCGGCAGCTAGAGGGACACAACTACCCGTTAGATAAAAAGCAATGTCCCCCCAGATTTTACCATTTTACCTGCCGGTTGTTAACTTGGCTCCAATCTTGATTTGCTCTCTCCAAGTCACTTCATCCGAAGTTGCCGTGGCAACTGATGTCGTCTCTCCAACTTCGGTTATGTCAAAACGCAATCCTCGGTCGCTACTGAATTGCATACCAAGATAGACCTCTGACTTGTTGGTCTTTAATTTGACTCGTAGTTGGTTTTCTTCAGACTTCGGAAGAATTTCGGAAACAGCGAAAGACAACTCAGGAAGTGTTGTAAGAAATCGAAACCGTTCTGGAAGTATCAGCTTCTCAAACGAACGATTCTTTTCAACCGAATTGGAATTACTTAGGAATCGTTCAAGATCCCTACCTTTCTTCAAATCAAGGCAAAAACCATGAACAAGTTCAATAGGTACGAGAAACAGACTTTTCTCGTATTCGGCAAGAATCATAACTTTATTAAAACCAAGCCATGCCCTCTCTTCTGAGGAATAATCCAATCGAAGCTCTCCGTCAACGAACTTTGCTGGAATCACTTTTCCTTTCTCGAAACCAAAGATCCCTCTCACGCGGTAAGCGCAACCGTGTAACTTAGAGGTATACATGTCTAACAAAGTATCAGCGGTTATCCTGCATGAGAAAGCCCCAATCCACTTCGGCGAATCCAAAGCCTTCTCTGCTCGCGAAGCCTGAACCGCATCGAAAAAATCCTGCGAAAAAGAACTGCCCTGCGCAATCAAAACCGATAACGCAACGCAACTAACACAAACGACCTTTATTGACATATCATTTACCTCCGGGAAGAACGTCTATTATACAGGAAACAACTCTGCTTCAGTCGGATCCCCTACTTCGAGCACCCAAGCCGAACCACAATTGGGAACTCAACGAAACCGGATTTCGTCACATGATGTGATCCATTCCATTCCCATTAGGAGGTGCGCTATGTCGATTCGCAATGGTCACGTATTCTTTCTGGCAATGATTCTCGTTGCAACTGCCAATTCCATTTCCTTGGGAATGATCCGAGGGGACAAAGGTAACACGCCTATCGCGGATCCTGGCTGGCCAACAGGAGCCGCAAAAATCTTTAACTCACCACATAGGATCGCGTGGTATGAAGATCCACCGTTCGGAGGCGGACGTTGGCACTCCGAATGCCAAGGGGACACCGAAAAACTATCCCAAGTCATCCTCGATTTGGCAAAGTCCGAATCGATCAAAAAACGAATCGTTGTTCACAGCGGGGTGACTCGAAGCTTTTGGCTAGATCCCAATCGACAAAAAATTGGCAACAGAGCACTGGAGCTGGACTGGGTGTTTGTCGTTTGGCAGAAGGAGAAATGGGATTTCCAAAAAGGCTTGCCGCATTCTATGAGCGCACTCCAAAACGACAAATCGATGGAGCCTGTCGCGGAACTGCATGTGTACACCGGTGGACTGGTGGATTGGAAGCAAATCCGAGTACCTGACGGAATTGAAGTTGTCGACAATCGACTGGAGTCGCATGGGTTTTCGATTGCAGACCGACGCGTTGTCGAAGGCCAAATCATTAACTTCGACAACAACCAACCTTTGATGGCATCGGTCTCTCTGGAATCTATGGACGTGGCATCGGGCAAGCAGGCTTATGAAGTCAAAGAGCAAACCACTTGTGATTCAAACGGGAAATGGCTGCTAAAGGGGGTCCGCCCGGGCAATTACCGTATCGTCGCTCGCTCAAGTGAGTTTGTTCCTTATCGGATTGCTTACTTGACCGTCGATGAAGAGCCAGGCTGGGAACGCCACGAGACAAAAATGAAGAAATCCGCGATTTTGAAAGGCCAAGTCGTGGATCTAGAAAAGAAACCGCTCGCAGACGCGGATGTTCGACTCGTCGATACGGCTTACGCCTCAGCCGACGACTTTAAAGCGACTACGAATGAAAAAGGTGAATTCGAGTTCACGAATGTACCGGTGGGTCAAGCCACTCTTCGTGTATTTCGAAAGGGATTTTACGTACCTGGAAAAGCGCCAACGGTGACAATTCCATGCGAAAACGTCGTATTCGGAATGGCACCTGCGGGTGAGATACGTATCGAGGTCGTCTTTTCGATTCCTCGCAAATCAGATTATGTCATTCACATGGAAGACGCCACGGGAATAGGCGTTGGCAAGTGGGGAGGTAGCGGAAACATCAATCAAGAAAACTGGATCGAGTTCAAAAACGTAACACCTGGCAAGTACCTTGTTTATGGTCAACCCAATCCAGGCAGTACGCGTGAAAAATCCAAAACCCTTGAGGTCGAAATCATAGGGGGAAAGGGACTTGAAATCGAATTGGAAGCTAGCGACGATTCCAGTAAATGACAGCGTTATGTTTTGCTCGCCCCACGGCGATGATGTCCTTGCGACCATCGCCCATTACGGTCGGCACAGGTCGGTCATGTCTCTCAACCTTGTGGGAATCTTAGACGCTTGTCGCTGTTCTCCTCTGACTACGGATTCTTACCGGACGGACTCAAGGCAACGCGAAAGCCGATGCTGTTGCTGTAACGATTCGCTGGGCCGTACCTGAACGATAAGATTCATACCAGTCCTGGCACCACTCCGCAACATTCCCGTGCAGGTCAAACAAGCCCCATCGGTTTGCTTTTTTCAATCCCACCGGATTGGTCTCACCTTCACCACGACCTTTACCAAACCAGGCATATTCCGCAAGTGTTTACGCTGTGTTTCCAGAACTAAATGTGGTGGTGCTACCAGCTCGACATGCGTACTCCCATTCTGCTTCTGTCGGTAATCGATACTCCCGTCCAGCCGCTTTCTCCTCCGGCAATTCCGATAGCTTTTTGCAAAAAGAAGTAGCGTCGTCCCAACTCACAGTTTCTACAGGGTTCTTCGCTCCCTTGAATCCGCTCGGGTTGTTTCCGATCACTTTTTCATACTCACGCTGTTAGTAATCGCCTTCAGTTGTTGTCCAAGCGCAGGGGAGCCAAGCAAAAGAACGAGAATCAAAATGAACGCTCGCATCTCATTTCTCCTGATGAAAGTAAATCGATGCTAGGAAGTTTATCAGATCCAATCCGACGCTGCTTGGCGCCTGCGCCTGCTTCACGCTCGCGATCGTTCGGAGGAACTGCGAGTGCCGGAGGGAAGCGGACGCATGGGCACTAGATGCTCCCTCCGTCAGCATCCAGCCAACCACTTCGAGAATATCACTGCAAGCTAGAGAGGGAAGCTAGCCGAATGGTAAACCTTGTAGAAATAGGAGCAAAGTTAGTGTCCAACTATAAGAAAGCAGTTAGATTATTGTTAGCCTCCCGTTCTATTCAACGAAACCAAACTACATGGAACCAATCATGGCCCGACCCAATTTTATTGAGTTACCTACGCGCGATCTTGCCGCCAGCCAAATCTTTTTCGAACGCGTTTTTGGCATGAATATGACGGGCTTTGGACCATCTTATGCATGCACCCTTACAGGCGACGTGGATATCGGTCTCCAAGCAGATCCTGCGGAAGCGTCCAACGCTCCCTTACCTGTTATCGAGGTTAAGGATTTAGAGGCGACGCTTGCTGCGGTCAAGGCTGCAGGCGCCGTGATTGTCAAACCTATCTTCGGGTTTCCTGGAGGACGGCGATTCCAATTCCTCGACCCAAGCGGCAACGAATTAGCCGCCATGCAGCCAGACCCTTCATGATCGCTTCAACAACTCGAATCGATCGGACAAAGGGAAACAGCGGACGAAGGAGGACGAAGGGAAGGGACACAGCACATTGTAGAGGGGTAGCATTGGCGCATCTGTCCGATAGAGCGATTTCGAAGATCTCGTTTGTCCGGAAACAGAGCGAAAGAGTCGTACACCTACCTTCTGTCCCAAAGCGATCCTCAGATTCGCCAGAATGGCGCAGCTCGAAAGATACCCTCGATTGAAGGCTCTCGTTATTCGACTGTTAGTACTCGTAGCAAGGAGCTAGACGCGGGCCCGATAGAATTTGCGACGGGTCTTGAG
>JANMHA010000013.1:0-25850 GCA_031374925.1 Pirellula sp. | reverse complement strand
CTCAAGACCCGTCGCAAATTCTATCGGGCCCGCGTCTAGCTCCTTGCTACGAGTACTAACAGTCGAATAACGAGAGCCTTCAATCGAGGGTATCTTTCGAGCTGCGCCATTCTGGCGAATCTGAGGATCGCTTTGGGACAGGTAGGTGTACGACTCTTTCGCTCTGTTTCCGGACAAACGAGATCTTCGAAATCGCTCTATCGGACAGATGCGCCGATGCTACCCCTCTACAATATGCTGTGTCCCTTCGTCCCTACCTTCCGTACTTAGGAAATCGCAGGGCCAAGTGCAGAGCGACTACGTCCGACTGCCACGCGTTCTAAGGGCCTCGCGGGAAAGTACAACATGAAACAACCAGTCACTTTTTACAACATCGACTGCTACCTTAGCAAGTAGCCGGGGGTCGCCGCGAAGCGGCGCACCCCCGGGGAACGAAAGGACACGTGAATGACCCTGAAAGGGTCAAAGATTCTGCGATCCTTTCAGGATCGGCACGCACGATCTTCTTCCGGTGGTGTCGCTCATTGAGTACGAGTACGAAGGTAGACTAACGTTGTGGCGAGAAGCCAAGGGGCATGAAGAAAATCCTTAAAATTCTTCCGTCGCTTCTAGTCCACATCGCATAGCTTGGTCTGCCGCAATGATTTCGTGGACGGCCCACTTGGCATCGTCGGCGGGCATGACGTATCTGGGGCCGTCGATGCAACGCAATTCGCTAGGATCAACTGAAATGGATGTTTCCATGTTGAATGCGTGGACCCACGGCTTGCTGCAGTCTTCCCATAGAACTGTGGTTGGGTCGGGTGATGCAACCGCAGCAATGGTCAGTTTGTAGGAAATCAAGTCGTCGAGTTGGCGTGGGTTGGCTATGTCCAAAACCAATTGCGTTTGCTCGTGACCAGCCGCTAAACCAAACTCCTGTTTCAATCTCGACTTCTGTTCTTCTTCTTCGCAAAGGACTCGGATCAATGAGTTGTCGTTGAGCGACACTTTGAGATGATCCTTGAGCTTGGAGATACTCCAACCCGTGACTGGTTCGATCCACTCGGGCACGATTTCAAAGGCGGGCAGGACGACAAATGTCCGCATGCACATACGAGGATGGGGAATCTTGAGATGAGGGGTCCAAATGCGTTGTTGGTCGTAGAGCAACAAATCAACGTCGATTCGCCTTGCTTCCCAACGCAACTGACGCTGGCGTCCGAGTGTAAACTCAATGGCCTTGATGGTCTCCCAGACTTCCCACACGGAGCGATCGGTTTGGATTGCGACGACTGCATTCAGGAAATCGTCTTGGCCATCCGGACCTCCTACAGGAGGCGTTCGATACAGTTGGCTAAGAAGTAGATTTGCAGAGCCGAACGAATCAGCTAGAAGACGTTTTGCAGCCAGCATCGACTCACGAACGTTGCCGAGGTTTGCACCAAGACTGATCAGGGTTCTCGGCATCCGATCGCATTTCTACGGCGTCTTGGTGGATTCTAGACTATCGACGTACCAGTTGACCTTCGATCTAGTCTTATGGTACTTGCTGCAATTCTTACGAACAACGATTTTGTAGTAGGGTGGATTGGTCTGACCATTGTCTTTGTAAATAAGTTTGTAAGTGTGCGAGTCACTCCCGGAGAACTCTCCTTCGAGTGCGACAAAGTCCCATTTAGCAGGATTCTTGCGTTCTCTTATTTCCTTATGCGCTGGATCGTCACGAAGACGTTTCGTCGCCTTGACTGTCGGCGATTCTGCGTCTGGCCTTCGATCCGGCATTTCCGAGGGAAAACCAACGAGAAAGCCGACTCGTTCCAAATCCCCTTTTGAGAGGCATTGGAAGTACATTTCTGCGGTCTTACAGGCTTGTGAGAGTTCGTAGTTATCCTCGAATTGACGGTACAGTAAACTATACGAGGTAGCTGTTGAACCGATGACAACTGCCAAGAACGCTAAGGCTCTGGAAAAGAAGCCTAGTTTGAAGCGATTCGACAGGATTAATGCCAATGCACCTAGCGCCACGCCAACCAAAGCGACAGGCATCACCTGGATGTACTGAATCGAAAAGAGCCCCACCATCGCCAGAAAAAAACCGAACAATGCCATTACGGAAAAATTGGTTTGGTCACGCAATTCTTCGTTTTCAGCAGTAAAAAAGGTTTCGTTCATGGGGACTTGAGTCGGGTTTGAAATGTGCGATGGGGTCTTGAGGCAATAAGATAGCCTCAATCGCCCTCTTCAGCCAGCAACGATTACGGCAGAATGAATGCTGCCTTTACGCCCTAAACACCGACTCGGTTCGACGAATCCGAACGGCTTTCGGCGCATATAAGATTCTCGAGAAGGTAAGAATAACGTCCGAGCAAGATTTGGTGGATAGGTCACCAAGGTCCGCACGGAATTCGCCAACCTTTGACGGAAATCGGGCTGAAAATGCTAGTATGCAATCAAATCGTGAGTTTTCGTCGGCTGCGTACCCGCTTTGGTTGTTGAAAAAACCTGTCGGAGCGGTCATACTAAGGATGCGATGGCGTTTTTGCGTCATCGTTCCGTCATGGAATTGATTCATCCGGTCCTTGTTTTCTATGATCCCCTCCAGCCATTTGAACGGATCGATCGTTCGACGAGTCAAACTGCGCGAGCTAATTCGCGAGCATGGCTTCGTTTCGATTCCTGATCTGAAGGATGCGATGGAGGTGAGTGAATCTACCATTCGCCGCGATTTGGAAGCTCTTGAGGAACTCGGCGAAGCAAAAAGAACGCATGGAGGAGTTTTTTCAACCGGGCCGACGACCGCCGTCAAACAGTTTGAGACCAAGAAGAATCCGGGGCAGTGGGAAAAGAAACGGAGTATTGCGATGTCGGCAGCCAGCCTGATCGACGACCATGACACGCTTCTGTTGGATGGTGGTAGTACGACTTACGAGCTGGCTAGGCAACTTATTGGTCGTCCGTTGCAGATAGTTACCAACTCTTTGCCTGTCGCTAACCTTTTTTCGTCCTGCGATTCCGTCGACTTAGTTCTGCTGGGTGGTGCACTTCACCACCGGACCGGCGTGACTTTGGGCAACTTTGCCAATCAGATGCTCCAATCGATCAACGTGCAAAAGGCATTCTTGAGCGTTGCCGGAATAAACGCTAGGGGATTCTACAATAGCAACATGCTTTTGGTCGAAACCGAACGCGCGATGATGCAATGTGCTGATCGGACGATTATCGTAGCGGACAGCTCCAAATTTGGGCATTGCAGTTTGGCTCGCTTGTGCGAATGGTCGGATGTCCATACGCTCGTGGCCGACGATGAATTAAACGATCCATGGCGAACGCGAGTCGATGAATCCAATGTCCAGTTGATTCTTGCAAGTTCGGCAGTTTCCCAACAGGAAGATGCGTCCGAGTGCTTAACCGAAAACCAACCCAGAACGAGTGAAGCCACATCTTGAGTACAGCAATTCATAACCTTGATTCGAAAATGTTAGAGTCGTTGGTAAGAGCAGCCGTGCAGCGAGCGTTGCATGGCGGCATGACCAGAATGGGGGCTGACGGGGACGCCAGTAAGCCGAATCTGGTGGTCAGTATTTCTGCACGGCATATACATTTAACCGACGAGCATGTTGAGAAGCTCTTTGGCCCAGGAAAAAAACTGACGCCGGAAAAAGGACTCTATCAAGACGGATTTTTTGCTGCCGCCGAGACTGTTATGATCGTTGGTCCTCGTCGGCGAATGTTGCCGAACGTGCGAGTTCTTGGTCCGACGCGTAAAGCCAGCCAAGTGGAATTAGCGTACACGGACGCCATTTCGCTGGGCATCGACGCGCCGGTTCGACACAGTGGCGATATTGCGGGAACACCTGGCTGTGTTCTGGTCGGGCCGGCAGGCGCGGTTGAATTACCCCAGGGGGTGATTCGGGCGGCTCGCCATGTTCATATGGGGCCGCGCGATCTCTCTTTTTATGGAGTCAAGAACGGCGACTTCATGTCTCTGAGTGTCAAGTCACATCAGTGCTCTGTGCTGTTCGAAGAACTGCTAGTACGCGAGGACGCACACGCCAAGCTCGAAGTGCATATCGATACCGACGAGGGGAACGCCTGCGATCTAGATCGAGCCACTTCGATTGAGCTCAAAAAACAACAACCCTGTAAGTGCAGTGGCCATTAGCCAGGTCGCGAACAGGAAAGATTGAGAATTGCGGATACTCTCCGCAAAAACGAACCACGAGTTTTACCTACTTAGTTTCCTTCCATTTTGGAGAAAGTTTTTATGGCAAAAGTGAATGAAGCGCTCGGCATGATCGAGACGAAAGGCTTTATCGCCTTGATCGAAGCTGTCGATGCGATGATGAAGGCCGCGAACGTCAAGTTCCTTGGCTGGGATAAAGTCGGCAGTGGATTGGTTTCGGCGTTCGTCAGCGGCGATGTCGCTGCCGTCAAGGCAGCTACCGATGCGGGTGCCGCTGCGGCGGCACGGATCGGCCAGGTCATGAGCGTTCAAGTGATCGCTCGACCGCACGACGATCTTTACAAGGTACTCAAGATCAACGCTCCTTCGGCTTCGGCTGAGTAGTGCTGACGCAATTACAAATCCTGCCCCAGGCAGGCTCCCCCTACATGACCCAACAAAAACAAGAGTTTACGCAACATGCAACACGCAATTGGAATGATTGAAACCAAGGGCCTTTTGGCCTTGATCGAAGCAACCGACGCGATGGCCAAAGCAGCCAACGTCGAAATCGTCAAGCGAGTCGATATCGGCGGCGCTTATGTAACCACGATGGTCAGCGGCGACGTTGGTAGCGTCCGAGCTGCCGTCGAAGCCGGTGCTGCAGCCGCATCCCAAGTGGGTGAGTTGGTTAGCAGCCACATCATCCCGCGCCCGGCCGAAGGCCTCGTCGCCGCATTCTTTAAGTAATCGTTCGTAACGGAGTGACAGATCAGCCATGAAGGTTCTCGTTGCCAATTTAGGTTCAACCAGTTTCAAATACCGATTGTTCGATATGTCCAACGAGCAGCAGCTCGCCCGTGGCGGCGTCGAACGCATTGGTTCACCCGAGAGTCGCTGTTTCGTAGAAATCGGCGAGTATCGCGGTGAGTTGACTCAGTCTGTGCCAAACCATGGTACTGCGGTCGGAGCATGCATCTCCCAGTTAACACATCCAACCCACGGTTGTTTGCAAGACGCATCGGAGATCAGCGCCATCGGCTTCAAAGCGGTGCACGGCGGCCGTCTGTCGGGAGTGCAACGGATCGATGACAAGGTTTTGGCCGCGATGGACGAAATGAACTCAGTCGCTCCGGCGCACAACCCACCCTACATGGCCGCGATGAAACAGCTTGCGAGTATGTCATCAACTATTCCGTTGGTAGCCGCCTTTGAAACGGATTTTCATCAGTCGATTCCTGAGGCTTGGAAACGCTATGCCATTCCGGCAAGCATTGCCAACGCTCTACCGATTCGTCGATGGGGATTCCATGGTGCTTCACATCGGTTCATTGGATGGCGAACGGCTCAACTGTTGGGTCGCTCGGATGCGAGGATTATTTCATGCCATCTTGGTGGCAGTTCGTCTTTGTGTGCCATTCGCGATGGAAAAAGCATGGCGACCACGATGGGAATGAGTCCTCAAACCGGTCTGCCTCAAAACAACCGCGTTGGTGACCTGGACCCTTACAGTCTACCACTGATGATGGAACACACCGGGCTAACGCTTGATCGCTTACTTCATCTGCTTTCGACGCAAGCCGGATTGCTCGGCTTGTCGAACGGGTTGTCGGGCGATATTCGCGATCTGGAAAAGGCTTCCGAGGCAGGCAATAGCGATGCGAAACTGGCGCTTGACGTGTACGTAGCGGACATCCGTCGACAAATGGGTGGCATGCTTATGGCGTTAGGCGGTGCTGATGCCATCGTTTTCACCGGGGGCATCGGCGAAAATGGAGTAGGGATTCGGCGAGCGGTTTGCGAGGGGCTTGAGGATATTGGCATCGGCTTGTCAGCCACCGGCAACGCCAGCGGTCCAACCGAGCGTCGTATTGACGACTCCCATGGCAAGGTACAGATTTGGATCGTGCCTACGAACGAAGAATTGATTGTGGCCCGCCAAACGGTGGCTGCGATCCAGAGTTAAGAACCGCACGTTGAGTCAACACAAGAGACAAAACTATGTTCGTTGCGAAAGTCACAGGAGCTGTTGTCTCCACACAAAAGGTGGAAACGATGATCGGCCAAAAGCTGCTCGTCGTCGAACCCTTTCGTCTGGAGCCAAGCAATCGTTCTGAGTTGGTGTCAACCGGCCGAACGTTTATTGCGGTCGACACTCTCGGTGCAGGAGTCGGCGACATGGTCTTAATCACTCAAGGAAGCAGCGCTCGATTCACCCCTGAAACAAGCAAGCTGCCAGTCGACTGCGTCATCATTGGCATCGTCGACACCGTACACATCGAAAAGAATAACGTCTACAAACGTCAATAAGAACGTCGCGAAACACCTATGCAAATCAACGAAAATCTTATTCGCTCTGTTGTGGAGCAAGTCCTGAGCGAAGTGCGAAACAAGCAATCTTCCCAAGGTTCAACGTCCGCTTCGACCGGTGCCTCGAGCGCCATGGGCCGACACGGACTGTTCAACAACGTCGACGACGCGGTTCGAGCTGCCCGAACGGCGTTCGAACAACTTCGAGAACGCACCATCGCCGATCGACGCCGGATTATCGATCATATTCGACGCATCTCGATCGACAATTGTGTTGAACTCGGCACGATGGAGATGGAGGAGACCAAGGTTGGACGCCTGGACCACAAAATCGCCAAGCTCAAGACTCTGGGCGAAAAAACCCCAGGGGTCGAGTTCCTGAAAACCGAGTGTTTCAGCGGCGACTATGGGCTAGCTGTAATCGAGCACGCACCGTTCGGAGTTATTGGCGCTATCACGCCTGTGACGCATTCGTTGCCTACGATTACCGGCAACGCGGTCAGCATGATCGCGGGGGGCAACTCACTAGTAGTCAATCCGCATCCAAGCGGAAAGAAAGTCGCAGCCGAAGGGGTTCGCCGATTCAATCAAGCGATCCATGCGGACCTTGGCATCGACAACCTCATATCCCTGATCTGCGAGCCTACGCTTGAGACGGCGCAGCAGCTCTTTAAGCACCGAAGCATCGCCTTGATTTGCGTAACGGGTGGACCGGCAGTGGCTCGTGCCGCACTCAATAGCGGCAAGCGTGCGGTCGTTGCAGGCCCAGGCAATCCACCGGTCGTCGTGGATGAAACCGCCGATCTCGACTTGGCTGCAAGATGTATCATCCAGGGAGCCGCCTACGACAATAATTTGCTTTGCATCGCTGAAAAGGAGGTCTTTGTCGTCGGAAGTGTTTTCGATGCAATGATGTCTGCCATGGAGCGGGCAGGTGCAGTGCGACTAACAGCCACCGAGGTGGATCGACTCACGCAAGCTGCCATGCAGTTGGTCGGCGAAGGCACGGACAAGCATTACGCACCCCGCAAAGAGCTTTTGGGACAAGATGCGATCAAGTTGGCTGCTGCCGCGGGCCGTTCGATCGATCCGAGGGTCGAGTTGCTTTTTGGCGAGACCAATTCGGATCATCCGTTTGTTCACACTGAGCAAATGATGCCGTTCGTGCCATTCGTTCGATGTCGAGATTTTGATGAAGCGGTTCGATTGGCACAGCAAGCCGAACACGGTTATCGCCACACGAGCATCATTCACTCACGCAATGTCCGAAACATGACCAAAATGGCTCGCATCATGGACACGACTTTGTTTGTGAAAAATGGTCCATGCATGGCATCGCTGGGTTTAGGCGGCGAAGGCTATCTTTCGTTCTCCATTGCTGGTCCAACAGGCGAGGGGGTGACGACACCAATGACCTTCACCCGAGAACGTCGTTGTTCCCTGATCGAAGACTTGCACGTGCTGGGGGGGACCAGCAACTTGTCGTCCTAGTGACCCAGGGTACGATTCCGACATAACACTATAGAGTCCACCATCATGCAATCAGCACTTGTACTCGGAAACGCGACCTCCACCGTCAAACATCCAAGCTTGGAGAACCTCAAGCTATTGGTATGCCAGCCGATGCAAGCCGATGGGAGATCACCGGATGGTCCACCGTTGATTGCGGTGGATCATCTTGGCGCCGGTCAAGGTGAAACGGTCATGCTCACCAGCGACGGTGG
This sequence comes from Pirellula sp., assembly GCA_031374925.1. GTDB lineage: Bacteria > Planctomycetota > Planctomycetia > Pirellulales > Pirellulaceae > JBKCUI01. The sequence goes on along the minus strand of JANMHA010000013.1, from coordinate 17,672 downwards.
CGCCGTTCGAGAAACGTTCGGAGTCGAAAACAGCCCAATTCGTTGGTCCGTCTTAGGCTTGATCGACTTTCTGAAATAACTCCACCACTCCACCACTCCACTACTCCACTACTCCACCATCAACACATCCGCTGCAGAAATCGAAAGTATCGTTCGTCGGGTGCTTGCCACCTTGACTAGTAGCGCCACGACTGTTGCTAGTGTTGTGCCTAAGCCGCAGACGCTGAGTCTTTTGGATCAAGTGGTAAGTGTTCAATCTTTGAAGAATCGACTAATGGGTATTCAGTTTGTGGAAATCGAGCCGTCGGCCGTATTGACTCCCGCAGCACGCGACTATTGTAGAGAATTCAATGTCGAAATTGTTCGGGGTTCCCTATTGGCTCGAACAACGACCTTGGTGAACCAATCGAATCTCGCAACCATAGGGCGTCCACAGCGGTTGATTGTTGCAGGCAGCGCCAAATGGATGCCTTCCGTGGGAAAGCAGCTTTGTTCCAAGCAGGCGCAGGTTTGCGAATTTGCCACCGACGATACGTCTGCCTTGCGAACTATTGCGGATGGCATTCGAAACGGTCATCAAGCCGGAGTAGCGATAGTCAACGCACCATATGCAACTTGTTGGCAAGCTGCTCGCGACGATCGGCTTCGACCGGTGGTCGTCTCAAGTTGGCCCGAAATCGATGACGTTTTTCGGGAAGTCCCCGTCAATGTTTTGATTCTGTCGGCCAGGACGTGGAGCGTTCCATCGGCTTGCAATGCGGTAAGACGTTTTTTTCAACACCTACAAAACCAATCTTGATCGAAAGCGAACGGAACGATGCAATTATATCAAGTTAATGGAACGGTAACACTTAGCCGTGCTCATCCGAGTTTCATTGGCGCATCGCTCAAGACAGCGGAGGCTTACGGTGAGACATTGCTAGGCAAGAAATCCAAAGATCCAGACCTAGTCGTTGTTTGGGATGACCTTGGTGCAGACTACGGTTCGATTATCGCAGTCAGCGATGGCGCCGAAGCGGCGCAACCGTTTCGACCAAGCCAAAAACCAGTCGACGCGTACAACGCGGCCATCATTGACGAACTCAACGTAAAACATATGTAACTTGCTTCCCACAAAAACGAACATTCAACTAACAGACTTCCAACTACTAGAGAACAGACTCTCATGAATGCACACAAAATCAAACAAGACATTTGCGAAATGGGCCGCCGGCTCTACAACAAAGGCTTTGCCGCAGCCAATGACGGTAATATCACTGTCCGTATCGGTGAGAACGAAGTTCTGTGCACGCCAACCATGCACAGCAAGGGTTTCTTGAAGACCGAAGATATTTGCACGATGGACATGACGGGTAAGCAGACGTCGGGGGTCAAGAAGCGATCCAGCGAAGCTTTGTTGCATCTGGAGATCTACAAGAAGCGATTGGATATCAAGAGCGTCGTTCACTGCCATCCGCCTCATGCGACAGCCTTCGCCGTCGCCCGCGAACCAATTCCACAGTGTGTCTTGCCTGAAGTCGAAGTATTTTTGGGTGACGTTCCGATCACTCGCTACGAGACACCAGGTGGTAAGGCTTTCGCGGAAACGATTCTGCCGTTTGTCGAGAAGACGAATGTTATCATCTTGGCAAACCACGGTACGGTTAGTTATGGGATCGATGTTGAACAAGCCTATTGGTGGACTGAGATTCTCGATGCATATTGCCGTATCTTGATGTTGGCACGTCAGTTGGGCAACGTTTCTTACTTCAGCGAAAAGGAAGAACGGGAGTTGCTCACACTGAAACAGCAATGGGGCTGGTCCGATCCTCGCAATACGGATGAGTACAAGAACTGCGATGTTTGTGCCAACGATATTTTTCGCAATTCTTGGAAAGAGTCCGGCGTCCAGCGTCGAGCGTTTCCAGCACCGCCTGCGATGCCCGCAGCATTGAATGCGAGTAAAGCGGAGCAAGCGGTTAGTCCGTCGATGGCGGGCATCGCTCCGGTGCTCAAGTCAAGCAGTTCCCAAACTTCTGGAAACGGGCTCGCCGGCATCGATCAAGAAGAGTTGGTCAAACTGATCACGGCGCAAGTGATGAAGCAGCTTGCGCAATAGTTCAGTTTCCGCATGGATTCTCATGAATTCAGCTGCGACAGTCATTCCATTCAAAACTAATCAGGATAGCAAACAACATGAAGGTCAGTATTATCGGCGGTGGAGGTCTCGTAGGCTCCTGTGCAGGCTTCGCCTTGCAATGCGGTGGAATCGTACGCGAGATTGCACTGCTTGATTTGAACGCAAACTTGGCCGCGGGTCAGGCACTCGATATCATGCATGGTGGTCCGAGTGTAGCCGATCAACGCATTATGTCTGGCGGGTACGAACACATTCCTACTTCGGACATCATTTGCATCACGGCCGGACTTCGTCGCAAGCCTGAAGAATCTCGACTGGACTTGATCAATCGCAACACCGATTTGTTCGTCGGTATCCTTGACGAAGTCAAGAAAGCTGGCCCAAAGTCCTCCGCCATTGTTTTAGTCGTTTCGAATCCAGTCGATATATTAACCTTCGTAGCCGCCAAAAAACTGGGACTTCCGGCGACTCAAATCCTTGGTTTAGGTACTCAACTGGACACGATTCGGTTTTGCTCTTTGATAGCAGAGCAATTGGGAACGGCACCGACTCAAACGCATGGATTGATATTGGGTGAGCATGGCGACAGTATGATTCCGGTTTGGTCGAGCGCTACCGTTGGTTCGTTGTCGTTGGAAAAATACCCTGGATGGAACAACACCTTGGCTGAGAAAATCTTCTTGCGTACCAAGCAATCTGGAGCTGAGTGTTTGTCGAAGAAGGGCGGAGCTGGTTTCGCCGTGGGGATCGCGATTCGCGACGTGATTCATTCCATCGCGTTAGACCAACAACGCATTCTGCCGGTGAGCACAGTCCAAGATGGCGCCTGCTTCGGCATTCGCGACGTAGCCATCTCGGTACCAACGGTCGTCGGTCGTGCTGGAGCCTTGCATCGCATTGAAATCGATCTATGGCCTAAGGAGCTACAGGGGCTCAAGTCCAGTGCCGCTGCGATCAAGCCGACGCTGGACGCCGTATTAAAACGCATCAGCGCCTAGTGGAACTGGCTGGTACTTGCCACGTGTTCAATAGAGCCTCCATTTACAGTTGAGGCTTGGGTGGCTTAACTGGTAGCGCGTAAGGCTTGGCACCGACTAGTTGTGTTTTGCGTTTCCAAATCTTGTCGACGTTTGCTACGTACAGCGTCTTATTATCGGGTCCGCCAAAACGAGCATAACATGGTCGTTTCGATCCGTAAGGCAAAGACATGATCAAATGGACTCGTCCAGGTTGATCGCAAATCTGCACGCCAGCTTCGGTTGCCGAAATCAACCAGCCATCGGTACTTACGCACATACCATCAAGCCTACCCGATGGATCGTTGATCGGAATGTCCATATGAAAGTAGGGTTGCTTGTTCTCGAGCGAACCATCGTCGGCGATGGTGAATGCATAGACAAATCGACCGGGGAAATGGGCGACGAACAATTGGGTTTGATCGGCGCTCAACGCAATGCCGTTGCAGTCTCGGAAACTGTCGACTTCACGTCGCTGCCGCGTTTTGCCATCGATCATCCAGATCTTACCGGCTGCCGGATCAGTGTAATAAATGGTGCCATCATGCCGTACGACGAGATCGTTGCTGTTCGTACCCTCCGATACGACTTCCATTTTCATGGTCTTCAAGTCCCAAGCTCGAATCTGCTTGGCTTTGCTGGACGCACCATACAATTTCCCGTCAGGCCCCAATGCGATACCATTGGCTTCTCCCGTGTCTTGAACAAGCAGAGTTTGCTTGCCTTCGGGAGTGAGGCTGTACAGCTTTGAAGCGGGAACATCCGTAAAATACAACGTACCATCCTCGGTGACCGCTAAGCCCTCAGCCCACTGATGTCCTGACGAGACAAGTTCCCAGTCGGAGCCTTCGACAAGAAATTTCTTGGCTTCGCTTTTTGACTTTTCGAGATGAGTGGTTACCGGAACTTGGCCGTGATCTTTCCAAAGCCATCGCATCACGTCCGGAAAAATAGCCGCACCATGTTTACCGCTATGAGCTCCAGTGCCCCAAGCATGTTCTACTTCATAGCCGCAGAACTCCAGCGACCGCAGCATGGCTTGATTGGCCATCCACCAGTCGCCACCGTAGATGTTGTTGTCGTTCGAACCATCCTGCAAATAGATTCGGAGCGGTTTGGGCTCCGCCTTGCGAATGATTGTGGAAAGCTCGTGGCCGCCGCGCAATCCCACGTAAGTGCCAACGGTGGTAAAGACACGTCGAAAAACATCTGGCCGTTGCCAAGCCACATTGAAAGCACAGATGCCACCGGAGCTCGAACCGCATAGACCCCGATCGTTAGGGTTTTGACTCAATTCTAGTTTGTGTTCCGTCTCGATCATCGGAATGAATTCTTCGATGAGAAATCGGGAGTAGCGATCGTCTACGCTGTCGTACTCGTAGGACCGATTGAATCGGGCTTGGCTATCCTCGCTTTTGGCAGGCACGATACCGGGATTGATAAACAACCCGATTGTGACCGGCATTTCGCCGTTGTGGATGAGGTTGTCGAAGACGTTGGGGACATTGATTCCCCCGTTGCGCTTGACGTATCCGCCTCCATCTTGAAATACCATGAGCGCGCCAGGCTTCGAGCCATCGTATTGTTTGGGAACGTAGACCCAGTAATCCCGAATCGTACCTGGAAATACTTTCGAATTCTTCCAAGTTCCTTTCGATATCGTTCCCTCGGGTACTCCGGGTTTTTGCAAAGAATCGGGATGAACAGCGTATTCTTCCGCGGCAGGCTGCTGAGCGGATATCATGGTGTTGGCGGAAAACAGAAATACGATGCTTAGCAGGCAGATGAATCGGCGCATTTTGGGTTATTTTTCTCGGTGGGGGTTCAAAAAATGAGGACGAACTTGCGGTCGAATTTAAGGTGGGTGAACTTGCTCATGCAACCTACCATCATAGCCATGTTCTTGGTGACTTGGTGGGTGGTTGGAGTAACGGCCAAGGAAATCGGTTGGCAAGCGACCGGTCAACGAGGAGCTGTAGCAGCCGGCCATTCGGACTCGGTCGCTGCTGGAATTGCGATCTTGGAGCGAGGCGGCAATGCTGCCGATGCGGCGGCGGCAACGATTCTGGCACTGGCCGTAACAGACTATGGGATGTTCGCTATCGGCGGTGAAGTCCCCATCCTCGTTTTCGATGCCAAATCGAATCAAGTCAAATCCATCAGCGGAATCGGAGGGGCACCACGAGACCCTGAGGCTATAAAGTGGTTCTATGAAAATGGAATTCCTTTCAAGGGAAGCATGAAAGCGGCACCCACTCCTTCAGCCGTGGACGCGATCGTCACTCTGCTTCGAGTTTACGGCACGATTTCCTTGGCCGAAGCTGTTGCTCCAACGTTGGCACTGCTCGATGCCGGCAAAGCGGACTGGCATCCGAAGTTGGCAATCACTCTTAGAAAACTGGTCGAAACTGAAGCGAAAACGGATGGTACGCGGGAGCAGAAATTATTAGCGGCCCGCGATCATTTCTATCTCGGAGACATCGCCGACGAACTCGAAGCCTGGTATATCGAGACTGGCGCTTGGCTTCGCAAACAAGACTTGGCAGCCCATGTAACCCGAATCGAAGATCCGGTATTCACCGACTACCTAGGCTATACGGTTTGCAAATGTGGGCCGTGGACGCAAGGACCAGTTCTTTGCCAAAATTTGGAACTGTTGGAAGGCTTCGACCTGCGATCGATGAAACATTTGTCGAGCGACTTTATCCATGTTGTGACCGAAGCGATGAAGCTAGGCTATGCAGACCGGGACGAGTACTACGCGGACCCACTCTTTGTCGAGGTTCCGATGGCCAAGCTCTTGTCCGAGGACTATTCCACCATTCGACGAGCACTAATCGATCCGCGTCTGGCGTCATTGGAACGACGGCCAGGTGATCCGGAAAACTCCCTTGCCTTGAAAGCAGCTTTGTTGCCGAAAGACACTCAGGAAACGATTCCTAAGCAAGACACCACAACGTGTGTGGTGGCAGATCGTTGGGGCAATATGATCGCGGCGACCCCCAGTTGCAACATGCTGACTAATACCCCTGGCCCGTCCGGAGTGAACACCGGCAATCGGGTTCGCAGTCTAAACACTGCCATGGGGCATCCGAATCGCATCGAAGCTGGAAAACGACCTCGCATCACACTCACGCCAACATTGGTCTTGAAGAATGGAAAACCGATTATTGCCATTAGCGTTGCCGGTGGCGACCTCCAGGATCAAACCACCCTGAATATTCTGCTCAACCATATTCATTTCGGAATGCTCCCTGCCGAAGCGGTGGTTGCCCCTCGATTCAGTACTGCGCATCACCAGGACTCTTTTGATCCGAACCCAGATCGAAACGCTGCCTACGTCGGACTGAATGAGTTGACAGTCTATGCGGAGATTTCTGACGAAACGCGAAAGGTTCTGGCCGAGCGAGGCCATAACTTAAAAATCACCAATGGACCGATCGGTAATCCCGTGATGATCTACGTGGACTCGGGATCCGGCAAAATGTATGCCGCAGGCGATCCCAAGGCGAGTCGACACGCGGCTGCTCTGGAGTAGTTGTCAACTCAATGCGTGGCCAAACTGGACTACCTCCTTGCAACAAAGAAGAGCTCGGCACTCCTAGGCTGTGAATTTATTATTGTCGCCTTTAGCTCCGCGAAAGTTCGCCGCGTCAACACACTTTTGCGGAGCAAAAGGCGACAAACTTCGGCACCTTGCGAATAAATTCACAGCCTATCCGTGCCGAGAAAACGGCACGGAGTGCCGTTCTACACTGTGACCTGTGGACATCCCCATGGTGTACGATAAATTTGGGTCTGTTTCAACCACGATTGTGCATTCGCGTTTCCATGACCATTTCAGTCCGTTTTTTTCGATGTGTTCGACCACTTTTAGCGGTCCTTGCGATCGCGGTCGGTCACGTCGCTTCGGCGCAAAACTCGAATGGAACACAGGCACCGGTAGCTGAGGCGGGCTCCAGTGAATTCTACCGTTCAGACGAAGTCCAGTCGATTTATTTGACGGTCGCCGAAACAGACATGCGACGAATGCTGGAAGCGTTACCTAAGCGCATCTATGTGACTGCGTCGTTTCGATGGCGAAATATCACCGTTAACAACGTGGCAATCCGATTCAAAGGCAACAGTTCCTCGTCCCCATCTCAGCAGCACAAGCGGAGCTTTCTGATCAAGTTCGACGAGTACAAGGACGACCAGCGATTCCTCGGACTCCATCGGGTTTCCTTGGACAACGGCGTCCAGTTCGGGAGCGTTTTTAGCGAGCCGATCATAACCGAGATTCTTCGCGACCAGGGAATCAAAACGCATCGCTGCAATTACGCCAAGCTTTTCCTAAACGATGTGTACCGTGGGGTCTACGTCAATGTTGAGCGGATTGATGAATCGTTTATCGTACGCAACTTTCCAGATTCCAATGGCCTATTGTTTAAGGTTGACGAAGGTGGCCCAGGCGCCAATCTTCAATTCCTCGGCGACGATCCGTCCGCCTACTCGCAGGCCTTTGCGCCCGAGACGAAATCGGCCAAGAAAGGCCAGCGGCGTCTTGTCGACTTTATCGCGATGATAAATAAATCGCCCGCAAAGGATTTTGCAGCGAACTTGGATTCGAAAATGGAGGTCGAGGAGTTCCTTCGAACGACAGCCGTCCTATTGTTTTCGGGTGCATTTGACCAGCTAACCGGCTGGAATACTCACAATTATTACTTGTGTTACGACGAAAGAACCGAACGTTGGCATTATTTGCCCTGGGATCTTGACGTTGGATTCAGCGAAAGCGCCTTTGGACAAATCCATGTTCTGGCCGATTGGAACGCTGCTTGGCCGGTGGCTGGTCAACTACCGAATCCATTGATGGACCGCATTGTTGCGGATCCCGCGTTGCTAAAAAGATACCGCGATACCGCACGGCTAATTCTCGACAAATACTTCGAACCTGAACGACTCTGCGCAATCGTAGACGCCAAGTATCAATTGATCCGAGCTGATTTAAATGCAGATCCATTTCCCCATCGACGTGTCACCAACCCTGAGGATAAAAGCTACGATAGCATCGTCGCGTCGATGAAGGAATTTGTGCGAAAGCGTTACGTCAGCGCGCAACAACAATTGGAGAACCCGGGCTCGCGCCCGGAGGTGGTGCATCGGCCTGGCGGCCCGCCACCTCCATTCGCCAAAAAACTGGAACGTCTTCAGCGGGCTGTCCAGCAGATGCAGCGAAACGGCAAGGATATGGCTCCGATCCAGATGTTGATGCAGCGATTTGGACCATTGCTACAACAAGGAAAGAGGACCGAGGCTGAGGCTTTGCTCGACGAGGCCCTCGGGCTAACCGGTGAGAATCCCATTCCGCTTGATCGCCAGAATCGTTAGGCGTTGCATCTTGAGATCGTGGCAATGCGCCGATACAAGACAGTTCGCATTCTCGATGAAGAGACCTTTGGACGCACATCCTAGAACAGAAGGTCAGAACCCTCGGCGTAAAGCGCGTAAAGCGCGTAAAGCCGAGGGCATGCCAATGCCCCCGAGTTAACTCGGGGGATGTTTACCACCACTCTAGAACTGGCACACTTCCTTGAAACTATTTCGCACTGCCTCAGGACCAACTTGATTGCCGTTCCGAAAGCTTACCCTGTAGGTTGCATTTCGGAAATCGCAGGCGGACACCCAGCGTCTCGTAGGTCCGCATCTCCGAGGCGGACACCCAGCGTCTCGGCGATACGCATCTCCGAGGCGGACACTCAGCGTCTCGGCGATACGCTGCTACGAAATCTGAAGTTCAATCGCAAGTCAACCAGGTTTTTCGTATACTAGAGGCTTCTGTCCATTCTCGAAGACGTCAATCTAAGGTGGTGGTGATTGGGATCGAACAGATTGCTAACAGGGTCGGTTATGTTTGCCTCCTGCTTGGCTTGCATTACCGGACGTATGGCCCACGCATTTCAAGCGGACGACAAAACCGCGTCGTCGATCGCTGCTGACGCTTATGCGATCCTGAACCGATCCTGCATTGAATGCCATGGCCCGGCTCGACAAGAAGGAGGACTTCGGCTCGATTCGAACGAAGCGATCGACTTGGGGGGTGACAGTGGCCGTCCGTTCGACGTTCTTGATCCTGATGCAAGTGACCTGATACGCCGAATTCGCTTACCCAAAGGGCACGAAGAGGTCATGCCCAAACGAGGCGCGGTTCTTACAGATCGCGAGGTCGCTCGCATACGCGAATGGATCGCTCAGGGGGGCCGGTTGTTATCCCAAACGGCCAAAGACAAACATTGGGCTTACCTCGCTCCAACCAAGCCTCTAGTTGCTTTGTCTGCGGATCAGCCAACTCAACATCCGATCGACTACTTCATTCAAAAGCGATTGGACTCCGAAGGGCTTGTCATAGCTCCTCCCACAGAACTCCCTACTCTGGCTCGCCGACTCTATTTGGATACGATTGGATTGCCACCCACACCTGCAGAAGCGGATGATTTCGCAAATGATGCGACTGCGGATCTACCTGCTGCGATCGATCGATGGGTGGATCGTTCGCTGCAGTCTCCGCAGTACGGCGAAAAATGGGCTAGGCCCTGGCTGGACGCGGCTCGCTATGCCGACTCACATGGCTTCCAACGCGATGACCTTCACGAGCTCTGGGCTTACCGCGACTGGGTTATTCAAGCACTCAACGACGACATGCCCTTTGATCAGTTTTCTATCGAACAACTGGCGGGAGATTTGCTGCCGAACGCAACTCAATCACAGCGGATCGCAACTGGATTCAATCGATGTGCACCGTGTAACGTCGAGGCAGGAACCGATCCGGCAGAAAACCGTTTCAACCAAGTCGTCGATCGCGTCAATACTCTGGGATACGTTTGGCTGGGATCGACTCTCGAGTGCGCTCAATGTCACGACCACAAGTACGACCCGTTCCGACAACACGACTACTATGGTCTGTTCGCGTTTTTCAATCAAACCGAAGTCGAAGCCGATCGCTCCAATCCCAACGTGCCTGGTTCCATTCGATTCGTTGGCCCCTACTTGAATCTCACAGGTACCGATGAAGAACGTGATCGAAAGGAGTTGGATGAAAGAATCGTTTTGGCTCGTGCCAACTTAGACTTAGCTCTCCAAAAAACTGCGGGTAGTCATAGCAACAATGCCTCGTTGTCAGCAGTCCAAATACTTAAGCCGGTTGCGTTCGATTCATTGGGAGGCGCGGGGCATAAAGTCCTCGAGGACGGCTCAGTCCTGCTCCAAGATGACCCGCCTGATGTGGACACCTATGCGGTCACGGTCGAGCTTGGTCCAGAACAGATCGTCGGCTTTCTGCTCGAAACGTTGACGGACCCCTCGTTACCCGGTACTGGACCCGGTCGTGGGGATGCAGTTCGACCCAATTTTGTCCTCAACAGCTTTGAAGTGAGACTTGCCAACAACTCAGACGACTCCACGTCACAACCGATCGCGCTGACGGACGCGAGAGCGGATTTCTCACAAAAAAACTATGACGTTGCCAACGCCATCGATAGCGATCCTAAGTCGGCTTGGGCGATTGGAACGCAGTTCAAACGTCCGCATTGGGCAGCCTTTCGAATTGCCGAGCCAAAGGAATTAACCAACGCCAAGCAATTGACTTTCCGACTGGTCCAGAACTTTGGTAACGCTCGCACGATCGGCCGATTTCGCTTGTCCGCTTTGCTCGGTGACTACGAAGCTTCCTTGCCGGTCGAGCGCAAAGAATCACCAGTTATTGTCAAGCTTCGTAAGAGCCTCGCAGATCTCGAAAAAGAACGGGACAAGAAAATCGTTCCAAAGTCGTTGGTCATGCAAGAGGTCGCGGAGCCTCGAACGTCGACTATGTTCGCTCGCGGCGATTTCCGTACCCCAACCGAAATAGTCGAGCCCTCGACGCCCGAAGTGCTGCATCCGTTTGAGAAAAAGGGGGACCGCAATCGATTGGCGTTGGCTCGTTGGTTGGTTTCTAAGAACAATCCGATGGTTGGACGCGTCGTTGTCAATCGGCTTTGGGCCGAGATCTTTGGAGTGGGACTGGTTGCGACGCCGGAAGATTTTGGACTCAAAGGGGACACGCCATCCCACCCCGAATTGCTCGATTGGTTGGCTGTTGATTTCATGGAGAATGGTTGGTCTCAAAAACATTTGATTAAGCAGATTTTGACAAGCAAGACCTATCGCCAGTCGTCTCAAATCTCGGCAGAGGCGCGCGAACGCGACCCTCAGAACCGACTGCTGGCCCGGGGACCTCGGTTTCGACTTGCCGCCGAATCGATTCGCGACAATGCACTTGCGATCTCGGGCAAGCTGAGTCTCAAGCAGTTTGGGCCATCGATCCGCCCTCCTCAACCGGACGGCCTTTGGAAAAAAGTTGGCGGCCAACAATACGACTACGAAGTGAGCCCGGGCGAAGATAAGGTTCGTCGCGGAGTGTACGTCGTTCTCAAACGCATGTCCCCTTACCCAAGCTTCATCAACTTCGACGCCACCGCCAGACTTGCATGCCGCGTCAATCGTGGTCGATCCAACACTCCCCTTCAAGCCTTGAATCTATTGAACGACCCGGTGTATGTGGATGCGGCAAAGGGGTTAGCGGACCGCGTGCATCAAGAAAGGCCTGAGGCGAGTTTGGAACAACAACTTGAATATGCGTTTCGCATTGCGGTCGCGCGGTCACCGAGCCAACGGGAACGCGATACCCTGAAACATCTTTACGAGAACGAGCTTGCCGCAAAGTCGCCAAACGGGTCTCTTTCTGCTCAATCGGCAGCTTGGTTTGCAGTTGCATCGGCCCTCATGAATCTCGACGAAACGATTACCAAGGAATAGAACGATGGCAACTCAACCGAACATTCAGGACCGCCGTTCGTTCTTCCGCAACTCGGGATTTAGCCTCGGCACCGCAGCCCTTAGTTCACTTCTGAATCAGTCGACGGTCCCTGCGGCAAATGCAACCCATTCAAGCCAAGGAAATTTGACGGCTCGGGCCAAGAGTGTCATCTATCTGCACATGATCGGCGCACCATCGCAATTGGATCTGTTCGATCCGAAGCCAGCACTGGTCGAGCACAATAACGAAGTCTGTCCAGAGAGTTTTCTAACCGGTCGACGGTTTGCCTTTATCGGAGGGGAGATGCGTTTGGCCGGCTCGAGGCAAATATTCTCACAGCACGGCCAAAGCGGCCATTCCATATCGGGCTTGTTGCCCAGTCTTGCCAAAGTGGCTGACGAATTGTGTATCGTTCATTCGTTGCACACCGAGGAGATCAATCATGCGCCGGCCCAGATTTTTTTGCATACGGGCTTTGGTCGAGGTGGACGGCCGAGTTTTGGCTCGTGGGTTACGTATGGTTTAGGCTCTGAATGCGAAGACTTGCCCGCCTACGTGGTGTTGCAAAGTGGAACGGCCGGAGGGGCTGGCTCCAGCATGTATTCAAGCGGCTTTTTGCCGAGTGTTCATCAAGGGATCCCATTTCGCACTGAGGGAGAAAGCGTCCTGTACCTTTCCAACCCGGAAGGCCACTCATCCGACAGTCGGAGACGCGTGTTGGATACGGTTGCCTCGCTCAACGAGGTCCGTTTGGCGGATGTCGGTGATCCTGAGATTGCGACCCGCATCAGTCAATACGAAATGGCGTATCGAATGCAAACGAGTGTCCCCGAACTCATGGACCTTAAGGACGAAACGGCTGAAACATTGGAGTTGTACGGTGCCGAGCCAGGCAAGGGTTCCTTCGCAAACAACTGCTTGCTGGCCAGGCGACTTGTGGAACGCGGAGTTCGAATGGTTGAGCTTTACGATAGCGATTGGGATCACCACAACAATCTGGACAGCCGTTTAGCGAGCAAGTGCAAGGACATTGACCAGGCCGCCGCCGCCTTGATCACGGACTTGAAACGCCGGAACATGCTAGACGATACTTTGGTGATCTGGGGTAGTGAGTTTGGTCGCACACCGTTGGCACAAGGCGTCGACGGAAACGGCAACAAAACAACGGGCGGTCGCGATCATCACAAAGATGCATTTACCTTTTGGCTTGCTGGAGGTGGAATTCGCGGTGGCGTGTCGTACGGCAAGACAGATGAATTTGGCTTTAGTGTTACCGAACAGCCAGTCCATGTGCATGATTTAAACGCAACCGTGCTGCATCTCCTCGGGCTTGATCATGAACGGCTGACATTCAAATACCAAGGACGAGAATTTCGCCTCACCGATATCGGCGGCCATGTTCTAACCGACTTGCTAAGCGTTTAACCTCTTTTGACGCTGAGCCGTAGGCGACGGCGTGTCCGCCACCGTCGACTAGTCATGCACAATATCAAGTCACCCTCCCCGGCCTACGCCGGCCTACGGCCGCCTTTCCCCGAGGGAGCAACGCTGTGAAGCATTTCCTCCAACGATTGTTTCGGTTGAGTGGGAGCTTGTCTCCCCTCAACCTTGTTTTGGCGTCCTACCTAGGAGTACGCCAAAACGGCGTCCGTCGGAGGCAATCTCCGATCGAACGGAAATGCTTCACTGCGTTGCCGAGGGAGGGTGACTTACCATCCTCCAGCGCATGCCAGAAAGAGCATGACCACTGCCGCGACTGCCAAGACGACTGTGATTAATACGGTAACTAGCAGGGATACGACAAAAGTAAGAAAAAGGCTGGCTGGACGAAGACTACCTTTAGCCCCGCGCGGGACGATTCCCCGAAAAAAAGTGACGGCGTAAGCAGGCCCCATGAATATTGCAAAAGGAATGAGTAAGCCTTGGTCTTCTACGGCTAGGCCGACGCCAATGAGCACCGTTAACAATACGCAAATTCCTAAGAGTACACCGAAGATAACGTCCAGCGTCGTCATCGGCGAATAAGGCGTTTCCTCCGTTATCAAATTGCTGGAGACCGCGAATGGGTTGGGTGTTGACTTGTTTTCGTAGCATAGCCAACACTTTCCATCGTTGGTTTGTGATAACGCTCCACAGTGAACACAAGCTTGCGTTGCTATTACGGGAGGAACATTCATGATTTCACTTCCTTCGTCATTTGGTCCGCACGTTGTAGAAAGGCATCAGCCATTCTTCGCGGCGTTCGCACGATCTGGCCAAGGACAATTCCGGTGGAAGCCAAAGAACACAATGTTATCGCCTGCGTCAGAACGGGCGTGTCGTGATTTGCGTCAAACCAATGCGCGTCAACCGAGCCAACCAATAGCACGTAGCAAGTCATGGCTCCTAGCGTTGCAAACCAGATGAGACCAATTCGGAATCGAAGCGAAGCGATGGCCAGAACCAAGAACATCGCCATGACCAATGGGCTACTCGGGCCGTGACTCAACCAAGCGAGCAAGGTGACTAAACCGAGATCGATTCCCGTCGTAAAGTACTTGAGCAACGGCGGCATGAATCCACCCCGCAGCGCCATCAATACCGACATCGAAAGAAACAGCCAGGCAATTGCTGCAAATGTCACTTGGCGATGAAAAGTTCGATCCGCATCACCAATCGACGTCAAGGTTAGGTAATGGATAAGCTGGATGGAATAAAACACGACGACCAAGATCGAACGAAGGACTGCGGACCGAATTTCCCCTTCAAATTCTTGCCACCGGCTGGCTATATGCCAAGATTTTGATTTTGCGGAAATCATTTTGTCGCCTTTAGCTCTTAGGCTGTGATTGTATTATTGTCGCCTTTCGCTCCGCGAAAGTGCACCGCTTTAACGCACTTTTGCGGAGCAAAAGGCGACAATGACCTGCCCACGATCTCTTACCCAGAGCAGGATAAGAACAGCGACCAGAGCAACCGAAACCAACTGATAGATCGTTAAGTTTAACAAAACAGGCGATTCAGGGCGAAGCCACTCCGACAGGAATCGGTAAATCAAATACGCGATCAAGTAAGCCTTGAGCTGGTTCCCAACCAACCATCGTTTGCGGTCCATGACAACCAGAACGAGCGATGCCAGAACATGGAAAGCAACTTCATACAATTGGGTTGGGTGACGGAGGACGCCTGCAACATCGTGGGCGAGAGGAAAAGAAACTCCCCATGGAACGGTCGTCACCCGCCCATAGCAACATCCAGCCAAAAAGCATCCAACACGTCCGATGGCGACCGCCACAGCCACGGGTAGAGCAAACGTATCGCCGGTTCGCGTCCGAATATTTGCAATCCACTTTACGAGTTCCACTGCGGCGTAACCGCCCGCGATGCCTCCCAAGATGGTTTTGCCATCGGCGAACCAGACCGTGCCATCGTACAAAGCGCCCCAGCCACGATCGCCCAGGAATGGAATTTTAGATCCGATCATCGAACCTACAAAGGCAGCCACTCCAATGAGGATCCGTTGCGAATGGGTTAGTTCTAATCGCTTTTGTCGGCCCTGAAGGAGCCACATGGCTACCGCAATCGAGAATAACAAAACACAAGCATAGGCAACTCGCCACGACACAGTCATTCGATTTTACCTTTGCCAAGCCTAATCATTGCGTTCAGTATAGAACCTAAGCCGGGAGAGCGAGGCTCCTGCCGAGCTGGCGCCGCCATGGTTCGGCAGGAGCCTCACCCCTCACCCTCCCGAGTAATGAATTTGTTGGACAAAGTCGATGAAGACATGTTTGCAGGAGTCTCACCCTCCCTAGTCCCACTACGCTTTTATTCATCGTTGTTCTTCCTGTTGAATCAAAGCAGGGAGTGGCACATGCCCATTTCGGTACAATACATTGTAGGCGCAAAATGGAATGATATGCCCAGAGGGTAAAATATGATGCGTGCAACATTTCATCACTCGTCGGACATCGAAATTGTATGCATCCAGAAACGACGTGATGGTGATACGGAAAAGCTGCTCGCCCCCAATCTGCTTTTGCAATGCCTGTTCGAAAAATCGCTCCTGTACGGATTTCGATTCGGTACTCGAGGTCGAAGTGGAACAGGCATTTCCGGAATCTTGAAGGACGGAAAGCGGGCCGACGCTAAGGCTTGGCTCCATTGCAATGGGAGCTTCACAACACCCGGCCGGTCCACAACAATTGTTGCGAGCTAGATATTGCTGCACCAGACGTTTGCCTTCGTCGCGAGTGAACGACAAACCATTCGCGAGCAAGTCCAGGTTCAGCTTGGCATCAATGAAGCGAGTCAACGGCACTAGCTCGCCTTCATGCCGAAACGCAAGCGAAAGAACATGGCAATTGGGGTGGGCGCATGGAAGCGGAAAGAAATCTTCATCGCAATACAATCCATCGGATTGTTGGCACAGCAATTCGATGCAATCTGGGGTAGTAATGCGTTGTTCCAATTCCTCTGGCAAAAAGTGTCGCCCACTGTAGGTTGCCGGTTGGAGGCTGAGTCCGGTAACCCAAGGCCGTTCCTTGGCAACGTTCAGCAATTCCCCCAACTCCTGTTCGTTGACGCCAGCTTGCAGAGCACAAACTAGCGTAACATGCAGACCGGCCTTTCCGATATTGTCCAGGGCCTTGAGTTTAATATCCGCCAGCGGCTCACCGCGCAAGGCTTGGTGGACGTGGTCCGAAACACCGTCCATTTGCAGATAGATTTCGAGGCGATCTTTGTGCAACCCGAGTCGCTCAACAAAAGCTACATCCTTGGCAAAGCGAATGCCGTTGGTGTTGATCATAATGTAATCGATAGGCCGCGAAAGGGCGTATTCGAGGATCTCTTCGAGCTGAGGGTGTGTGGTCGGTTCGCCACCCGAGATTTGCAGGACATCGGCTCTACCTTCGGCTCGAACCAAGGCATCGATGGCGGCGAAGGATTGTTGCACGGACTTGTGTTTGAGTCCCGGTCGACTGTCGGCATAGCACAAGGGGCAGGACAAATTGCAATTGTCGGTGATCTCCAGAACGGCAACGCAGGTATGTTGTTCGTGTTCAGTGCACAGTCCGCAATCCAGCGGGCACCCGCGTGACGCTTCGACGAATGTCTTCTTGGGTAACTTGGGAGGCAAAGCGTAATCGTAGCGATCGTACCAACGTCGATCGCTGCAAACAAAATCCTCCCGCAGTCCGTGTGTGGGGCAGCGTTTTCGGAAATAGACCCGTTTGCCGCGCGCAATGATCTTGGCCGGAACGACGCTTAAGCACTCCGGGCAGAGACTTTGTGTTGTACCAAGAAAGGTATAGTTTCTAGAATCGAGCGCAGTTGGCATCGCGGTGAACGTGTGGAAAGGGATGGATAAACAAACATCGTTACGATGAAGCAATATAGCAATAATTCGGAGACTTCTCACGCAATCGAAGTCATCTACTTTATAACAGCTTTTTGGGATAGTTGCTCAGGAGCAACCAAGGATTGACACGACGGCAAGGCAAAATGGAATCTCAGATCTCAGATCTCAGATCTCAGATGGGTGTGACCGGCTAATCAGGGTTCAGATGGTGTTCGCGATTGGTTGTACGTGTTTACCGGGGGTAAACTGATATTTTAATTGACCGACGGTCTGGGTTATGTTGTAGCGATGGAAACAGACTCGCCACAACCGGATTGTACCCGCTGCAAGGAACTTGAGAAACAAGTCGCTGAACTTGCTGCC
>JANMHA010000011.1:0-4267 GCA_031374925.1 Pirellula sp. | reverse complement strand
TCCGACCGGTGGTGTGATGGGGAAATCAGGAACTGGGTTGAAGCTCCGACCCGTCAGATCTACCAGTGCTATTCGCTCTTCATCGGTGCAGGATGCAAGTGCTTCGTCGCGAGTGTTCTCAAGATAACCCGGGTAGCTGGCACCGCCGCCAGCCTTGCCCGCTTCATTCAAGAACTCGAAGTACTTGCGACGCAGTTCGAGAGTCCACCCTTTCTTCGCAGTACGCAAAGCAAAGGCATAGTTGATCTCGACCGCTGGTGTGGGTTTGCTTTGCAATCGCTTAAGCGCCGATCCGTAGCGTGCATTCATCTCCTCGACCCCTTCCCACGAAGGAGCCTTGGGAGGACTGCGATCTACGATCAATTGCATACCTTTGGTGACCGCTGCGGGCGAATCCAAGTACACCAAGAGTTTAATGGCTTCGAGATTGATGCTTGCGTCACGATTTGGAAGGATGGACTCCAAGTTTGCAATCCATTGCGCTCGAGCAGCATCCGTTGGTTTTCCAAGTCGTTCCAGCGTTAGTGACAAAGCTCGCAACAGGCCTAATTGTTGCGATAGCGGCAGCGTTTGAAAATCCAACCTGGCGAGTCCAGCCAACAATGCGGGCTGGTGCTCTGCCCGACCGCGGCGCGCGAGTGCGACTGTCGCCGCAATTCGTGCTTGCGAATTGGGTTCACTGGCAACACGCTGTGCCCAGCCACTGACCGGTTGCGATTCGATGGCTACGCGAGCTGCATGTCGAAGGAAGCGATCATTGCTCGACAGATGCGGCCATGCGGCTTCGACGGCTTTCGCGGCGATCACACCATGGTAAGCCTCTAGTTCTCGTCGAAGAACTGACTCGCGAGGCAACGCATCGTTCGATGCAGTTGTGGTTGAGGTGTTCGACGTTGATTCTGTGCCTGTATACACCACACGCTTCAGCGAGGAATTGGCACCACGTCCGCCAGTTGTGAAGTAGAGAGCTCCATCGGACCCGACGACCGCGTCGGTTACAGGAAGAGGAACACCTGAAACGAAGAGCTCGGACTCAGCTTTATAGCTCGCCCCATCAGGCTTCAAGTGGATTGCTAGGATTCGCCCATAGGTCCAATCCAGCGCATACACTGCATCTTGATAACGTTTCGGGAAAAGCGTTCCTTGTCCACTGACAACACCGGTGGGCGACCCCGGTCCGATATTGACGAGGGCTGGCAAAGTATCTTCGTAGTAGTCGGGCCACCTGCCTGACCCGCTTCGCCATCCAAAGTCACCACCGCTGACGACATGGCAAATGCGAGTCGGGCAATACCAAGGAAGTCCCAGATCCCATTCCATGTCCGAATCGTAGGTAAAGATATCGCCATGAGCGTTCATGGCAGCATCGTATTGATTGCGAAAACCGATACAGAAGAGTTCGTGCGACTTTTTTTGCAGATCAAATCGCGTGAACCAACCACCCGGGGCCAAGATACCAGCCGCATGACCGCGAGCATCCCATTGACGAGGCAACAGCAAATCTTCCGCATAGGACTGTACTCGTGTCCTAGAACTCATATGGGTCGCAGGCAAGGGCGTGTGATTGCCCGCGACCGCAAAGAGTTCGTGACTGTCGCGAGTGTCGAACAGAGCGTGGTTTCCGTGTTCGCCTTTGCCATTGAGTTCAGATAGAAGCTCTGTGCGATCGAGTAAATCGTCACCGTTAGAATCCGTGAGTCGGTAGATTCCTGAATCGGTAACGGACGCATAGAGTGCATCTCCTTTCCATACCAAACCTTGGGCACTAGAAAGTTCGACTGGCAACTTCTCCACTATCGGAGACTTCGGGTCGGTAATCGTGATGCGATACAATCCTTCCTTTCCTTGGTCACTGGCAATCAAACGTCCTTTTGTGTCAATTGCGAGGGAGACCCACGAGCCTTGGGTTGTGAGAGGAACTTCGTAGATGGTTTCCACGCGAAAGTCTGGCAAAGCCTTGATGACAGCCGACTGCAATTCCTCTTTGCTCGGCTTGCGTCTATTGTTTTGTTCGGATTCGGATAACTTTTTGGTGCTCGTTCCATCCTGGCTGATCGAGCGGTGGTTTCCAATGGATAGAAAAAGTGGGAACAGCAATGCGATAAGAAGAGGTTTGAACATGTAGTTAGGAAGTTTGAGAATACGAGGGGGAGGGTTAGTTTCATTGAGCCTGAGGCGCTATCCGAGCCACGCCACAGGAATCGGCAAGCGCCTCAGCCTCAGTAAGCTCCAAACTAGTGGAAGGAACTTTCGGTTTTGGCATTACGGTTGGATTCGATTGCTCTCCTTCAGCCGAACAATTTGGCTTGGAGTCATCGCTTCGTCGACGATAAATAGTTCATCGAGTTCACCTATGAAGTAAGACGTAAGTACTTTTGAACGCGAATCAATGAATCGACCGAGCGTGACTGGAACCGCGCCTGGCGTGCTGGTATCCGTTGAAATCTGCTGTTGAAGCTTTCCTGTAATGGATTCCAAGCGGCCGTCCACATAAAGCTTGACATGCGTCGATAGATTCGCACCCCTGCCGCCATGAAAAACAATCGCAACGTGATGCCATAGGCTATCTCGCAAGTCTGTGCTTCCGACAACCCGTCCTTTTCCAAAGTCGACACGCACAGCCCCTACTGTGCCCAGCGAAGCGGAACGATTCCATATGATCTCCCATTTCTTCGAGGGGACGGGCAGTCCCCAACTGATGATGCAGTTTCGATTCCCCTCGTGAGAAAAATCCGGCAATCGAATCCAAAACGCGACGGTACGCGCGCCGTCACCCTCGATGCCTCGATAAGTGCTCTCGGCATAGCCTCCCATTCCGTCAAAATTCAAACTGTTTCCGATCACACCGGAAGCAGTGGTAGGTATTGCATCCGTTGAATTCAATCGTTTGAGGCGAAGCGGGGCAACGATCGTTCCATTTGAGTCGGTATCCTCACCGATTCGATCGAAGGACCAGTGCACGTAGTTGGCTCTCCGCTCGATTTGGTCGCCCTGCTTAGGTGGGCTGTAGGAATCTGCGTCGTATTGGAGTGGTTCGACCGTGCTCCCAACGAAACGTACAGCTTGAGTTTCGGATACTACCGTCGGAGTTGCGCGAGGAACATGCACTGAAGTCGCTTCCACAGCACCTTCGATCACATGCAGATCCGTGTCGCCATTCTTCGCAACCTTGATGGTAAACAAGGTCCCCAGATCACGAATATGACTATTGGGGGTTTGAACAATAAAACCCACTGCTTCTTGAGGTACATGAGCGCTTAGCCCACCGAAATGCAAGAATGCCCGATAGTCGCTCTGCAGATCCAGTTTTGCCGGACCGACTAAAGAAACAACAGCACCGCAGTCCAGCGTTAGCTCCAACTCCCCTGTCAGCAATTCGACTGGTCCAGTCAGTATTCGCTGACCTGAATGAAAGCCGATCGCGTTGGACACGTTGGTAACGGTTGCGACTTGAGATTCTAGTAGAAGATCGTTCGCAGGCATTTCCTGGGAAACTTGCGGTTGTGAGAGATCTAGCAACGCATTGGTGCCAAGCCAGAATCCGATCAGTATCGTTGCCGCCAACGCAACTAAGCCTACCATATTGCGGTAAAGCCAGCTTGGTTGCGGCGGCTCCAGTTGATACATAGAGACAGCTTCCTGGGACGGAAACTCATAGCTGAGCATTGCTTCGAAAACCGAATTGCAAATATAGGTATGTCGCGCCGAAGGGTCCGACGTCAATTGTTCTTCCAAATGCGCGTTGTCCGCTGAAGTTAATTCGCGATTAGCGAGTCTCTCCAGCAACTCATCGAGCTCTTTTTTTGGTAAATCGTTTTGGCTAGTCATGATATTTCGTTGAAATAAACTCTCGGTTCAAATGCCCTTCAATGCACATCTTCAAAGATCGGCGTAATCGCAACAAAACCTGCTTGAGAGCACCGACGCTTCGCCCCACTCTGACGCTGACGTCCGCGAGAGGGAGATGGCTCTGGTAATAAGCGCCCAAAATTTTGCGATCCTCTTCGGGCAACCTATCAATACATTCTCGCAACGCGCGGTGGCGTTCTTCAAAATCATCGAGAAGCGGTCCAGACTCTTGGGCTAACATCTCAATTAACTCCGGTGCAAAGCCTAGCCACCTCCCTCTTTTTATCCGCTTGAAATGCGCAAGGGTTTGCAAATATGCGATTCGAAACGCCCATGCCTTAAAGCTGGTCCCTTCTTGAAACAAACTTATTTTCTGCCACAGTACTACGTTGGTTTCCTGCAAGATATCTTGAGCATC
>JANMHA010000001.1:0-14469 GCA_031374925.1 Pirellula sp. | reverse complement strand
AGCCGAAAGGCGGAGGCGTGTGCCCCCTTTCCTCTGAGATCCTCCGGTTTAGGAACCTGCAAATTCATTGCTCCGGGAGGGCGAGGCTCCTGCCGAGCTTCATGGCTCGGCAGGAGCCTCGCCCTCCGGAGCAATGAATTTGCAGGTTCCTAAACCGGAGGATCTCAGAGGAAAGGGGGCACACGCCTCCGCCTTTCGGCTACAGGTGAATTGAGCGAAAGCAGCATGAGAAAGAGTGACATTTCTTGGGGAGAATTCGATGATTCAATCGATGAACGCTTGTGACGTGATTGTGATTGGCGGTGGGCCCTCTGGTTCGGCTACTGCGACCTTGCTGGCTCAACGTGGTTTCCAAGTGACCCTCTATGAGCGAGATCATTTTCCAAGATTCCATATAGGCGAATCGTTGATCCCTTATTGCTATCCTGTGATCCAGCGACTCGGCATGTTGGACAAGATGAAAGGGAGCCACTTCTCTAAGAAGTATGGCGTTCAATTCATCAACGAACAGGGCAAGCTCTCCGAGCCATTTCGATTTAGCCAATACGACCCGCACGAGCGTTCTCAATCTTGGCAGGTACTGCGGAGCGAGTTCGATCAAATGTTGATTCAAAACGCTAGAGAGCATGGCGTGACGGTTCACGAAGGTGCCCGAGTAGTGGATGTTTTGACCGAGGGAGAACGGGTAGTTGGCGTTAAGGTCAAATTGGAAGGGGAGGACGAAAAAGAAGTTCGAGCGCAAGTCGTCGTGGATGCGAGCGGTCAGTCGTCCATCGTAATGGACAGAATGAACTTGCGGGAATGGGACCCCATTCTCAAGAAAGCAGCTATTTGGACTTATTGGAGAGGAGCGAAGCGAGAGCCTGGAATCGACTCAGGCGGAACCATTGTTATTCAGACGCAAGAGAAGAAGGGATGGTTCTGGTATATCCCATTGCACGACGACATCGTCAGCGTCGGAGTAGTGGCCGGTTATGATTATCTTTTCAAGAACCGAACCACCAAGGACATAGAGAAAATCTATATGGAGGAAGTCGCGCGTTGCCCTGGCGTACAGCCTCGGATCGAGGGCGCCGTTCGCGAGGGAGACTATAAAGCTCAAAAGGAATACTCCTACAAAGCCAAGAAAGCGGCCGGCGACGGTTGGGTTTTGGTGGGCGATGCTTTTGGTTTCCTCGATCCGCTCTACTCCTCTGGCGTAATGCTTGCACTCACATCAGCATCTATGGCCGCAGATTCCATCGCGAATGCCTTGGATGCCAATGATCCTTGTGAACAGCGTTTGAGAAGTTGGGAGCCTGAATATGTCAAAGCCATGGATCGAATGCGAAATCTGGTGTGCGCGTTTTATGACGGTCTAAATTTTGGGCGGTTGGTTCGAAAGTACCCAGAGAAGAAGAATCTCATTACGGATGTTTTGGTCGGGAATCTCTTTAGCGAAGAGGTCGACCAATTGTGGCCTTTAATCGAAGAACTCAAGCAAGAAGACTTGGCTATGGCGATGTCCTCAAGCTGATGCGATGTTTGTCGCCTTTCGCTCTGCGGTTTGTCGCCTTTCGCTCTGCGAAAGTGCGCTTCGTAAACGCACTTTTGCGGAGCAAAAGGCGACAATTGCGTGTGGCACGCCCAGCGAGTGTGGCACGCCCAAAGCGAAGCGTGGGCGTGGGAAATGTGGCAAATGATGCTAGCGACTCCCACGCCCTTCGTAAACTCAGGGACGTGACACACGATGGTGAACATTTTGCGAGATAAGTTCACAGCCTAGGAGCAAGCGGCGACATTGGATCAGGTCCGTTTAAACATCTTGTCTAGTTGTTCACGCGAGAAGAATAAGGCAGTTGGACGGCCATGAGGGCAGTGATGGGTGTCTTGGTAGCAATGTCGTTGTTCTAGCAAGGCAGTGATTTCGTCTGGACTGAGCCGATCGCCAGCTTTCACGGCTGCCTTGCAAGCTATCATGTTCATCAGTTCATCCAGGAGATCGCGGGCGTCTGGTTTTTTGCCGCCGGCCATGAGCGGTTCGAGCACTTGCCGAAGCATTTCCGCAGGATGCATTTTCGCCAGCATTGCCGGATACGAGGTGACCAAGACCGCATCGCCTCCAAACGGTTCTACTTCGATCCCAATTTCCGCCAGTGTTTCCCGGCAATCCACTGCGGCCGCGGCTTCGTTGGCTGTTAACGTCACAGACTCCGGCACCAGCAATCGCTGCCGTTCCAGAGATTTTGACATGACTTTGCTTTTGATCTGCTCGTACAAGATACGTTCATGCAACGCATGTTGATCCACGATGACCATTCCTGACTCGTCTTGGGTTACCAGATAGCGATTGTGAATCTGGAAACCGAGTTGCTTGTGCGAACCAGCAAGGTCAAATGCGGAGTCGACGGTATTTTGTTGCGCGGCGAGGGCGCGTTCGTTTGCTTGATGGTCAACTAGCCAAGGCTGGTTGATGTTTTGCAAAGCACTCTTTTCGACCGGTTGTTGAGGTTGGGTTTCTAACGAGGGGGACTCAAAACGCGATGGCTCGGGGGTGTAAAATGGATCGTCGATCCTGACTATTGGCCGATTCACGGTTGTGGTTCCGGTGGCGTTGAATCCTTGGAACGGCCTGAAATCCGGAATGGCAACGGCCGTGTTGGATTTTGCCCAATTCAAGAGGTCTGAGCCATTGTTGGAAACCTGATGCGAAGTCGTGATCGGCATGGCAGTATCGGCTAGCGTTGGGATGACACTTGGCGAAGCAGTGGCGGTACGTATTTTGGCCACCAAATCGCTGTTGAGGAACTTGTGACGCAGGCTGTGTAGCAATCGAGTGTAAATGGCACCGCTATCTTCAAAGCGGACTTCGACTTTCGTGGGGTGGACATTGACATCCACCGTTTTTGGGTCCACTTGAACGTGGAGGAAGCATACTGGCATGCGACCAACCATGAGCAAGCCACGATAGGCTTCACCCAGTGCATGCTGGAGGGATCGGTCGCGGATGTATCTGCCGTTCAAAAATAAATACTGCATGCGATTATTGCTTCGTGAAACGCTTGGGTCGGTGACATACCCATGGATTGCAACTCGCTCATCGCGCTGATCAATCGATATCAAGGAATCCGCCACCTCATCGCCGAAGAAGGCTCGAATGCGTTCCGACCAACGGTCCGTTGGTAGCAAATCATGCAACACTCGATCGTTATTAGAAAGCAACATGTGAACTTGAGGGTAAGCCAAAGCGATACGTGTAAACGCCTCGGTCACATGCCCCATCTCCGTTTGCGACGTTTTCATGAACTTCCGACGAACCGGTGTGTTGAAGAAGAGATGGCGGATTTCGATCGTCGTGCCAACGGGTGCCGAGCAAGGCCGTATAGGTCCTTTTTCGCCACCCTTAACGCACAACTCGTAACCGCTGTCGCTTTCTCCGGTTCGACTGCGCAGCGTCAGATGACTGATTTCCGCAATCGAAGCTAAGGCTTCCCCGCGAAAGCCTAGAGTCCTCACATCGAACAGGTCATCGCTCGATTCGAGTTTGCTAGTCGCGTGCGGAGCGACTGCGAGTTCAAGCTGATCTGAAGGGATACCGCATCCATTATCACTGATCCTAATCAGTTCAATCCCCCCCCCTTCAACCACCAACTCAACGTGCATCGCTCCAGCGTCAATGCTGTTTTCCAGCATTTCCTTGACGACGCTTGCAGGCCGTTCAATGACTTCCCCCGCAGCGATTTTGTTAACCAAGCCTATCGGCAGTTGTCGAATCGTAGGCATAACGGGTCGTCTTAAGTTGAAAAAGAATAGAAACGTAAGGTCGCCAGACGTAGCCAAAGCGGAATTGTTCAGAGTACCGCAACGATGGCCATTCGAGAAGCCTGCTAGCAAAGCAAGCAAACGATAGCCACGATCGAACTCCCAGGTTACAATAGTTTTACTGGCAAATCCGACAAATAATTTCAAATCCAACTTTGAATTGACAGATCCTCTATGGGCAAACGATCCTCATTGACCCGGTACGTGCAGGTAGCCATTCCGTTCGCTATTTTAATTGTCCTTTCAATCTCGTTGCTAACATCGCTGGCCATGGCTCAAGAAACAAAAGTGAACTCGAAGGAGGAAACGGACCCTCTGACTCGGATATTTGAGCCTCGCGATTTTGTTGGATCGAACAAAGTGCCACTGAAATACCGTCTGCTCAAACCCGTGAATTACCGACCTGGTAAGAAGTACCCGATGATTTTGTTTCTGCACGGGGCTGGCGAACGGGGTGATGACAATTTGGTCACCCTCAAGCATGCGGCCAAGGATTTGGCGGAGCCAACTCGCCGCGAGCAATACCCATGCTATGTCGTCATTCCACAATGCCCGAAGGATCAAAAGTGGTCCGATGTCGATTGGTCCAAAGCATCCAGTGAGCAACCCGAAAACGCTAGCCAATCCTTGCTTTCCGTCAAGGAACTGATGGATGAGATGGTCGAGTCGGCTGGGGTCGACAAGAGCCGAATCTACATTTCTGGCTTATCCATGGGAGGCTATGGAACCTGGGACGCAATCGCTCGATACGAAGGGTTCTTTGCCGCCGCCGCCCCCATTTGCGGTGGTGGCGACCCCAAAATGGTCAGCAGGTTTGCAAAGCTACCAATCTGGTGTTTTCATGGTGAAGCGGACCCGGTAGTTAAGGTATCGCGGTCCCGCGAAATGGTCGACGCTCTTAAAGTTGTTGGCTCGCCGATCAAGTACACGGAGTACCCTGGCGTGCAACACGACAGTTGGACTGCAACGTACTCCAACCCAGATTTTTACCAGTGGTTGTTTGCCCAACAACGGACTGGCAACTAGCCGTACCATGTCAAGCGATTATGAGCCCGACATGTCCGCTAACCCGCCAAAATTATGAAATTCACACCAAGTACTTTTCTGTTTTTTTGCCTGTTTCTTTCCGTGAACAATGTTGGGATTTGTCAGTCGAACAAGATCACGGATTTTGCTCGCGATATAGCACCCATTTTGCTCGACAGATGTGTGTCCTGTCACGAAGGGGAAAAAGCCAAAAACGGTTTCGACATTTCAGATCGCGATGCGTTTCTCGGGTTTGTGGAACCTGGCAATGCTGCTTCCAGTTCGCTTTGGACCGACTACTTAACGCAGCCTTCGAAAGTTCAAACGCAAGACAGTTTGGTTATGCCACCCGATGGTCCACTCAATACGCCGGAGCTGGCTACGTTCAAGCTTTGGATAGACGAAGGTTCCGACTGGCCAATTGGGGTTTCCCTTCGATCCGCTGATAAGGAGGCCTCACCGCCACCGTCTAACGGAACATCGACCATGGGGACGAGAGTGTATCGCGCCATCGGCTACTTCCATCCGGCGATGGTCCACTTTCCAATCGCGATTTTCTTCATGGGTGGGGCATGTGCCATCCTGTCCTATTTTCTGGGTGCCCGATGCCAGACAACGGCGTTTCAATGCTTGGCCATTGCAGCCATTACAAGCGTGATCACTGTTGTTATGGGCTGGTCCTTTGCAGAGACTCAAGGTTATCCTGCCTGGAACAAAATGCTTTCCAACAACGCGACGCACGATGAAGCAAATTTCTTCTACCACCGTTGGCTAGGTGTTTCGATCGCAATCCTCGGATTGGTTTGCGTTCTGCTTGGATTGCTTGCCCGTCGCTACAAATCGACTGGCTTAAATCACGCTTGGCGGATTGGTGCGGTCCTGTTAGCGGCCCTTGTCGGACTGGTCGGACACCAGGGTGGCGAAATGCACTACGGAGACATTTTCGACAAAGCCATGGAGCAGTTGCGTAAGTAACCACCGTGGCGGATGCTGCCAGCATCCGAGCCGAGGCTCGCAGCGTCGGCCACGTGTCGCTACTCCATGGCAATCGACGATGAGTGGAGAATTCGCGAATCGGGCATCCATTTGGGGCTTGTAGATCGGTCCAGGCGGTCCAAAACTAGCAGCCTATCACCTTCATTGAAAATCTCGTCAAAACTCTGTTTCAATTCTATGCAAATCAACAAAGCCATCATTACAGCAGCCGGACCGGGGCAATCCGCTCTCCTCTTGCAACGCTTGGTCGACCGAGACGGAGTCGAAAAAACTGCCTTGGAAATGATCCTCAGTAAAGTTGTTAAAGCTGGGATCGAGTCGGTCGCAATTGTCATCAGTCCTGGCAACGAAGAAGCCTATCGTCGCGCCGCCGTTAGTTTTATCGATCGCCTGACTTTTGTGATACAACCAGAGCCTAACGGGTATGGGCAAGCCATCTTGTGCGCAAAGTCCTTTCTTGGGGATGCACCTTTTTTACATCTTGTTGGCGATCACCTCTATTTGAGTTCGCAAAGCAAAGGCTGCGTCAAGCAACTGATCGAAGTGGCAGGCGTCGAAGGTTGCTCGGTTTCCGGGGTGCAAGCCACCAGAGAAACGATGCTGCCCTTTTTCGGTGCCATCGGAGGCTTTCGACTGCCCCAGACCGAGCGGCTGTACGAAGTGAAACGGGTTATTGAAAAACCGACGCCGACCATGGCCGAACAAGAGCTTACCATTGCCGGCTTTCGAAGCGGTATGTACCTGTGTTTTTTTGGCATGCATGTTCTCACACCCGCAACCCTCGAAATACTCGAACGGCTGGTTGCCAATGAAAATCGCCCCATCTCCCTTGCCGAAGCCCTGAACGAATTGGCCAACCGGGAACGCTACTTAGCCTGTGAGATTCAAGGTCAACGTTACAACATCGGGGTGAAGTATGGATTGCTCAATACGCAACTTGCGCTTTCGTTATCAGGCGTTGACCGAGATCGCGTTCTGAGCGACATGGTCGAATTGCTTGCCTCACAAAAGTTGCTTTAATCGCCATGAACACCCAACAACTTTTAGGCAACGCTTGGATTGAAACGATCCTTTCCTTAGACGATGGAATTCGCCATAGGACGTTGGAATCTCTATGTTCTGGGCTCGACACGGAATCGTTGCTGAAAGCCTTGGCTGAGCTTGATGGTTTTCGCCGCAATGCCAGCAACCTTTATCATCGAGTGCGCGCTCATTTTTTCCTGTCCGCGATGTACCGATACTATTTGCCCAAAACGTTTCCTGAGTCTCAAGCGGGGCTTCTTCCGTACGAGGCTCATCAACATATTCTTGAACGACGCTTTCCTGAAGCGATCGATCAGTTGCTGGATGTGCAAAGCGCCCAAGGCCCCACTCTTGTTATCGCGAGTGCCCTGTCGCGGGCGTACCACCAACTCGGTATCCAAACCTTGGCGGATCAAGTTCGACGAAGTGTTCGAACGGTTCGTGGGAATCAATGGATGTTCCGTATCGGCCACCCAAGTGAACACCCGCTTCGTCTAAACAAGATGTTGCGCCAGTGTGATGACAATTCCGGTGACTACCCCATTTTGTGCGAAAAGACGAGCGTCCGGATGGATTTTTCACATTCGGGTTGGAGCGACATTTTCTTTCTTGGGATGGACTTTCCCGAGGGGGCTCGTGTCCTAAACGCTTCGATCGATTTGGGAGTCTACGGTAGAGACAGAAGTCCGCGACCGCCGGTCGAAGCCTATTTGCGAATCATTGACCGCCCTGTTCTCCGGCTTGTCAGTACGGACCTAGGGGTGGAAGCAGAAATCACGGAGATCGATGACGTCTTCGATTTTGCTAAGGACTATCTTGGACTTCTCAAGTCGGCCTTGATCGCTTCAGGAGTGGTCCCACCCGCCATGGAAGGCTGCCATCAAAAAATGTCTCAGCTTCTGGTGACGTTGATCGGCCAGGAAGGCTTGGGGCTGGAGTTGGTAAGCAAGGTCAATGATATCCCCAAGGGCTCTCGGATGGCGGTATCTACGAATTTGCTCGGGTGTTTGATCGCCGTGTTGATGCGAGCCACTGGTCAAGTCTCGGCACTTCAAGGTGGACTGCAGTTGGTGGATCAGCGATTAATTACCGCGCGAGCGATCCTAGGTGAATGGCTAGGCGGTTCGGGTGGTGGCTGGCAGGATTCCGGTGGCGTTTGGCCTGGCATCAAACGCATCGAAGGCATGCTGGCCGGCCCCAACGATCCAGAATCGGGAATTAGCCGAGGTAGATTGCTGCCCAACCATACGATCTTGCACCAGGATCATATTTCGGACGCGACGCGCAAAGCGTTGCAAAACAGCTTGGTGCTGATCTACGGAGGAATGGCGCAAAACGTCGGTCCGATTCTCGAAATGGTAACGGAAAAGTACTTGGTTCGAGCTGAGAAGGAATGGGATGCTCGACTTCAAGCTCATCGCATTTTTGAGTCCATTGTTCAAGCGTTAGAGCGCGGTGATATTCGTCGCGTTGCGGAACTGACGACGGAAAACTTCACAGGTCCCCTACAAACGATCATCCCTTGGTGCACCAATCGATTCACAGATTCCATGATCGAACAATGCCGCGGCCGCTGGGGCGATCAGTTCTGGGGATTTCTCATGCTCGGCGGAATGTCGGGCGGCGGAATGGGATTCTTCTTTGACCCAACCGTTCAAGCGGAGGCTCGCCACTGGTTGCTCCAGGCTTTGTTGGCAACCAAGCGCGACATGCAAACGCGATTGCCATTCGCGATGGACCCGGTGGTCTACGATTTTGCGATCAACGATCGAGGTTCTTGGTGCGATATGCTCTGTGGCGAGGATGCGACTATGCCGGATGGCTACTACGCAATTCTTGCCCCGAAGCTGATTCGAAAGGACATTCGTGAACTGAGCGAACAATCGCAACGCGAACTGATGCGATTGAATCGTTCCTGCCTTGAGGGGGACGGACGGGCTCGCTGGCTACTTGATCGGCTCTTGCCACAACCACAAGGGATAGCGGATACCAAGTCGGAACTGCGTGAGTTGCTGAAAGCGAACGGCTTCGATAGAGCACAACACGAACAGATTCAAGCCGACCTCCTTTCTGGGCGAATTGGACTGTCTGAAAATCGGTTGCCACGCCAAACGGTCATTCAAGATGTTTCGCTGGATGACATTATCGACTTGCGTGTTAGGAGTGTGGCAGGAAAGCACTCCGCGGACGAATCCCTACCTAGCAGCGTATCTTCGAGACGCTGGGATGTCCAACTCGGAGATGCGGACCTACGGGGACGACAAGCGATTGAAACTGGACAGGTTGCGGTCGTTTCGCTGGCCGCAGGTGTGGGTTCACGATGGACGGGCGGTGCGGGAGTCGTCAAGGGACTGCATCCCTTCGCCAAATTCGAAGGAAAACATCGAAGTTTCATCGAATTGCATTTAGCAAAAAGTCGACTCACGTCCGAGCAATTTCAATGTTCGGTCCCGCATGTCTTCACCACAGGCTACATGACCCATGAACCGACAGAAAAACACTTAGCCCGTGTGAACAACTTCGACTATTCCGGTCCGCTCTATTTATCCAAGGGTATGTCTGTAGGATTGCGAACCATTCCGACCCTTCGCGATCTAATCTTCTTTTGGGAAGAGATGCCTCATCAACTTTTGGACGAGCAGCAACAGAAGGTTCGCGAGAGCGGCCATGCGGCAATCATGGGTTGGGCCAGGTCGGTCGGCGAAGCGTGCGACTACACTGATAACTTGCCGCAACAGTGCATGCATCCAGTTGGGCACTGGTACGAGTTTCCGAACATGCTTCGCAATGGTCTTTTGCATCGAATGCTAATGGAAAGGCCGTCGCTGAAATACTTGCTATTGCACAATATTGATACCTTGGGTGCGAATTTGGATCCACTGGTGCTGAGCAAACACATCGAGTCGAGAGCCTGTTTGAGTTTTGAGGTAGTTGGCCGGCGCATGGAGGATCGCGGTGGTGGACTAGCATTGGTGGATGGCAAACGAAGGTTGGTTGAGGGAATGGCCATGCCCAATGAGCGCGACGAATTCGGGTTGACATTTTATTCTTCGATGACCACTTGGATCGATATCGATCAGCTCTTGGCGAGCTTCCGCTTAGATCGGGATACGCTGGCCAACGCAGCCCTGGTCGACCAATCGGTACGATCCATGGCAATGAAACTTCCAACCTACATCACGATCAAGGACGTGAAGAAACGTTGGGGGCTAGGTCAAGAGGACGTTTTCCCAGTTACTCAATTTGAGAAACTCTGGGGGGACATGAGCACCCTTTCGGACGTTGCTTGCGAGTACATCGCAGTTGAGACTATGCGGGGCCAACAACTGAAAGATCCTGGGCAACTCGACGGTTGGGTCCGCGATGGCTCCGCGGCATACATCGACGCGTTGTGCAGATGGAGTTAGTGTAAAACGGCACTCCGTGCCGTTTTTCTCGGCAAAGATAGGCTTGTGAATTTATTCGCAAGGTGCAGAACTTTGTCGCCTTTTGCTCCGCAAAAGTGTGTTAACGAGGCGCACTTTCGCAGAGCGAAAGGCGACAACAATAAACTCACAGCCTATCCGTGCCGTTTTTATCGGCAGGGAGTGCCGAGCTACTTTTTGTTGCAACCCCGCTTGATAGCCCTAACCTTGTCGCTCCACCGCAGCCATGGCCAAGCCGCGCAGGGCCGCAACCGGAGCGTTGTCGGGCAGATCATCCAGATAACTGACCGCTTCTGCTATCAATGCTTTCGCATACTGTCTGGTGTACTCGGACGCATCGCATTTCGCCATGGCCGAGAGCAATTCGCCGGCTGCTGCCAAGTCGCCGTTATTCAAACGTGCTATCAAGGCTTCACGAGCATTCGTTGGCATCCATTCGAGCGTTCGGATGGCCGGCAAAGTCGGTTTGAAGGAGCCCAAGTCGGTGCCTAATGTTTTACCCGCTTTATCCTGCTGCCCCCATACATCCAGCCAGTCATCGAAGACCTGGAATGCCGTTCCCAGCTTTAAACCATACTGTTGCATTCGATGGCAGGTCGATTCATCGGCACCAGCGCTCCAAGCTCCTAGCGAGCAACTCACCGCGCTCAAAGCTCCTGTCTTGGCGTCTAGAAGTCGGATGTATTCGGGAACCTTCATCTCAAAATGCCGGATGCTGTTGCTTTGCAACATTTCCCCTTCACAGACTTGTTTTGCGGCATCCGCAATCCATCGTCCCGGAATAGTAGAGTTTCCTTTATTAGCCAATCCGTAAGCGTGTGTGAACAACCAGTCACCCACTAAAACGCTGGCCGGCACCGACCACTTCTGGTGCACGGTTTCTTTGTGTCGACGCACGAGGGCCGAGTCCAGGATATCATCGTGGACTAACGTCGCTGTGTGGACCAGTTCGACGACAACACTTAATCGAATGGACTCCTCGGAGACCAAGCCTGAAGCTTTGGCTGACAATAACAAAAGGCTAGGCCGAAGTCGTTTTCCACCCAAATCAGCTACGTACGCCAGCATCTCAGCAATGTGTGGCTGCGCGACCTGCAATTCCCTGTGAAGCATTTGCTCAACGAGTGCCAATTCCTCACGAATCGGTACGGTGGCTAAACGCAATTGGTCGCGATAAGCATGCACCAGTCCTTGATCCAGGTCGCCAACAGACTTCAACGGCAGCGACGCAATTCCTGGCGTTGCAACTGGCAAAGAGTCCGAGAACGGCTGGTTGCAAGCTCGCGACAAGCTCCCTAAACGGGCATTGGCAGGAGGCAATTGAATTTCGACAGTTTCCATAATCGATTACTCATTTCTATGGTAATCTCCTCGTTTGCCACCTGTTTTCGATAGCAGCATAATCCCGGAGATCGTCATTGATCGGTCTATTGCCTTGCACATGTCATAGACAGTCAAAGCAGCCACACTCGCCGCGGTGAGCGCTTCCATCTCGACTCCGGTTGGGCCCGTCGACTTCACGGTTATCCGCCATTCGAGCTCAATCTCTGAAATCCACTTGTGCTCGACCTCGACCGAATCGATCAAGATCATGTGGCAAAGAGGAATCAGAGTGCTGGTTTGTTTCGTAGCTTGAATGGCTGCTATGCGGGCCACCTGAAAGCAATCTCCTTTCGAGTTCGAATTGGTCCTGATCGCGTTGGCCGCGTTCAGGGACATGCAGATTCGACTACAGGCGATCGCCGTTCGACGTGTGGCTGACTTGCCACCAATTTCAACCATTCGCGCTTCTCCACTCGTATTGACATGGGTTAGCATCGGCTCGGCGGTGTTCGGTGGCAATTCCGTGTTAGTGTTTGTTTCCTTCGGTGTTGACATGTAAAAAGGCTACCTGATAACTCCCGCAACCGGATGAGAAAAATAACAATCGAAAAAAGAACGGCTAGGATGCGAATAGACGCCTCAAAAGCAAGGTTATGGGTAACCTATCGGTCGTTGCGCGAATTGCTGGTCGTTAACGCAGTTTTGCAAGGCAAAAACCAAACGGAGTTACGTGTAGGACAGGGCTCAAGCCGAGCCGGCTCTACTGTGCGACAGTGGCCTAGGCATGTCCAGAGTATTCCGCCCCAAAGAACTCTTTGCTTTCTGTCACGGTTGGTTTGATGGTGCGCTTTCCTTCTTGCCAGTTTGCCGGACATGCTTCTCCATGCTTTTCCGTGTACTGCAGTGCTTGAACCATTCGTAAAGCTTCGTCTACACTGCGTCCAAGTGGGAAATCATTAACGACTTGATGGCGCACGATACCGGTAGCATCGATCAAGAACAAGCCGCGGAGCGCGACCGAGTCGCCAAACAACACGTCGTAATCCCTGGCAATTTGCTTGTTCAAGTCCGAGACCAGCGAATAGTCAATTTGACCGATGCCACCTTGGGATCGTGGCAAATTGCGCCATGCTAGGTGCGAGAACTCGCTGTCGACAGAAACGCCCAGAACTTCCACGTTGAGATCGTTGAATTCCTTGACTCGGTCGGAAAAGGCGATAATTTCAGTCGGACAAACGAACGTAAAGTCGAGCGGATAAAAGAACAGCAATACGTATTTGCCTTTGAATTGGCTGAGCGTCAATTCAGCGAACGAACCATCCTTGAGAACTGCTGTTGCTTTGAAGTCAGGGGCTGGTTTGGTAACAAGAACCGCCATGGAAGTATCTCCTAGTAGATTTGCTTAATAACTGCGAAAATGTTTACTTCGTTGAAGTCGAGTCCCGAGTTGTTGCGGGACGAACCAGTACCAATCGTCTTCATTGTGCGTCGATCGTCAAGGCTTATGTTCATGGACTCATCCATTCCTGGAAATCTATCCGACTCAACTACTACGATCGGCCAACTAAAAGCATTGGTTCATCGATTCGTGCAAGAGCGGTCGTGGGAATCGTTTCACTCACCTAAGAATTTGTCGATGTCCATCGCGATCGAAGCAGCGGAACTGATGGAGCATTTCCAGTGGACAAACCAGAGCCCCCCTGCCATTCCAATTTCGTATGATTCCGCGATTGCACAAGAACTAGCCGATGTAGTTGCCTACTCCCTCGCGCTCGCCTCTGTCCTCGGTGTTGACTTGAGTCAGGCTCTTGAATCCAAGATGGAGCGCAACAAGCTGAAGTACCCGGTTGGTGCCGAGTACACACCGAAAGGGATTTCAAGCCCAGGATAGAAACTAAAAAACACAAAATCCCCCAAATAATTCAAGTTGGTTTTCGAAAAAAGACCGTTTTCCCAATGTTTTTTTGGCGAAATTGACTGGAATCCAGGGTTTTTATTGAAAAACTGGCGTTTCCCGGTTGCATTTAAACCAGGGCAACCTTTAATTCAGCAAATAGTATTGTCCTCGGTTGGACATGATTCATGATTTCAGGTTCGTTGAAAGGGATTCATCGTATGGCAAAAGCAGCTGCCAAGACAGAAAAGCCACTGACCAAGGTCCAGATCTTCACCAACATTGCTGAAGCGACCGGCCTCTCGAAGAAGCAAATTGCAGAAGTATTCGAGGCTCTCAAGGCCGAGATATCCAATTCGGTTGGCAAGAAGGGCGTGGGCTCGTTCGTAATCCCTGACCTATGCAAAATCGTTCGCATTCAAAAGAAGGCTTTGCCAAAGCGCCAAGTTCGCAATCCGCAGACAGGCGAGATGAAGTGGGCCGATCCAAAGCCAGCTTCCACCGCTGTAAAGGTTCGTGCTCTTAAGAAACTAAAGGACATGGTCTAATCCAAAGACCAGGTTCGAAAAACAAACGACTTGGGCAAGCGATTGAGCTTGCCCATTTTCGTTTCAAGCTCCAAACAATCCGAGGCCGCAATGCGATTGATCTTGATGGGAACCGGTCCATTCGCCATCCCCAGTTTCAATGCTCTACTACAAAAGGGATACGAGATCGTACAAGTTGTCACTCGCCCAACCGCCCTATCGGTGAGTAAAAAGGAGCCACCTCCAAACCCGGTGCGACTCTGGGCAATCGCCAATCGATTGCCGATCTCCGACCCGATATCAGTCAACAGTCTAGAGACGATCGAGTGGCTTAATGCACAACGGGCTGATTTGATGGTCGTTTGCGACTATGGACAAATCCTTTCGCGCGACGCCTTGAGAGCGTCCAAACTGGGCGGTATCAACTTACACGGTTCGTTGTTACCACGGCATC
>JANMHA010000472.1:0-6427 GCA_031374925.1 Pirellula sp. | reverse complement strand
GCAAGCTGATCGGTGGCCAGCGCCCCGACCTGAGCCGAGGTCAAGCCGCCGATCTGGCCCGCCGTGAAGGCCGCGACCTGCGCGGTGGACAGCGCCTGAAGGCTGTCGGTCGAGATCCTGGCCACCACCGCCGTACCGAGGGCAGCGAGCTGCGCCGTCGACAGGGCCGCAACCTGATCGCTGCCCAGCGCCGCCATTTGGGCGGTCGTGATGCCGCGCGCCGCCGAAGCGGTCAGCGCCGCGATGTCGGCGGTCTCGATCTGGGCAAAGGTGCCCGCCGCGATGGCCGCGATCTGGGACGAGCTCATCGCGGCCGCCTGGGCCGTGGTCAGGGCCACCAGATCAGCCGCGCCAAGCCCGGCCAGCGCTGCCGTGGTCAGCGCCCCGATCTGGGCGGACGACATGTTGGCGACCTGCGCCGTGGTCAGGGCCGACACCTGCGCCGAGGTCAGCGCAGCGGTCTGGGTATTGGTCAACGCCGCGATCTGGGCTGTGGTCATGGCCGCCACGGCATCGGTCGAAATCCTCGAGACCACGGCGGTTGACAGCACCGCAATCTGCGCGGTGCGCAGGGCTGCGACCTGATCGGTTCCCAGCGCCGCCATCTGCGCCGTGGTGAGGCCCTTCACGGCCGCCGTGCTCAGGGCGGCAATGTCCGCCGTCTCCATCTCGGCCATCGAGGCCGGGCTGATCGAGGCGATCTGCGCCGAGGTCAGCGCCGCGGCCTGCGCCGTGGTCAGCGCCACGATATCGGCCGTCTCCAGCCCGACCAGAGCTGCCGTTGTCAGCGCGGAAATCTGGGCGTTGGTCAGGTTGGAGATCTGCGCCGTCGTCATGGCGGCAATCTGTCCCGAGGTCAGCGAGGCGATCTGTGCCGTGGTCATCGCGGCCACCTGAGACGTGGTCAGGGCGGCGAAATCATCGGTGGACAGTTTCGAGAACTGGGCCGTGGTCAGGGCGGCCACCTCGGCCGTGGTCAGGGCGGCGACCTGATCGGTGGTCAGGGCCATGATCTGCGCCGAGGTCAGGCCCCGGATCGCCACCGTGCTCAGCGCGGCGATGTCTGCGGTATCGAGAGCCGCGATGGCCGCTGTGCCAAGCGCCGCGATCTGGGCCGAGGACAGGGCGGCAGCCTGCGCGGTGGTCAGAGCCACGGCATCCGCCGTGCCAAGGGCCGTCAAGCTGGCAGTGGAGAGCGCCGCGATCTGCGCCGGTGTCAGGGCGGCGGTTTGCGCCGTGGTCAAGGCTGCGACCTGCGTCGTGCCGAGGGCAGCGATTTGTGCCGTGCTCAACGCCGCAATCAGGGTCGGGGCCAGGGCCGCAAAGCTTGCGCTCGGCAGGGCGAGGATCTGGGCATTGGACAGGGCCACGACCTGCGCCGTGGTCAGCGCGGCGATGTCGGCCGTCGGCAGGACCGCAAGGGACGCGGTGGTCAACGCGGCAATCTGCGCCGTGGTCAGATGCGCGGTTTGCGCGGTGGTCAGCGCGGCAACCTGCGCTGTCGTCAGGGCCGTGATCTGGCCGGCGGACAGGGCGGCCAGCTTGGTCGTCGACAGCGCGCCGATCCCGTCGGCATCCAGCTGCCGGATCTGGGCAGTGCCCAGCGACACAAGCTGTCCCGCCGTCAGCGCGGCCACCTGATCGGAGCCAAGCGCCCCCGCCTGTCCCATGGTCAGACCGCGCAGCGCCCCCGTGGTCAGCGCCGCGACATCGGCCGTCTCGAGCGCCGCGATAACGGCGGTGCTCAAGGCGGCAAGCTGGGCAGAACTCAGCACCGCAGCCTGCGCGGTGGTCAGGGCAACGGCATCCGCCGTTTCAAGCCCGACGATATTGGCCGTGGTCAGTGCTGCAATCTGCGCCGTGCCGAGGGCCGCCGTCTGCGCCGTGGTCAGCGCAGCGATCTGCCCCGAGGTCAGGGCCGCAATCTGGCCGGACAACAAGGCCGCAACCTGCGTCGAGGACATCGCCGCGATGCCGTCGGTGCTGATCGCCACCAACTGCGCCGTGGTCAACGCCGCCAGTTGCGCCGTGGTCAAGGCCGCCGCCTGATCCGAGCCGAGCGCAGCGACCTGCGCCGTGGTCAGCCCCTGGACCGCTGACGTGGTCAGCGCGGCCAGATCGGCCGTCTCCAGCGCCGCGATGCTGGTCGTGGACAACCGCGCGATCTGCGCCGCATTCAGCACGGCCGCCTGAGCCGTGGTCAGTGCCGCGGTATCGGCCGCATCCAGACCGGCGATGTTGGCGGTCGTCAGCGCGGCAATCTGCGCGGTGGTCAGGTTGGGCATCTGGTCGGTGGTCAGTGCCGTAACCTGACCCGAGGTCAGGACAGCAATCTGGGCCGTGGTCAGCGCCGCCGCCTGATCCGAGGTCAGGGCCGCGAAGGACGTGGTCGAAAGCGCCTGCACCTGGGCGGTCGACAGGGCCGCGATCATCCCGGTGCCAAGGGCCGCAATCTGCGCGCTTTGCAGCGCGCCGATCTGGGTGTTGGACAGGGCCGCAACCTGCGGCGCGGTCAGGGCAGCAACCTGTGCCGTGGTCAGGGCCGCAATCTGAGTGGCGCTGAACCGCGCCACCTGAAAGGCAGAGAGCGCCGCGATGTCGCCCGTGGTCAAAGCGGCAATCTGTGCGGTGCGCAGGACGGCAATCTGGGCCGAGGTCAGCCCGCGAATGGCGCCGCTTGTCAGGGCGGCGATATCGGCGGTCTGCATCTTCTCGATTGCTGCTGCGGTCAGCGCGGCCAGCTGGCCCGAGGTCAGCACCGCCGCCTGAGCGGTGGTCAGCGCCACGCTGTCGGCGGTCTCAAGCCCGTGCAGGCTGGCCGTGCTCAGCGCCGCGATCTGCGCGGTCGTCAGGTTGGCGATCTGGTCAGTCGTCATCGCGGCCAGCTGGCCCGAGGTCAGCGACGCAATCTGCACCGTGGTCAGGGCCGAGGTCTGATCCGTGCTCAAAGCGGCGATGTCGGCGGTATTGAACTTGGCGATCTGAACACCGCTCAGCGCCGCCAGTTGCGCCGTCGAAAGGGCCGCGACCTGCGCGGTGGTCAGCGCGGCGATCTGGCCCGTGGTCAACCCCTTGATCGCCGTCGTGGTCAAAGCGGCCAGATCAGCGGTTTCCATCTTGGAAATCGCCGCGACGGACAGCGCCGCAATCTGCCCCGAGGACAGCGCCGCGGCCTGACCGGTGGTCAGCGCGACAACATCGGCAGTCTCCAGTCCCGCCAGTCCCAGTGCAGTCATTCCGGCAATCTGGGCGGTGGAAAGGGCTACAATCTGGGCCGTGCTCAGCGCGGCAATCTGGCCCGAGGACAGGGCGGCGATCTGCGCCGAGGTCAGGGCGGCGATTTGCGCCGTGCCCAGCGCCGCCATGGCGGCCGCGGAGATTCTGGACACCGCCGCTGCGGTCAGCACAGCGATCTGGGCGGTCGAAAGCGCCGCCACCTGCGCCGTCCCCAGCGCCGCCATCTGCCCCGAGGTCAGGCCCCGGATCGTCGCCGTCCCCAGCGCCGCCAGATCA
Organism: Pirellula sp.; assembly: GCA_031374925.1. Classification (GTDB taxonomy): domain Bacteria; phylum Planctomycetota; class Planctomycetia; order Pirellulales; family Pirellulaceae; genus JBKCUI01. The sequence continues at coordinate 2,914 of JANMHA010000472.1, read as the reverse complement.
GCGGTTTCAATCTTGGAAATGGTCGCGGTTCCGATCGCCGCGAACTGGTTTGATGTCAGTGCGGCCGCCTCTGCCGTCGTCAGCGCCACCAGATCGGCGCTTTCCAGCCCGACCATCGCCGCGACCGAAAGGGCCTCAATCTGATCGGTCGACAGGTTCGCCACCTGGCCGGTGGTCATCGCGGCCAGCTGAGCCGAGCCCAACCGGCTGATCTGAGCCGTCGTAAGTGCGGCGATCTGTCCCGTCGACAGGGCGGCGATGGCGGCGGTGCCGATCTTTTCCACGGTGGTCGCGCCCAGCGCCGCAATCTGCGCCGTGGTCAGTGCGGCCACCTGCCCGGTGGTCATCACGGCGATCTGGCCCGAGGTCAGGCCCCGCACCGCCGCCGTGGTCATCGCCGCCAGATCCGCCGTCTCCAGCTTGGCAATTGCCGCCGTCGAAAGCGACGCCAGTTGCGTCGAGGTCAGCACCGCTGCCTGCGCCGTGGTCAGGGCAACCGCGTCGGCCGTGCCAAGGCCCTTGAGCCCGGCCGTCGACAGCGCCGCGATCTGTGCAGTGGTCAGGTTCTCCATCTGCTCGGTGGTGATCGCCTTGATCTGGGCCGAGGTCAGGGCCGCCACCTGTGCGCTCGACAGGGCCGCCATCTGTGTCGTCGACAGCACCGCGATATCCTCGCCCGAGATCTTTCCGATCACGTCCGCCGACAAAACCGCGATCTGGGCGGTCGACAGGGCGGCAAGCTGCCCTGATCCCATCGCCACGGCCTGCATCGTCGTCAGACCCCGGAGGGCAGCGGTGGTCAGGGCGGCAATATCGGCCGTCTCGAATTTGGAAAAGGCGATCGAGCCGATCGCCGCCAGCTGCGCCGAGGACAGTGAGGCCGCCTGCGCGGTGGTCAGCGCCACCGCATCGGCCGTGCCAAGCCCCTTGATCGCCGCCGCAGTCAGCGCGGTGATCTGGCCCGTGGAGAGGTTCGCGATCTGCGCCGTCGTCAGGACCGCGATCTGGGTCGAGGTCAGGGCCGCAACCTGCAGCGAACTCAACACCGCAAGCTGCGCCGTCGTCAGGGCCGGGACCTGCGCCGTCGTCAGGGATCTGACATCGGCCGTGGACAGAGACGCAATGGCGGCGGTGCTCAGCGCAGCAATCTGGGCAGTCGAGAGGGTCGAGATCGTTGGCATTTAGTGCTCCGTTTCCATCGGTTGTGCAGAACGGCGCGTCCGCCCCTGCCCGGTCCCAAGGCCCGCAATCGGCCTGAAATCTGCCCTGAAAGCTGGCAGGGGGACCTTATGAAAGGGTAAATCCTCTGGTTAACGGGCCGCGAAATCGCCAAGGAGGGCCCATGAAAAGCGCTAAGATTTTAATCAATTTGCGCGGGCCACCCCGCGCCGACACCCGTGATTTTCGCAAAATTGTTCACGCCTTGTTCACCAATTTGCCGTGAAACTGGCCGCGAAAACGGAGGTGACCCGATGACGATGCCCTTTGCCCTGCCCTTCCCGATGCCCGGCGATGACGCCCTCTTGACCCGTGTGCTGGCGCGACCCGGTGGCTTGGGCGCGGCCCCGGCCAGCGATCAGGCCTATCTGGGGCGGGCGGTGGTCGGGCTCGACCTCATGGGCCTTGTCGCCCATGCCGAGGCGCTTGACCCGGCAGAGGCGGGGCCGCTTTACGAGATCTGGCTTTCGGCGCACGGCAGCAAAGCTCACGCCTGCGCCGCGTGGTTCAACCTTGGCGTCACCCGGATGCGGGCGGGCAATCCGGCGGGCGCGGTGGACGCGTACCGTTCGGCACTGCGCCTCAAACCCGACATGGCCGAGGCCGCGATCAACCTTGGCACGGCGCTGGAAGCGGCCGGCCAGACCGAGGCGGCGCTTGGCGCGTGGCGCGCGGCGCTGCCACCTTCGGCGCTCCGGCAGGTGCTGCACAACCAGCTGGGCCGCGTGCTGGAAAATCAAGGCAAACTTGGCCCGGCAGCCGAGGAATTGCGGTCCTCGCTGCTGATTTCCCCGCACCAGCCGGATGTCCAGCAGCACCTTGTCCACATGCGCCAGCGCATGACCGCGTGGCCCTCGGCGCAACTGGACGTGCCCGGCCTGACCGAGGCGGAGGCCGCGGCAAACTGCGGCCCGCTTGCGGCGCTGGCCCTCTATGACGACCCCGTTCTGCAGGCGGCCACCGGCCTTGACTGGATCAACCGCAAGGCGCCCGCCGTGGCGGGACCGCTTGCCCCGCCGCACGGCTATGCCCATCATCGCATCCGCATCGGTTATCTCTCGACCGATTTTTGCCGCCACGCGATGAGCTTTCTGATTGCCGAGCTGCTGGAGCTGCACGACCGGTCACGGTTCGAGGTCTACGGCTATTGCGCCTCGCCCGAGGACGGCAGCGACATCCGGGCGCGCGTGCTGGCGGCGATGGATCATCATGTGCCGATCAAGGCGATGAGCGATGCCGAAGCGGCGGCGCGCATCCGGGCGGATGAGATCGACATCCTGATCGACCTCAACGGACTGACACGCGGGGCGCGTGTCGGTGTGCTGAGATGGAAACCAGCGCCGGTGCAAATCACCTATCTGGGGTATATCGGGCCTATCCCCTTGCCGGAGCTCGATTATATCCTGTGCGACGACATCGCCATTCCGCCCGGGATGGACGCGGCCTATCAGCCCCGGCCGCTGCGGATCGCCGGCTGCTATCAGGCCAATGACAGCCGCCCGCCGGTTCTGCCCGCCGTCAGCCGGGCCGATGAGGGCCTGCCGGACGACGCCTTTGTCTATTGCTGCGTCTCGCATCACTACAAGATCACCGAAAGCCTGTGGGGCGGCTGGTGCGACATCATCGCGGCCGTGCCGGGATCGGTGCTGTGGCTGATCGACGACAATCCCGAAAGCCGCGCCGCCCTGACCGCACG
>JANMHA010000459.1:0-13931 GCA_031374925.1 Pirellula sp. | reverse complement strand
GGGGCTCTTTGGCGTATCGTGTTCGTCGGCGGTGGCGATGACGACGTATTGCAAAACAATGCTCAAGGTCTTACCAGCATTAACTTCCGAGGGGACGATGGCGCCGACGTCTTTGAGAACAATGGCGATCTGGTTTCTGGTATCAGTTTTGAAGGAGACGACGGAGCCGACGTCTTTGCCAACGATGGGTTTGGCGTAACGACGATTAGTTTCGAGGGGGACGATGGTGCCGATGTTTTTATCAACACTGGCAACTTGGTTTCCGGGATCAGCTTCGAAGGGGATGAAGGGGCGGATACTTTTTCGAATCTGGGTGATTCGGTATTCGATGTGGTCTTCCACGGCGGCGCGGATTTGGGAGCGGACCGACTATTCAACATGGGAGCCCAGCTGCGCAACGTCACTTTTGACGGCGGAATGGGGAACGATTTATTTTTCAATCGAGCAACAGGCGTTCGAGCATCGAACTTGACGTTTCATGGCGACGATGGAGCCGATAGTTTTGTCAACTTTGGTTCCGAGCTCACGGGCATCATCTTCCTCGGCGGCGCCGATGCCGATCTGTTCCAGAACTTTGGAACGGATCTGACTGCGATTAGCTTCGAAGGTGACAGTGGTGAGGACCAAGCCAAGAACTTCGGATCGGGCTTGGTTGGTTTTGTGTTCACGGGTGGTGACGGTAATGACGTGTTCGAAAGTAGCGGCAACGCGTTTAATGGAGTCGTTTTCGATGCGGGTTCGGGTGACAATTCGCTCATCCAGCGTGGCAACGCAGCCGGTACGATTGAATTTGTCGGTGGCGAGGACGCCGACGTATTTGTGAACTATGGCGTGGACATAGTCAGCCTCAGTTTCGAAGGTGATGCAGGCAATGATCGTTTGCAGAACAATGGGGACCGCATATGGACCGTTTCCTTTAACGGCGGGTCTGGCGCCAATGCATTTCAAAACAACGGCGATTCGATTGGCGACCTAACATTCACGGGCGGAGATGATCCAGACACATTGCTTAATAACGGCTCGGACATCGCTTCGCTCGCCTTTTTCGGCAACGCTGGCGCAGATAGTTTGATCAACACCGGCAACCAAATCCAGTCGATCTTCTTTGATGGTGGAGACGAAGCGGATCTTCTTCGAGCCCAAGGTATCGATCTTGGTGATGTGACGTTTATCGCCGGAGCAGGCGATGACGCAATGCTCTACAATGCCAGCGCGAACGCTTCGGCGACGATTCGCTTTGATGGTGGAACCGGCAACGACGTCCTGGCTTTTCGAGGCCAAGCAGGCTCGCTGATCTTCGAAGGGGGACTGGGGGACGATGAGGTTGTCATCTCTGGCACGTTAATAACAGCGACACTCAATCTGCCGACGCTATCGAATCCGATGGCAGATGTCGGAGACGATCGTTTTGAATTCGCAAGCAGTCCGTCAGGCGCCATTACGATCGGCGAATCCTATGCGGGTGTCTTTGATACGAGCCACGATACGCTCGACTTTTCTGCGTTCTCGTCAGGGAACATTCAAGTTGACATCGCGAGCTTGGCGGTTCAATTGCAACCGGGTGGATTGTCATTGCAATTGACCTCCGCGATGAGTATTGAAAACGTCATTGGATCGACGGGGGCTGATACGGTCCTCGGAAACGATCGAGATAACTACCTTGGTGGAGCACAATTCTATTATGGCGAGAGTGGTTCAAGCAGTGTTGTTTCTAAGGATCGACCCGAACAGTGGGTCTTGTTAGACTTTGACTCCAAGACCGATGAATTGTTTGGCGAACACGTCTATACGGCCTCGGAGCGAGAACATGTCTTGCAACGGATCGAAGCCAGTTACCATGTAGCCAGCAGTTGGTTTCATCTTCGTTTTACGATGGACGAGAGCGACATTCCGGCGGGAGTCGAATTCGTTACGATTCGATTTAACGACACGCCCTCGTACGGGCGACCGGGCGGCGAGTCGGACGAAATCGACTTGGGCAATCGTAACTACGGAGGTGAAGCCAGAGTACAAATCAACGGACTGCTCGGTGGGATCGAACTGCCCTCCGCACCCAACGCCGATTTCATGGAGGAATTGCCTGAGGATTCCGAGTCACGGGTCGGGCGCGACATGCCGGTAGGAACGAATGAGAATCTAATCGCCTTATCTGCCAAGATAGCAGCCCACGAATTGGGCCACCTGCTGGGTTTGCGCCACTACGATGCGTTTGGTCCAGTCGGTTTTGGCATCCACTCGCCACCCGGGGCCAGTCAGTTCAAACCGCAATATCAAGGAACGTCGGCTGCGTTTGAAACATTCGATCATATCATCGGCTCGCCTGCGTCCGTGGGAACGACTCGGCAAAACGACATTGGACAACTCTTTTTTGGCGAACGTGAAGCTGTCAAAATAGCCTTCGCCGCTAGCGGGCCGGCGACAGGACCGCTCGATGTCGGGCCGTTAGCTACATGGACCAACGAAGTCGCTGGCTCGAACACTACAGCCGAAACGGCTCAGTCCATTTCATGGAAGACGATCAGCGTTCCAAACACGCTTGCACAGGGAATCAACGCCGCGAAAGCGTTCTATGTAGATACGCTCGCCGTGTCAGGCGAAATTCAGTTGGCTGGGGCCGCGAGTGAAAACGACTACTATTCCTTTGCTGGCAACGCAGGCGACGTCATTTCCATTGAAGTTATGTCGAAGGCCTTACGACGGTTTTCGAACGGTGGAGTGGACAATTATATCGATTCTGTCGTTCGCTTGTATCGTCGCGTCAATGCCACGACGATTGTTCCCGTGTCGTACTACAATTCGCTAGCTGAGAACGACGACGAGTTTGAATCGTCGGACTCCGTACTTTTTGATGTTACGCTGCCGTTGAACGCGGAATACGTCATCGAAGTCGATACGTTCACGCGCGGTCCTCGAACAGGCGATCCGACGCCGACGGAGTTGTTGGCGCTCCCCGTTGACGTGCAATCCATTTTATCGGACTCGCTGCAAGACACTGACGTGGGCAGCTATGAATTGTTTGTCTATCGCTTTGCCAAGGCTTCGGCATTCGATGATTTCGATATTCTCGCGGGACGCGGTGGTATTGATGTTATTGACGGTGGACCGGGCGATGAGGGGGTGATTTCAATCGATCCCGTGCAGGATGCATGGATAGTCGAAGATGAAACGCTTTCTAATTTGATCCGCTTCGACGACGTCCGCGGCGAGAGTTGGACGGTTCGGGTTGTTTACGGTGATGGTGTGCAACCGGACACGTTCACCAATTATGACCCTGTTACGGAAATTCCTTTCTCTCACCAGTACCTAAACGATGGCAATTTTGAAGTCCATATTACCATAACGAACAGTTATGAAGTCACGGCTTCGCGCGCGTTTACGGTTCACGTTGTAAATAGCGAACCGGCAATATCGGCGGTTACGCTCAGTCCGGCTTCGATCATGGAGGCTCAATCCATCGTGGCCTCTGGAACCTTTAGCGATCTTGGCACGTTGGATGCACACACAGTCACGATCAATTGGGGAGATGGGTCAGCCAACACATCGATTCCGTTATTGATTGGCGTCTTTAGCTTCACGAGTGCGCCACACGTCTTTGCAGATGACAATTTGACTGGCGCCTACACCGTTTCAGTGACAGTAGCCGACGAACACACCTCTGGCGTCGCAGAGACTAGAACGCTTGCGGTCACCAATGTTGCGCCGACGATTACGATAAGCGGTGTGAGCCAAGTGAACGAAGGGGCTGATTATGCGTTGACGCTGGGTGCGGTGACCGATCCGGGCACCGATACCGTGGCAAGCTACGTTGTCCACTGGGGGGATGGCAGCAGTGTCGCTTACTCGTCAGGCGGGGCGAAGACTCACGTTTACGCTGACGGTTCAAATAGCTACAGCATCAGCGTTGACTTAGTTGATGAAGATGGCACATTCCTAAGCGTCGCCAATTCACTGTCGGTTGCCGTTATCAATGTTGCACCGACGGTTGCGATAAGCGGTGCGAGTCAAGTGAACGAAGGGGCTGGTTATGCGTTGACGTTGGGCGCGGTGACCGATCCGAGCGCCGATACCGTTATGAGTTACGTCGTTCGCTGGGGCGATGGCAACAGTGACGCTTATTCTTCTGGCGGTACAAAGACTCACATTTACGCCGACGGTTCGAATAACTTCAGCATCAGCGTCGACTTGGTCGACGAAGACGGCACGTTCCTAAGCGTCGCCAACGCACTGTCCGTCGATATTACCAATGTTGCACCGACGATTGCGATAAGCAGTGCGAGTCAAGTGAACGAAGGGGCTAATTATGCGTTGACGCTGAGCGCGGTGGCCGATCCGGGCATGGATACCGTGGCGAGCTACGTTGTTCACTGGGGCGATGGCAACAGTGACGCTTACAGTTCTGGCGGGGCAAAGACTCACGTTTACGCCGACGGTTCGAATAACTTCAGCATCAGCGTCGACTTGATTGACGAAGATGGCACATACCTAAGCGTCGCCAATTCACTGTCGGTTGCCGTTATCAATGTTGCACCGACGGTTGCGATAAGCGGTGCGAGCCAAGTGAACGAAGGGGCTACTTTTGCGTTGACGCTCGGAGCGGTGACCGATCCGGGCACCGATACTGTTACCAATTACGTCGTTCACTGGGGCGATGGCAGCAGTGACGCTTACAGTTCTGGCGGGGCAAAGACTCACGTTTACGCTGACGGTTCGAATAGCTACAGCATCAGCGTCGACTTGGTTGATAAAGATGGCACGTTCCTAAGCGTCGCCAACGCACTGACGGTTGCCGTTACCAATGTTGCACCGACGATTGCGATAAGCGGTGCGAGCCAAGTGAACGAGGGGGCAAGTTATGTGTTGACGCTAGGAGCGGTAGCCGATCCGGGCGATGATACCATTACCAGCTACGTTGTTCACTGGGGCGATGGCAGCAGTGTCGTTTACTCTTCTGGCGGGGCGAAGACTCACGTTTACGCTGACGGTTCGAATAGCTACAGCATCAGCGTCGACTTGGTTGACGAAGACGGCACGTTCCTAAGCGTTGCCAATTCACTGTCGGTTGCTGTCACCAATGTCGCGCCGACGATTGCGATAAGCGGTGCGAGCCAAGTGGACGAGGGGGCTAGTTATGTGTTGACGTTGGGCGCGGTAGCCGATCCGGGCGCCGATACCGTTACGAGTTACGTCGTTCACTGGGGGGATGGCAGCAGTGTCGCTTACTCTTCAGGCGGGGCGAAGACTCACGTTTACGCCGACGGTTCGAATAGCTATAGCATCAGCGTCGACTTGGTTGACGAAGACGGCACGTTCCTAAGCGTTGGCAACGCACTGTCGGTTGCCGTTACCAATGTTGCGCCGGCGATAGCGATAAGCGGTGCGGGCCAAGTGAACGAAGGGGCAAGTTATGCGTTGACCCTGGGGGCGGTGACGGATCCGGGCACCGATAACGTTACCAGCTACGTCGTTCATTGGGGCGATGGCAGCAGTGCCGCTTACTCTTCTGGCGGTGCAAAGACTCACGTTTACGCCGATGGTTCGAATAACTACAGCATCAGCGTCGACTTGGTTGACGATGATGGCACATTCCTAAGCGTCGCCAACCAACTGACCGTTGTTGTCACCAATGTTGCACCGACGATTGCGATAAGCGGTGCGAGCCAAGTAGTCGAAGGGGCTAATTATGCGTTGACGCTAGGAGCGGTGACGGATCCGGGCACCGATAACGTTACGAGTTACGTCGTTCACTGGGGCGATGGCAGTAGTGTCGCTTACAATTCTGGCGGGGCGAAGACTCACGTTTACGCTGACGGTTCGAATAACTTCAGCATCAGCGTCGACCTAGTTGACGAAGACGGCACGTTCCTAAGCGTCGCCAACGCACTGACGGTTGCTGTCACCAATGTCGCACCGACAGCGACAATGTCGGACAGTGGCCCGATTTTAGTAGGAGGGACCGTGACGGTTTCTTTAGTTGCTGCATTTGATCCTTCGTCGGTTGACACGCTGGCTGGCTTACGATTCAGTTTTGCACTTACTTCGGCAGGATTGGCGACAAGTTATGGTGTCGCGGTTGGTTCAGCAACCACTAACTTCACATTGGGAACTACTGGCTCCATCACCATTTACGGTCGAGTCATGGACAAGGACGGAGGCTTCAACGACTACACGACAGTGGTCACGGTTACTGGCTCGACCATGAATACACCACCGACTGTTTCGATTGCAGCACCCGTTGATGGCGTTCGCAATGTCGCATCGATGATTGAATTTACGGCTTTTGATCAGGATTTTGCTGACTCGGCAGGGCCATTCCTCTACAACATCCAATGGGGTGATGGAAGCGAGACTACCGTCAGTGGTGGAGCAAGAGTTTTCGTACCAAAGACCTATAGTCGCGTTTCTGCCGACGACGGAGTCTTCAAGATCAAGGCAACTGTTACCGATTCCAGGGGAGCTACCAGTGCGGTTGCATCAAGTGATTTTGGCGTGTTAGGCTGGACGATAATGGTTGATCCATTGGATGCGTCGCGGTGTATCTTGGTTGTCGTCGGTTCGCAAGGGAGTGATCAGATAAAGATCAAGGACTACCAGAAAGACGATGACTACCTTCGTGTTCAGATTCGGGATCGAGAGGAGAATGTCCGTTACCGTGGCCTGGTTTCTGCCGACGTGGATCGAATTCTGGTTTTTGGTTTACGCGGGGATGACGACATCACGATCGACCAAGATATCACCATTCAAAGCATGCTTTGGGGAGGTGAGGGGGACGATCGCATCAAGGGGGGAGCGGGGGACGATGTCATCCTTGGAGAGAAGGGGGATGACAAACTCGACGGCGGAGACGGTCGCGACATTCTTATCGGTGGCATGGGCTGCGACAAGATTCATGGCGACGATGGCGACGATATTTTCGTAGCTGGTTACACCGTTTATGATAAGCACCGCGAGGCGTTGGATGCTATCATGGCGGAATGGGGCAGCACACGAGACTTCGCATCTCGACGCAAGAACATTATGGGAACCGCAAATCCCACGTTTGCGGATCGGAAAAACGGAGTCTATTTCTTCCGATTTAGCGCCAGCAATTCTGTGGATGCCGCGAACGACACAGTGTTTGATGATGGGGTCAAGGATGAACTATGGGGCGAAAAGGGCTGTGACTGGTACCTTTATAATTCGGATGGCGATCACAACAGCGTCAAGGACCAGATCAACGGTAAAATGGAGAACGGTGAGATCGCGGACGACATCGATCGATGGTGGTGATGGCCATATTTGGCAAGAGGCAGAGCTTTATTGGGAGACACATGCTTGAGTCTCCTTTTCCGATCCTAACACTTTTCCAAGGCGACCAATGCAATGCAAGCCAATTCAAAGTCTAAATCGCAGGAGTTGGCTAATACACCAACAAACGACTCAGTGTCGAGCCAAGTCGATCAGCCGACTGCTGCATTCAAGCCAGACCCAATGGCTGAGACTTACGTACTAGAGGGTGAGGACTCTACCCATCTATGGAGTTCGGCGGGTCACATCGTTTCAGCCAACGATGTCGATTTGACTGCCACGTTCGACACATCTGCGACAAGCGTTGGCCAACAAAAAGCGACGCAAAAAGTTATCGGCGGCTATGAGATTTTGGGAGAGCTTGGTCGTGGCGGTATGGGGGTCGTCTACAAAGCCTACCAGCGGGGTCTGAAGCGGACGGTTGCCCTGAAAATGATCCTTGGCGGTGGACACGCTGGCCCCGAGCAACTGAAGCGATTTTTGACCGAAGCCCATTCGGTTGCCCACTTGCAGCATCCCAATATTGTGCAGGTGTTCGATATCGGCGAGAACAACGGCTTACCCTACTTTTCACTTGAATTCATTGATGGGCCGCCGCTTTCGGAAAAGCTTGGCAAGAACCCGCAGCCACCTAGGGAAGCTGCGGAGATGGTTGCAATCCTTGCGATGACGATAGCCTATGCCCATGAACAAGGCATCTTGCATCGAGATTTGAAGCCAGCCAATATCCTTCTTACGAGTGCAGGCGTCCCCAAAATTGCTGACTTTGGATTAGCCAAGCAGATTGAGGAGGCAGAAACTCCCGGTAGCACGCGAACTGGGACCATTATGGGAACGGCAAGCTATATGTCGCCCGAGCAAGCTTTGGGTGACAACCTATTGATCGGTCCCGCCACCGATCAGTATGCGTTAGGTGCAGTGCTTTATGAAATGCTGACCGGAAGGCCTCCCTTTGTTGCCGCCCGTCGCGATGACGTTTATATGCAAGTGCTTCGAGACGAACCCTTGCCACTGCGACAGCTTGAAAAGCAAATCCCAGCCGACCTTGAGACCATTTGCCTCAAGGCTTTGCAAAAGGACATCGGTCAACGCTATTCGAGTTGCAAGGAATTGGCTGAGGATATTGGAAGATTTTTGCGAGGAGAGCCCATTCTCGCCCGCCCAGTAAGCGTCGGCGAACGCGTTTGGAGATGGTGTAAACGCAATCCGATTGTCGCGAGCCTGTCCGCAGCGGCGCTGTCTTTGTTGTTCGCGATTGCTATCGGTTCCAGTTGGACCGCAGCGGTGCTCTCCGCCAAGAATGCGGATCTTGCGAAACAAACCAAGCTGGCCAACGACAATGCAACTAAGGCAACCGACAATGCAAACGAGGCAACGCGTCGATCGGATCGAATGAAAGTGTATATCCAGGACGTCATAAAGGATCTACTGAAAGTCGACATCTATGACAATCCTCGCATGAGAAACTATGTTGAAAATGCCCTGGAACAGATGCTCCCAATTCTCAGTGAGATCGTTGGTGAATTGCCTGAGACCGATCAGGCGGCGCCGACACGCGCTAGTGGTCTGTCATTGATAGCCAAAGGCTTGCAAGAAAAGGGCAAGGTAAGCGAGGCCCAAGAAAAGCTCCAAGAATTGGTCGAGTTTGGTGAAAAACGTCTGAAAATCAAAGGCAATAGCGACGCCGCAAGGCTCAATCTCTCTAAGTTCCTACGGGACTTGGCCGTGCTTCAACTTGAATCTAATCGCAATTTCCCGAAGCACTTCGAATTACTGTACCGCGCGGAAGCGTTGGCTCAAGATGTCATCGATCACCCAAGCAGCTCTCCAGACGACAATAAAGGACTTCTAGAATTTTATCAGGCGCGCGTTCAACTGGCTGAGGTTAAAAAGGTTCTAGCGACTGCCAACTATAGGAACGGTGACCCAATGAAAGCCCGCGAACTTTTTGACGAGTCAACGCGTTTGTACAAGGAAGTGCTGGCGGCGATTCCAAGCGGTGAAGCATTCGAACCAAAATCGGAAAACCCATTGTCCGAAGAGGATAAAAAAACACTTCCAATCACGATCAATGGATATATCACCAACAACAATCTTGCTCTTTCGTCTCTCTACTTTCGAACAGGTGAGCCACAAAGAGCGGAGAAGATACTCACCCAAGTCGTAGCAGTTACAAGACAGTCCTTCGACGCTGATCCGACACTCCCATCCAAAGCAATGCAATATGTCGGCTACCTCGGAGTGTTTTCCGAAATCATGATTCAAAGCTCAGATCCCAGGGCCTTATTGCAAAAACTGGAAGAGGCGACAACCATTGCGGATCGGTTTTACCAACAAGATACTCGAAATGCGGAGAAACGGAGGAGGACGGCACTCGCCCATTATCGCGTCGGACAGTGGCGAGAGATGCTTGGTATCGAAACGGCGCAAGAGAGCTTCCAACGATGTCTTGCACTGCGGCTTGAGGCCGCGTCGCTGGATGCATCCAACGATCGAAAGCAGCTTGATTTGATGCTTGCCAGCGCCGCTGTTGGCGACGCCAAAAAATCCCATGAGATTGTTGACAAATACTTGGTCTTCCCGTTGCTTGACAATGAAATGCGAATTGATATCGCTCGAGCACTTGCACGATTGTCGAGCAAAGTGGCGGCGCCGGAGGATATCGAATTGCGGTCACGTGCAGTCAACGTCCTCGAATCAGCTGTTAAGTGTGGCTACAAGGATCATGTATTCTTGAGCAGCGACCTCGATTTGCGTGTGCTTCAACAGGTCCCAGAGTTCGAACCCTTGATAAAATCCCTGCGCTAACTCCCAAAAGAGAATGGAATGCTTTCACTCATGGCTTTTGTATTTTTCCCGCGAATTCATGTCGATTAGTGCTACAGAAGTTGCCCCAAAGTATCTTTTATGTTGACTGTCACCTGCAATCCAATTCAAGGATGAAGCAATTTGCTTGCGGTCTATGTCGCCAATCGCTACACTGTCATCCTCTAACGCGACTTCATCAGCCTAAGCTGATATGAAATCTTTCTTTTCTTTGTTTTGGAGTTATGTAATGCGTCACACTCGAAGTTACGTTAAGCGTGGATTTACCTTGGTCGAGCTTTTGGTCGTAATCGCGATCATTGGTATTTTGGTCGGGCTATTGCTGCCTGCCGTACAAGCTGCTCGCGAAGCCGCTCGTCGAATGGGATGCCAAAACAATATTAGGCAATGGGGCTTGGCAATGCACAACTTCGAGTCTGCTCGAAAGCAATTGCCCGAAGGAAATCGAAGCAATCCGAGGAGAACGTGGGTTGTTCTGATTTGGCCATATGTCGAACAGGGAAGCATGTACGCCCAGTTCGATCAGACAGTGCACTTTTATCAGGTTCCTAATACAGTGGTAAACACGACCACGGGGATCTATGCCAAAACGGCCCCAATGTACTTTTGCCCTAGCGACCGCGGTGAAGCGATTTGGCAAGGTGATCAGTATTGGCGTTCGAGGGGAAATTACGTCATCAACTGGGGCAATATTGGCATACCACGCGATACGACCGATCCCGTACAAGATCCCGCGAAAGGCTTAGCTCCATTCGGTTACACCGATTTTACGAGTCGCAACTTACCTCGATTGGTACGTTTTGCGTCGATCACCGACGGGCTGTCAAATACAATGCTGCTCTCGGAATGCATCATGGCCAAACGCGACAATGACTTCGATGTTCGCGGCGACTTTTTAAATGACGATAAAGGGTGCGGCCAGTTCTGGACAATCAATGGCCCCAATAAAGGTTTAGACCGATTGTGGTATGTTCGTCCCACGCAATACCCAGACAACCCGCCTGCGGTTCAGACTGCCAGCGCCGCTGCGACCGTCTACCGACAGGCTCGCAGTCGCCACACCGGTGGTGTAAACGTCGTGAACGCAGATGGCTCTACACGCTTTCTCTCGGATTCAGTAGATGTATTGATATGGCGTGCGGCTGGAACGATTGATGGTGCCGAAGTTGCATCCCTTGACAACTAGTATTGCTATTTTGTGGCCCGTCCGTCGCTATCGCGCGGGCCACGACATGCTTAGCTTTTGTGGCTGAGCGAGGCCCTCGCTCCGGTTTGCAAAGAATGCAACGAGCGAAGGGCCTCGCTCGTCCACAGCCAACCGGACGAAAGTCCACAGCCAACCGGTCGAAAGTCCACAGTCAACACTGACGCAACCAACACTGACGCAACATGAACCGTAACGAAAGTCGTAGATGTTCCCATTTGCTTTAAGACTTGGAATTGTTTTTCTTTTAGCCTTTTCCACCGGATGCGGTTCATCTAAGTCGGATGGACTAACTCCTGCGAAGGGAACCGTTACTTTAGACGGAACGGCAGTTGCCAAGGGAACCATCCGATTTACACCTGGTGACGGTGTGACTCCCTCGGTTGACGCTGCCATTGAAGATGGGAAATTCAGCACGCGGCTTCCAAAAGGGAAGTTGACCGTAATGATCAATTCCGGCAAAAAGATCGGAGAACAGCGTATGTATGAAGAAGACCCTCAAAGTCCCGTGACCGACATCATGAAGGAAATCATACCGGAAAAATACAACGTCAAAAGCACGCTTTCTGTCGAAGTCGCCGACAAGCCCTTGGAGGATTTGAAATACGATCTTAAATTGAAGTAGCGACGTATTTGGTCGAGTGGTCCTCTCATTGCATCACAAAATGATCCACAACTTTTTTAATCTTCGCGTTTTGTTCCCCGCTGTCCTCTATGCGTCGATTTCGACCGATTTGTCTCTCGCCCAGTCAAGTGACGAATCAAAGGGAATGCCGCTGGTCTTCAGCGACGACTTTGAAAAGGGACGCGACAAATGGCAGACCACCGACGATGCGTCTTGGACGCTCCATGAGGAGGATGGCAAGAAATCTTTTGGACTCAACAAACGTATTAGCGACTACCAACCCAAGGTGCGCAGCCCACACAATATCGCACTGATCCAAGACTTACAACTAGCCGATTTTGTTTTGATCTTCAAAGTCCGAAGCACCAAAGATACCGGCAACCACCGCGATTGTTGTGCTTTCTTTTGCCATCAAGATCCACAGCATTTTTACTACGTGCACTTGGGCGCCAAGCCAGACCCCGCCAGCGGTCAAATCATGATCGTCAACGCCGAACCACGCCGCCCGTTGACTGAAAACAAAGCAGAGGTTGCTTGGGACGACAAATGGCATACCGTGAAAGTCGTTCGTGACAGCACTGTAGGAACCATTGAAGTCTTCTTCGATGATATGAAGAAGCCTCATTTAACTGCGACCGACAAAACCTTTGGAAAAGGGCGAATCGGTATCGGTTCCTTTGACGACATGAATGATTTCGACGATGTTCGGTTGTTTGGTAAGTAGACGCAGTACGCACACATGTTCTCGATTGGCATTTCCTCTCCTTGTTAGGGACCCTCCTATGAAAACGATTTGGATTTTTGCGCTGTGTTTTTTCGGACCAAGTCTTTGTGCTCAGGACCAAGCGCCAGCCAAGGCTGCTACCAAAGAGGCAACCGCCGCCAAAACGCCACCCGCCAGGCTTGAACCAACGCATGCGGACGTCGTCTACGGGAAAGACTCAGAACGTCAAAAGTTTGACTTTTGGAAAGCGTCCTCCGACAAGCCGACACCGGTGGTGCTTTTGATCCATGGGGGTGGTTGGGTCAACGGCGACAAGACGAGCTATGGAAATCGACCGATCAAAACCTTCCTGGATGCGGGTATTTCTGTGGCGGCGATCAACTATCGATTTATCGCTCAGGCCATGGACCAGAAAGTGGAGCCGCCCGTAAAGGCATGTGTGCATGACGCGGCCCGAGCGTTGCAAACCATTCGATCGAAAGCCGCGGAATGGAATATCGATCCGTCTCGAGTCGGAGCAACCGGCGGTTCGGCCGGTGCTTGCACTTCTCTGTGGCTCGCACTGCATAACGATCTCGCCGACCCGAGCAGTACTGATCCGGTGGCTAGACAGTCCTCGCGCTTGCAATGCGCGGCAGTCACCGGTGCGCAAACTTCTCTCGACCCGGTTCAACTGAAAGCTTGGATTTCGAATTCCGTGTACGGTGGGCATGCATTCGGATTCGCGGCCAAGGGTCGTAGTCGGGCCGAAGAATTCGACTTGCTGACCGAGAACCGGGAAAAAGTGCTGCCTTGGATCAAAGAGTACTCGCCCATAGAATTGCTTTCCAAGGACGATCCCGGCCTTTTCCTTGAGTACCCGAATCAAAAAACCGAACCGGTGTTTGGGGGCAAAGAACCGGATCCAACCCATTCCGCGATTTACGGGATTGAGTTTGCAAAACGATGCAAAGAAATAGGCGTCGACTGCACAATTTCCTATCCCGACCACAAGCATCCGGACTTCGATACCTCCGTTGAGTTTCTGATCAAGAAACTGAAAGAGTCGCGATGAAATGGCTGTGGTGGAGCCCACCATCGTGTGGCACGTCCCCGAGTTTACGAAGGACGTGGTGAGTCGCTAGCTAGCTAGCTAGTGTCTGTCCGTAAATTCATTTGACCAATAAAAAGATTGGGTAAAACGCAAAAAAGCTCCTTGAAGAAAGAACCGTTTGACCGGCTCACGTGTTGAATATGTTGGGAAACAAAGGATTCAAACACAATCTTCA
>JANMHA010000443.1:0-1513 GCA_031374925.1 Pirellula sp. | reverse complement strand
CCCCCAAAGGGGGGAGTTAGCCCGTGCCGCTTCTGGAACTCCCCCCTTTGAGGGGCAGGGGGGGCTGGTTACTTTAGATAACTTATTCACAATCAATCGGTTATCATGGTTCGTGGATGGTAAAATGCCTGAGGCGGTGCGTAAAACATTGCTCAAATGGCTCTCTGAAACACACCCCTCAGTATTGGAGCAAACCAGACGGCATTTAGCAGAAATTCTTAAAAATTGCCAGCCGCCAAGCGACTCCATCGCCTACGAAGACTATCGCCTACAAATGGTGATGAACGAACTCCTCCTCAAACCCGAGGCGCGACAACGCAAGGCTTTGGAGACTGAATTGGAAAAACTGTTAGCCCTCGATGCCGAGCAGGATTTCCTTGTAGCCGAGTATCTGAATCGTCCGCGCACGCCGTTGGATTTTGTTGTGCCTGATAATTTGAGAAAATATGTCCGCGTGCAAGAGACTAACCGCTTGCCACGTACGCCGCAGTGGGTTTGGCAGTCATTGGTGGCAGTTCTGGCTTTGATTTGTCTTTGGTTTTTTAATCCTCATTCAAAAGAGTGTGATGGTGTAGTGAGTGCTCATAAAAATATCGATTATTGTTTAAAAACGCCCCAGGATTCCCTCACTTTTTATGAGCAAATACTCTGTGATACCATTGAAATCGGTAAAGGAACACGTCTTTTAGAGCAGTTCGACTATCTTATCCAGTCGGCACAGGATAGTCTTAATTCAAATACGGTTCGAAAAGGCGATTTCACTCAAATGGTTGCTCAATTTCAAAAGGAAAAAGATAACTACACACGCTTATTTGCTCAAAAAGGCTATCCTCAGAATGCCTCAATGGAAGAAATACTGCTTGCAGAATCGTTCAATTTAATACGCCAAAACGCTTTGGATACTGCTTCTTTTTATAGAAATATATCCATTGCCTATTGGAATGCCGGGGTTTTGATTTATAGTAAATCCTTCAAAGTACCTCAGCGATTTACAGCTTCGATGATAGAATCATACCAACAAAAATTATTAGACAGTGCCTGCACTTATTTCACTAAACTTGATAAATGGGCATGGCGAGACAGTGTTTTAACGCCCGAAGAAGTGGCATTTATCGGTAAAATTTGTTATCCTGAAATAGCGCAACAGCAGCAACAAAACATAGCACCGCCGCCTCAACAATTACAAGACCGTGATTTTGAACCCTTTCAAACACGTAAGCAATACGGTTTCAGAAATGCTAAAACCAAAGAGATTTTAATACCCCCTCAGTATCAGAACGCTTATGCCTTCTCCGAAAGCCTCGCGGCAATGAAAGTCAGTAATAAATGGGGATTTATTGATCACTTCAATAATATAGTAATACCCCCTCAGTATGACAACGTTTCTCAGAATTTTAGAAAGGGTCGGGCGCAGGTGCAAGTGGGTAAAGAAACGTTTTTTATTAATAAAACGGGTAAGCGCATAACAGAATCGCCTATTCAACGACCGCCTATTCAGCAACCGCCCATCAAT
>JANMHA010000429.1:0-2673 GCA_031374925.1 Pirellula sp. | reverse complement strand
GCCTCAAGAGTCATTCTGACCCAAAGTCGCCAATCAACCCGCAGCGGTCAAAAAGCCATGTGGCAAGTTCTGGACGGCTGCGAGTATCCAGCCTCCATTCAGATCGTACCGAACCGTGAGATGGCTATCGAGTTGGCAATTCGAAGTGCGAGTGCTGGCGAACAAATTCTGTTGGCCGGTTGGGGCGCCAATCGATGGACCAACGACCAGACCAAGGACTTGTTCGCCAGCACTAGCACTTCGAATGGCCAACTCGATAGCCGTTTCGCGGTTCGGTACGATTTGAATGGAGGCTGGATACTCGCAACCGTCCAGAACTTGCCACATGGCTTTTTGACCGCTGCGGGTTGATTGGCGACTTTGGGTCAGAATGACTCTTGAGGCAGATCGTTCCATAACGCGTCCGTAAGCCGCCATTTGTTCGGGCGTAGCGGCCTCGGGCACTTCGGCTACACAAATGATCGGATTGCCATGCTTCGACAGAGCATGCATGGCGACAGCCAAACGGTCGGCTTGATCTGCGCTATCGATGTAAACGGGGCATTGGTTGGAGTTGGGGACGCGTTGCAATCGCCCTGGAATTTTCTGCAATCGTTCGATTCCTTGGACAATTTCGAATAGCTCAAGGCCGAATGCATAACCGACTGCTGCGGCGCCTAGCATATGCCGCGCATTGTGATCCCCGAGCAGGAGACTAGTCAGGGGCATAACGCAGTTACCAGCCGAAAGCATGAACGATTGCTCGCCGGGCAAACTGCTTAGTCGGCTGCCGCGAACATCCGCTGCAGCATCGAGTCCGTAACCGATCGAGTGCGGTTGATGTCTTTCGATCCAGCGATTCAGCCTCGCATCATCTGCGTTGTATACCACGATACCGTGTTGTTTTAGTTGACCGATTAGGCGGTGCATAGCGTTTTCCACGCCACGCGCTTGCAACGAATCGATGCGTTGCGATTTCCGAAGGCCCGTAAACAAAATCACATCGAACTCGACGCCGCTAGCAGCATGCGAACGCAGCATGTCGTCTGTCAATTCGACGACGGCGGCTGGAGACTGATTGACCGCACTAGTCGCAAGCCATTGGGCCAAATGATTGGCGTCGGCATCGTGATGAGCAACTAGGCCTGCGTCTTTTCCGTCGCTAGCTCCCAGGGAAGTGTAGTAAGCAACTCGATTTCCGATGTTCTTCAGCATCGAAGCCACCATCAATGCCGCCGTAGTCTTGCCGTGCGTACCCACAACGGCAATTGTCAACAGCTTTTCACTTGGCTTGCCCGCCAACGCATGGCAAAGGTGTGCGTAGGCTTCACGAACGTCCGGAACAATGCATTGCGGTACGCTTGAGGGAAGAAACTGCTCGGTGAGAATCGCCTTGGCACCGGAGTTGATTGCGTCAACGGTGTCGCGTGCTGCATCCGATTCGCCATCTAAGCCTATCGCGAATACGCAAGCCGAGGCTATTTGATCGATGCTGGCTAGACAAGCATCGCATTGAATGTCGTCGGCACCGACGATTTGTGCCGACGGAAATAGTTGGCGAAGTGATACGGATGGATAAGAAATGAGCGACATGCCT
Organism: Pirellula sp.; assembly: GCA_031374925.1. GTDB lineage: Bacteria > Planctomycetota > Planctomycetia > Pirellulales > Pirellulaceae > JBKCUI01. The sequence continues at coordinate 1,097 of JANMHA010000429.1, read as the reverse complement.
GTGGCCTCCTTGCCAATTTTTGTTTGTGGTCTCATGGATCATCCTGATCCAAAATTAGACTTGTGATGCGAATCACTGGGAGACACACATCACGGTCGAACTATCTAACAACGTGTCCCAAACCAGGGGTCCCCGTCAAGCCGAAAAAACAACAAAAACACAGGGCTTTTGCTAGCAATCCATGGTTTAAAAGAGGGCTGTTGGTTTTTTGTGACTGAGCGAGGCTCTCGTTCAGGTTTGGCAGGAACCCAACGAGCGAACGGCCTCGCTCGTCCACAAGTGTCGCCTTTTGCTCCGCAAAAGTGCGTGACCGCGGCGCACTTTCGCGGAGCGAAAGGCGACAATAAAAAAAGCCACGGCTTATCCAAACCGTGGCTTTTGATGATGTTTTGACGTTGGGTCTTCTTTAAAGGAACTTGCCCAAACGTGCGCACAGGTCAGCTGTGCGGCAGCTGTAGCCCCATTCGTTGTCGTACCACGAAACCACCTTCACCAACTTGCCCTTGTCACCTAGGACTTGAGTGAAGTCAGCTGCGAAGATGCTGCTGTGAGGGTCATCGATGATATCGCTGGAAACGATTGGGTCTTCGGTGTAGCAGAGAATTCCCTTGAGCGGTCCTTCGGCGGCAAGTTTCATGGCCGCGTTGATCTCAGCCACGGTTGTTTCTTTCTTGAGGTTGACAGTCAAGTCGACAACAGAGCCAGTTGCAACGGGTACGCGCATCGCAATACCAGTCAATTTTCCTTTGAGTTCCGGAATGACCAAGCCAACTGCGGACGCGGCGCCTGTGGTGGTTGGGATAATATTCAACGCCGCAGCCCGAGCACGATACGGATCGGCGTGTGGCAAATCCTGTACCTTCTGATCATTGGTATACGCATGCACGGTTGTCATCAACCCCGACTCGATACCGAAAGTATCATTGAGAACTTTGGCAATCGGAGCTAGGCAGTTGGTCGTGCAAGAAGCATTCGAAACGCATTTTAGGTCCGCGGTGAGCTTGTTGTCGTTGACACCCAGAACGCAAGTAAGGTCCGCACCATCTTTAGCCGGAGCGCTAAGCACGACTTTCTTGGCTCCTGCGGTTAAATGCGAA
>JANMHA010000416.1:0-25577 GCA_031374925.1 Pirellula sp. | reverse complement strand
CGTTGGAGCAAGCGGCCAAGCGTCGCGTTCGGAGCCAGCTTAGGAAGTCAATGAAGGGGTAACCCGGGTTGCCGTTGGGTCAGGCGGGCAGGGCTCGGCCTCGCCAGCCGGAAAGTCTCCCGCCGCCTCGTGTACGCTTACCAGTTGAGCATCAAACACAAATAAAGTTTTGTTTTGTCGGAAGCATTTGACAATAGTAGTTGTACTTCCTCTATCGTGAACGGGTTAGGTTCTTTGCGTTCAGTTGGAATTCGCTGAGCTTTGCTTCGTAGGTTTTTTGGAAGAGGAACTTCTGGGTAGTCTTCCGCTAGGTCCGTCATCCACTTTCGGAATTTTGCCTGATAATTGAAAGCGGTATTACGAGCTATCTTTTTTTCCGTGAGGAGATTCTCCAGGTGCGCAGTGTAGTCACGAATAGTTTTTTCAGTGACATGCTCCAACGATCTTGACGCACCAAACCATTCGACGAAGACCTCCAAGGCCCTCTTAACCTGACCGTAGTGACCATAGCTGCCCTGATTGCTCTCAGCTTTCCGTCGCAGCCGAGAGATGTATTCATCGGCAAGCAACTTACAGTTCAGATTTGGGTTGCTCGAATCCTTTATCTGCTCAACGGTAGTTGCTCGGTCTGCAATGATCTCCCCAGTTGCTTGCCCGCCGTACTCTCCTGCAACGAAAGCAGTTGCTTCAAATAGAGTGTCTCGGTCCATCGTTGGAACATCTGCAAGGTGCGCTCGAAAAGTCGCCGCCAGTGACGGGTTCCCTGTCAATTCAGCGTGTTCAACCATTGAACGAAACTTTTCGGCGACTAGCTCTCGATGTAGCGCATACGGATCACTCGAATCGAAGCGCACGGGCTGTTGTGCAGCGATTTTACCCTTGCGCCACTCAACAAAATCCGCCCATGCCTGACGTTTGTTTTCACGAGTGTCAGCATCGAAGGATTTGGATCGCCATCTCGCAGACTTAAACTTCTTTTTGTACCTGAACTTAGTGCCGTGTTTTTCGACACCAAGTTTTATTGCTTCTCTTGCCATTTGTTCAAATCCTTGGGGCCCTTTGCTGGGGCCAATTTGACCAGAAAAAGGGCCCCAAAGCAAGGAAATACGCAAGAAATCCCAACGTTTTCTATAGATGCACACTCATGGCATGCAAGAGGTCATCGGTTCAAGTCCGTTATCCTCCACTCCGAAACCCTGGGAATCTCACGGAAAACATAGCTTTTCACTTTGGTTCCCGGGGTTTTTTCTTTTTGCGAATTGCTGCGTGCGACGTGCGGAGCGCTTTTTGTCTCACGGCGAGCCGTTTTCGCGTCGGCGCGCGTCGTTTTTGTCTCACGGCGCTCTGTTGAAGCCTCGCTATTTTGTGAGCTCTTTAACGCGTTCTCGGAGGTACCGATCGTCGAAGGCGAAAACAGTGGATTGGTTGATCTCTTTGACAAAGACCATGCAACCAAAGTACTCGGCTTGTTCGGCAAGGCATGTTGACAGCGGTTGCCTTGCCCGTCCGTTGAGACTCGATCCATGCTCGCTTCCAACCTGGGTTTTCATGCGAGTAGTCGGATGCTTGGCGAGATGACGCGTCTGCAAAGAAGGTGGTCACGGCAGAGGCCAGGATCATCGCATCCGAATCAAGAAAGGTGAAGTGTGGCGGGCAAGATTCTAGAACGACCGGATTCGATCCATCCCACAGGCTAACTTGTCTTGCGATGCCAAGTGTTTCCAGCTGACTGATCAGCCGCCGAGGATACTTCGCAATGACCGGTCCGTGTTGGATTGCAATGAAAGCGTTGTGAGTGATAGTCGCACCGCGATCGCGCAACGATGCAAGGTCCAGGTAGAAGAGAGCCTTGGGGTCTCCGCGACCGGCGGTCGGTGTAGATGGAATCGCATGCGATCTCCTTCGAAAATGCGGCGGACGGTTTGGCTGGCGCTGGTTAGCAACGTCCATTCGGATCGATACACGCTGTCAGCGCTATGGAACAGGACATCCGTCGGCGGAGAGACGGATCTACGTAGGCCGGCTCGCTCCGCGACCGGCGGTCGGTGTAGATGGAATCGCATGCGATCTCCTTCGAAAATGCGGCGGACGAGTTTGCTGCCGCTGGCTTGAAACGTCCACCAAATTCGATGGGCTCGCGCGTTCACGTCCATGACTACAGCATGCCGCCACTTAGCGGCTTAGATTCGCGACCCCGTCGACGCGCCGGTTTGACACGCCGGAGCGTCCACCGGGTCACCTAGTCACCATTGGACAGCCTCAAGAATCCACCATTGGTGTTCGGCGCACGTTTGGCCGGTTGAGCAGCAATGATGTCACAAAGCACCAGTTTTCTCGCGACACTATTGATTGTAAGCCAAAACTTCTCGTCGCTTCTGCTCCCATTTCTGAAGCGCTGCTCCGTCCTCGTTGACCCTATAAAGTTCAATCAATCGGTCAATCGCTTCTAATTGCCGTTTTCGTCGAAGCTTGATCGGCAGGTCCTCTGCGCGCTGAATGAGTCCTTCATAACCCGAGTTCAAGAGGGTTTCCGCATCGCTCCATCGAACTCGAGCCGCATCCGCGTCCAATTCCTTTTGGTCAATCGATTGACCCACCAGCGCCGAACCAAGCAACGTCTTTGCATAGGATGCGACCCAGGCATCGGGATCGAACTCCGAGCAAATGGACAGGCACTCACGGACGAAAGGTTCAGCCGCTTCATGCTGATGCACCTTGATGAGGTTGTCACTCATTTCGATCAATTGACTATTGAGGCTCGTAGCTTGCTTGCCGAGCGTCTGTCTCTTTGCGCTCAATATCTCAAGAACACTTTTGGATAGTTTTTTCGCTTGGTCGGACTGCTTGTTGACAAACAAAGCGGTGGCCAATCCCATCATCGCAGACAGTTTTAGCGGATCATCCGCAGGGAACTTGCCTTCTGAATGTTGAACCGAATCCTGATAGTGTGACACTGCCAGTTCAGACTGTCTGTTGGCCAGGTATGCATCGCCTAGCAGTTTCATTCCTTTGATCGTATCCGGATGATCCATGCCGAGTTTTGCTTTGCGGAATTCCAGCGCTTCGTTAAGGAGTGGTATCGCGAGATCTGTCTGACCATTGATCAGGTAGACTGTGCCGAGATTCGTCGCGGTGAGAAGCGTATCGGGATGTTCCACACCAAGCTTCACTTTGCGTTGTTCAAGGGTTTGTTGAATGAGTGGAAGCGCTTTCTCTAGATCTCCAATGCTTCGATAGCCAACTGCCAGATTGTTCATACTGATGAGCGTTTCTGGGTGTTCGGCTCCCAATAGTTCCAGCCGTAGCTTTAATGTCTCCTCATACAATGGGATTGCTTCCTCAAGCCTACCGAGAGTGCGGTACAATGCGGCGAGATTGTTCATGGTGGCAAGCGTGTTGGGATGTTCGGGACCGAGGACTATCTTGATGGTCTCGAGGGTTTGTTCGATATACGGCAACGCTTTTTCAGGTTTACCAGCCGCGAAGTAAAGCGAGCCTAGATTGTTCAGGCAGGTTAACGTTTTTGGATGTTCGTTGCCAAAAACTTTCTTGGTTACCTCGAGAGTCTGTTCGCGAAGCGGTAACGCTTGATCGAGTTTCCCGGATTGCTCGTAGCAGGAGCCTAGACTATTCATGATCGCGAGTAGTTTTTCTTGATCGTCTCCGAGTACCGATTTCCCTATTGAATATGCTTCTTCCGCTAAAGGCAGCGCTTTGTCCAAAAATCCAGCGTCGTTGTAGCAAACGGCCAAATTGGTGAGTGCTGAGAGGGTTTTCGGATCGCTCCTTCCCAATTCAGCGGTAAAGGTCTCGACACAGTCCTCGAGCAATTGAATGGCATCTTTCGCGAATCCGAGATTGACGAGCGAAAAACCCAGGTTACTTTGTAATTTTGCTACTACCGTGGGATCTCCTATCGAGTCGCCCTTGATCTGCGAACCAGCCGCGATGAGTCGCTTTGCGAGAACCACCTCCAGCTTGTTTTTCGATTTATCGATGGCTCGGATATCGAGATCTTTAAAAATCCCTCCCAGTGTGTCGTTCCCCAGCTCGACTTGCCGTAGACGCAATTCCGACTGCTCGCGCGACTTTCGTTCCGACACGGCAGCTTGTTGCGCCTCGACCTTGGCGATTTCCGCATCCTTTTCCGCCGCTCGAGATCGAATCGATTCTTCGTTGGCTCGAAACATTCCCCACGACGTACCCGCGATTCCGATTAGCAGCAGTGCGAAGATCGAAACGAGCGAAGCGACTAGCCCCCTATGCTTTCGGATGTACTTCTGTACGAGGTAGCTGCGGGATGGTGGTCGAGCTCGAACGAGATCGCCCGAAAGATATCGCTGGATTTCGATCGCAAGCTCGCTGGCTGACTCATAACGACGCGAGCGGTCCTTTTCGAGCGTTTTCATGACAATCCAATCGAGTTCACCGCGCAGGATGTTCTTGAGTTTCCCCGGCTCAATCTTGCGTTGCCGTGAAACACCGCTGGCGGCTTCTGGGGAAACACTGCTAAGTCGCAAACTGGGAAGCGGGGGCTCCTGCTCGCGGATCAGTTCGAGAATTTTAAGAATCGCCTGATTGCCTAGCGTATGGCGATCCAGAGGAGTGCTTCCGGTCAGCAGTTCGTACAGCATCACACCCAGCGAATAAACATCGGTTCGAGTATCGATATCGAGTTGGTTCATCTCAGCTTGCTCTGGAGACATATACTGCAAGGTCCCCACAACCTGTCCGATTTCGGTGAACATCGTTTTGTCGGTCAAGCGGGTCGTATGTTGCAGCGCCTTGGCCAGTCCAAAGTCGATAACTTTGGGCGTAGGTCTACCGTCCGAGAGACACACCAAGACGTTGCTTGGCTTCAAATCGCGATGAATGATTCCCTTTTGATGGGCGTGCTGAACCGCCTCGCAGACGGGAATGAACAGAGAAAGTCGTTCTTTGATCGATAACTTGTTTTTATCGCAATAGGTGCTGAACGGGATCCCCTGTACCAATTCCATGACAAAGAATGGTTGGCCATCGCCGGTCGTGCCCACATCGAGAACGCGAGCAATGTTCTGATGATTCATCATCGAAAGGGCTTGGCGTTCGGCCTCGAAACGGGCAACGACCTGCTTCGTGTCTTGCCCGCTCTTGATGAGCTTGATGGCGACTCGGCGACGGATCGGTCTCTCTTGCTCCGCCATCCAGACCTCACCCATTCCACCTTCACCTATCTTGTGAAGAAGTTTGTAGGGACCTAGGAATTGCGGAGCCCGACCATCGGAAGCTGATCTTCCACTTTGAGGTTCGTAATGACTCGTTCGATTTTTTGGCTGGTCAATCGTAATGCGATTGCCGAGTACTTCAATTTCCTTTTGTAAAAGACCATAGAGTTCCTCGGAGAGATTGGGGTAGTCCACTCGCGGATCAATTTCCTCACCATTCCGAGCTCGAAAACCGATTTCAATCGGTATCAAAAGGGCGGCGAGTGCTAGTCGATTCTCCTCCGGAACTGCAGAGAGAACCGTCAGCCAATTCCGACGCTGGCCCTGCTCTAGATTTGCTCGGTAGTCTTCCGCTTTGGAGCGAAGCTGGTTCATACTATCAGTCATGGGACGTCAATTGTTGTCAGAGGGATGAGCGACAAAACTCGAAGGATTATAGGGTTTTCAAGGCGAATGGTGTCGGTCGGCAACTCTACTTGACGATCTCGCTCCCGCAACGGCGCAGAAGGTCGTAGAAAAAGTGGACAGAAATCGGAGAGGAGTTTCGCCGCCAGCCAACTCGCTCCGGTTTGACACGCCGGTGCGTCGAAGCTTACTCGATAAAACGCACCGGATTGGGTGACCGGAGCGAGTTGCTCTCCGCCAAACAGCACCGGTGCATCGATCGATTCTAGTCGCAACGCGACGGCAGCCAATAGCCTGGGGTGGAGTTCGCGAAGCGAATGGAACCCCAGGTTGACATAACCCAAAGATGTCCTGAGTCGCGAAGCGACGGCACGGTCTTGAATACGATGACGATTCAAAGTGCCGTCGCTTGGCGCGGCTAATCAACCTGGGGTTCCGCTCGATGACTCGCTTCACCCCAGGCTATTAACTGCCGTCGCGTTCGCGACTTTAGAACTTGGCTCACGACCCAAAAAGGGCACCCAAACTAACTCGCACGCGTTGGACACGCCGGAGCGCCCAAACGTCACCCAAATCTGCGCCGGTCTGGGGTGACCGGAGCGGACCATGGGCGAAGGATGGTCTCGGCGAGGGACGTACCGAAAAGGTGGCGTATTGGAAGGTAACGGAAGATTCTGTCGAACCACCGGAACGGAGCGAGAAGAGGTTGTATTCGAGAGATTCTACCAATAAGCCCCGGTTAGCCTATAATAGAAGGCGTTCCCAAATGTCCTCTGCGGAAAAACCATGTTTGCGGGCGCGGGCTGTTGGTGAAGAAGTTTGCTGTCTTAACCTGGAGAATCAAGAGATGTCAACAATTCCAGTTGAATTACCAGATCATTTGCAGACGTATGTTGACGAAAGTGCAGTGCAAGCCGGGTTTGCAAGTGCAAGCGAGTACATCGTGGCACTGGTCGCCGCAGCGAGCGAGAAGCAGGGAGAGATTGAGCAGGCGTTGATAGCGGGAATCAAAAGCGGTTCAGCGGAACCATGGACGGACGATGAATGGCAGGCGATCCGAAGTCGTGTAGTCTCGAAAACGCTGAGTAAGTGAGCAATTTGAAGCCTATTATTCGGCGTCCCAAGGCTTCCGCAGATGTCGAAGGGCACGCAATGTATTTAGCCGAGGGGAGCATCGACGCGGCATTTAGATTTCTTGAACGCGCCGAGCAGACGATAAAAGGGTTGTCATTGTTTCCCGCTAGCGGCGCGCCGTTTCCGAGTCGTCATCCAGAACTCAAAGGGGTACGAACAAAATTGGTGAAGGACTTTCCGAATCACGTCGTGTTCTATATCGAGTGGGACTATGCAATCGAGATAATTCGAGTTCTACGCGGTGGTCAAGACATGAGCATCGAAGTAGAGAAAATCTAGCATCATGGCATCGAACAAACTCGCTCCGGTTTGACACGCGTTTGACACGCCGGAGCGAGGAGTGTTTGACTACTCCATGTGTTGCGTTAGCCGCCCCGAATAAGGTTTCTGTATCGAACACACTCATTAAGGTGATCCGAAAGAAAACAACCCATGCAATTCAGGTATGGGATCGAGCGATCAGTCGCCAAAGGTTAGAGTGGCTGCGTGAAATTGATCAATGGAGGTAACGCCGGACAATGTCTTGCTGCGCAATGAATTGAGCAGCGTCTTCATGCCGTTTCGTTGCGCAATCTCCATCAGTTCGCTGGCTGGCTCACCGCGTAGAATCGCACGCCGTAAATCCTTGTTCATTTCCATGATTTCGAAGATGCCCGTGCGCCCGGAGTATCCAGTGCGGAAATTCGAATCGGCGGGAATTCCTCGAGCAAGGTTGACCGATTCCGCGCTGGACGGATCAATACCGAGCATTTGACAAACAGCCTCGTCCGGGTGATATAGCTCTCGGTGCTGTTTGCAAACTTGAAGAATTAGACGCTGTGAAATGATCCCGCGCAGGCAGTCAGCAATGATAACTCGCGGCACCCCAAAATCCTCTAAAACATCAATGGCGGCAGCTGTATTGTGCGCGTGAAGAGTACTCAGAACGAGAACCCCGGTCAGTGCCGACCGGCAAGCGATCTGAGCTGTTTCGGCGTCGCGAATTTCGCCAATCATCATCACGTCGGGATCCTGTCGCAACACACATCGCAGCGCCTCCACGAAATGAAATCCGATCTTTGGATCGATTTGGATTTGGCAGATGTCATCGATTCTGCGCTCGACTGGGTCCTCAATCGTGACAATGCTCTTCTGTGGGTGATGAATTTCATGGAGGAATGAGTAAACCGACGTGCTCTTGCCGCTTCCCATCGGACCTGCCACCAAGATCAATCCATAAGGTGCAGATAAACATCGACGTACGCTAGACAATTCCCCACTTTCCAAACCCAAATCATCCAAACGGTCGAAAGCCGATCCGATGGGCATCAATCGCATTACCAGACGTTCACCGTAGAGCGTCGGGCCGCTACCGACCCGAATATCGCGAGGCCCGTTCATCGTTTGATGCGAAATACGACCATCCTGGGAAAGCCTTCGCTCGGAGATGTCCATGCCAGCCAGCACTTTGAGACGCTGAATCAAAGGTGAAGGTTTATAAATTGGTAACCTGGCGACGTCATGCAGCAACCCATCAACTCGCAAGCGAATGCGAAGGCCTGATGACGTTGGCTCAAAGTGAACATCCGTTGCGTTGACCTCAAACGCGCGTTCTAAAACAACGTTACCTAGCTGGGCTTGGCCCACAACATCCATCAACTCCGCTAATTCGTTGCGGAGCCCCTCATGGGGCGAAGTAAATTCAATGGCTTCGCCCAATGGCGCGCTCTCTAAATCAGTCTGGTCCATGTATTAGGCGCTCCCCGGAAATGATTCGTGCTATGTCCAACAACCTCTCTTCTAAAATCGCTTGTCTTAACTTCCTCGCTCTTGACATCCTCGCTTTTGACATCCGTTGGTGGGACATCCGTTGGTGGGACATTGTCACTTCTGGTTCCGCCTTGGCCTTCGGGGCTGCGGACACCCTCGCTATCGGGATCTTCAGACACGTTATTCGCCGTCGGATCTGTCGATGCTTTGGTGTTCTCGGCATCCGTATTTCGATCGGTTATGGCAGTTTCCCTCGAGGGTGACGTCGATATCTTTTTTTCGATAATGTTTGGTTTGTTCAACGCGATGTAGCTGCCCATCAATGCCAGGCCCAATACGAGCACGATGGCGGAAAATAGCCTTCGCCAACCGGTTTCGCGAATGGACGAGATGCCAGAAGCCACGATCGATAATCCAGCTATGCTGTATACAAACCAAGTCGCCTGTCCAGCCAGTGAAGCCAATTGAGGCAACAGCCTGACCGCCACAGCAACTGCACCACAAATCAACGTAATCGGACCAACAAAGATCAGAAGTCGCCGTTCGCGTTTTGCAACCTTCGCTTCAATTGAAAAACCCAGCGAGTGAATTCCGGCTTCCAAGGTGTCGACGATCGTCCAAATGCTTAGCAATCCGGTGACGCTTAAGACATCCTTGATTCCTTCGCTAGGCGCTACCACCACGATAGTACCGCTGTGTGCCTTAATCGCTTTCCAAATTCGCACCACGCATGCGACGACGGAACTCCCCATGTAATTTAAGGCGGATAGATCGACGACGCAGGCAGCAGTTTTGCTGACGTTTATTTCTTTAATCACATCGCTGGTGGCCGAGTGCAGATCTGCCATTCCCGCTTTGCCGATTTCTTTCGGAAAGGCGACCACGCAAAAACCCTTGTGTGGTTGAACGGAAAAAGAAAACGGTCTAATCGACATGCGGTGGTCTCTGCGTTTAGATATCTGCAACGATGCAAATCCGGCTTACGGCAGCCATACTATACATCCTTCGACCGCAATGTGAAAGTTCACACCCGTCTATCTGAGGGATTTGGTCAGCCGCGAATGATTTTTACAAGAATACAGCTTTTGAACACCTGACACGCGAATTCTCGAGCATTTATGAGCCAACCCCCTGTTATGATTCCGCCGTCGTCAGCCGAGGAATCCGATTTCAATGGAGTCTTGGTTTTTGAATTCCTCAGAGATGTAAGTTTTTTCGCGGTCATTTTGCGAATTCGAATTCGAGTTTGCGAGACAATAGGATTTGCTTGTTTCGTCCGGTAAGCCTACATTGGAGAGGCATCAAGCGGGTGTAACTCAGTTGGTAGAGTGATAGCTTCCCAAGCTGTATGTCGACGGTTCGAATCCGTTCACCCGCTCTCGTTTTCAAACGAACTACTCCCGCCGGCGGGGCTCATTGGCCTCACGTTCATTAACAAGCGACGGAGTGAACCGACGTTAATCAATCTCGCGTATGCCTTGGAGCAAATGACCAAAGTCCGCGAGCCGCCTGAATTCATCGCATCCTTGATTTGGTGAGGCAAGTTGGTCAGGCCGCTGCGACGGGCCATATTTTTCTGAACCATTCTTAGCTTGGGAATAGTCGAATGCGAGTGTTTTACGGTTCTTTATCGGTGGCAGGATTCCTACTCCCGATTTTATGTTTCAGTTTGCATTTTACGCGGCGCGGGGAAACGGCTTGGAGCGAGTTCTTTGCGGCGCCCTTTGCAACATGGGTCATTTCAGGATTCACTTGGGACTTACTGATCACTGCAATGGCCGCCACTGTCTGGATGCGGTCGGAGACTCGCCGTTTGAAAATGCCCGGTTTCGGTTGGCATTTTTTAGCGATCTTCGCCGTAGGGATTTGTTTTGCGCTGCCGACGTTTCTCTTTAGACGTGAAGCGTACTTGAGCAATGTGATTGCACGCGATGGAGCGAAGCCCTAGTCGTCTTCCGATACAGCGAAATTGACTCAACGAAGTTGTTGTTTTTCGATGTTGATTTTTGCTACAACCGTGTATCAAAAAGCCCGACAAATAATCCCAAAAAGGAAAATGGCCGCTTGAGAAAATTTTTATTTTCCGTGACTTTCCATAGGGAATTGAGCAACTATGGATCCAGCCGGATAGCCGAAAAAACGTTTGTTTGAACTGGCATTGAGTTTGCTATTCATCCTGCCAAAGAACTACAAATGCTTTGAATGACACCTTCTGCTGGGGAACCTACATGAAACCGCACGTCCAATCTCTGTTTTCCTTGCTTAGCCTCTTTTTGGTCCTCGGCTTTGGCGCGTCTCGGTCTCCGGCTCAGGTTTCGGTGACCAACGCATCTCAAGTTCAGCCAAACCCTGCGCCGATTCCCGTCGTGCCCATTTCGGATGAGCCAAAATCGATCGATCCAGCCGAATTGCTGGATAAAAGACTAAGTGTGATCGCTACCGCAACGTTCGACGAAACTTCGCTCAGCGACGTTGCGATCTGGGTCCAACAGCAAACCAAACTGAACGTGATTCTCGATCTCAGGTCTCTGGAAAATATCGGAGTCCTTCCCAGCGAACCAGTGACCGATGCCTTGAGGGATGAACCCATTTACTTGCTGCTCGATCGCTTGGATCGGATCGGAATTGGATGGCGCCTCTCCGGTGGGATTCTCTATCTGCATGCGTCCCGCGATAAATCCACCGTGTACACGGTGCAGTACAATATCGGCGACTTGTTGGATCAGAAATTCAAGCCGGACGAGTTAAAGGAAGCCATCACCTCGACTGTGGATCCGACATCATGGAATTCGGCTGAAATCGAGGGTGCGGCGGTACTCTTGGGTGATGTGCTCTTCGTCCGGCAAGTCAGTCGCACCCACCGTCGAGTCGCGGGACTTCTAGCTGCGCTCAGAAAGCCCGCCCGCCGCATTCTGGTCGACGACGCACCCCAACACGCACCCATTCGTATTGCGTTGGACCGACCGACTTCGATTCAGTTCAAGGGGAAATCGCTGTTGTCTGTCGTCGATGAAATCGCCAAGGCTTCAGGGTCAGATATTCGGCTCGATCGCATCGCTCTCAAAGCCGCAAAGATCTCCGACCGAGTTCCCGTTACGTTGGAGATTCAAGACCAAAGTTTGCGGACCGTCCTCGACCTGCTGGCGTCACAGCAGCGACTATCTTGGCTGCTCCGTGATGGTGTACTCTGGATTACGACGCGCGACGTGGCGGAAAAAGGAGCCAAGATCGCGGTCTACGATGTGCGTGATTTGTGCCGCAATCTTGACGAATGCTCTTCCCTACAAGATGCAATTCAGCAGCAATCGAATCCGGGCAGTTGGGAGGCCGCAAATGGAACCGGAATCATTGCCTTTGCGACCTCGGGCATCATGGTTGTATACCAAATCGAGGACAGGCTCGATGCCGTTCTGACCCTTTTGGAAAACTATCGATTGGCTCTTCGCAATTCGAAACGCCGAATCTCTCCTGACGATGACCCCGAATCGATAGAAACCAAGTATTACCGAATGCCTACCCAGGTAGCCATCGATCTTGAGAAGTTATTGCCAACTCTTTTGGCCTCGGAAACATGGAAGACGGAACAACAACCAAACGCGCAGGGAAACATCCGCCGTATTCAGTCCTGGGATCAACCGAGTAGCGCTAAAGTTGCGCCTCGAAACGGAGAACCCGACAAAGGTATCCAAGTTACCATCCCGTATTCAGTTCTTGTTATCGTACAAAAGCGATTGGTGCACGCCGAGATTCCAAAACTGCTCTCACGCATCGAACATGGGGACGCCATTACATCGGGTGGCATGGGTGGCATGGGTGGATTCGGCGGTGGAATGTTTTCTGTGTCTACGGAACTGTTCTCGGTGGATCGTTAGTTAGTCAGTGGATCGTTTGTTAGTCAGTTAGGTTCGAGGGCCTCGCTCGTCCACACTTATCTCGCTCGTCCACAATTATGTGGATACTTTATCCAGTGTCGCTTCTGCAGGGAGGACATCCGTCGGCGGAGCGACGGATCTACGTGGTTCCTGTTCGTAGCTCTCCATAGGCGGGCACGAGCAAACCAAGTTGCGGTCCCCGTAGACGTTGTCGACACGTCCGACCGGTGGCCAGTACTTGACTCGATAATCCACCCCTGGATCGGGACAGACCGCTTCTTGACGCGTGTAAGCCCGCGGCTTCGATTCACCCAATATGGCGTCGAGCGTATGGGGAGCATTGTGCAACGGATTGTCGTCTGCTGGCCAAACTCCTGCGCGAACTTTTTCGTATTCTGCGTAGATCAAATTCATGGCCCGGCAGAACCGCTCGATCTCATAAAGCGATTCGCTTTCAGTCGGTTCAATCATAAGTGTGCCTCCGACCGGAAACGACATCGTCGGTGCATGAAATCCAAAATCGATCAGTCTCTTGGCAATGTCGTCCACGGAAACATGACCATCGGAGTTCATCGACCGAGTGTCGATGATGCATTCATGCGCAATCAACCCGTGGTTGCCAGTATATAGAATCGGATAGTTGGTCTTAAGTCGATGTGCAATGTAGTTTGCATTGAGGATGGCGACTTGAGTAGCGCGTCGCAAGCCTGCAGCTCCCATCATGCGGATGTACATCCACGAAATCGGCAAGATGCTACCGCTGCCAAAGGGCGCCGAACTTACGATCGGTCCTTTGCGAGAATCGTTGACTCCATCCTTGGGAAGAAAAGGGGCGAGGTGAGCACCCACTCCCACCGGTCCAACGCCAGGGCCGCCACCGCCGTGTGGAATGCAGAACGTTTTGTGCAAGTTCAAGTGAGAGACGTCTCCTCCAAATTTTCCTGGCTTGGCAACGCCGACCAGCGCATTCAAATTGGCGCCATCGATGTAAACTTGCCCGCCAGCCGCGTGAATCTTTTCGCAAACGGAGGTCACTCCCGCTTCAAACACTCCGTGCGTCGATGGATACGTGATCATTACCGCAGCCACCCGACCGGGATAAGCTGCGATCTTGGTATCGAGGTCCGCCAAGTCGACATTGCCCGAGTCGTCGCATTTGACCACTACGACTTGCATGTTGGCCATGTGGGCACTGGCTGGATTCGTGCCGTGAGCGCTGCTGGGGATCAAGCAGATATTGCGGTTCAAGTCACCACGGGATTCGTGGTATTGCTTGATGGCCAGCAATCCAGCGTATTCTCCTTGCGAGCCAGCGTTGGGTTGGAGCGAAATGGCATCGTAGCCAGTAATCGAACAGAGCATGGATTCCAGCTGATCGATCATTTCGCGATAGCCCAACGACTGATCGGCGGGTGCAAACGGATGGATGGAGCTAAATTCCGGCCAAGTTACCGGCGTCATCTCCGTTGCGGCGTTCAATTTCATCGTGCAGGAACCGAGCGGAATCATCGCGCGATCCAACGCGATGTCCATTTCCGAAAGGCGACGCAGGTAGCGCATCATTTCGGTTTCGCTACGATATTGCTGAAAGACACTCTGCGTTAGGAAACTGTCGCTTCGGAAACTCTCGTCAGGCAAATTGGTAACGCCCGAAAATTCGAGCGATGCCCCCCCCAACACCTTAAGAATCGCAAGCAAGTCGGCTTCGGTGGTAGTTTCGTCCAGCGAGATACCAATTTGCATGGCACTGATTCTTCGCAAATTGTATCCGGCGGCGACAGCGGACTTCAAAATGCTATCCGTTTGAGCGCCGGTGTTAACGGCTAAGGTATCGAACACATGTTGGCTTTCCAGCGAGAACCCAAGCTTCTCCAGAGAACGCAGCAATCGCATCGTCAAACCGTGAACGCGTGTTGCGATGGCCTTTAGTCCATCCGGTCCATGATAGGCTGCGTACAAAGTAGCCATGATGGCGAGGAGTGCTTGCGCGGTGCAAATGTTCGAGGTAGCTTTTTCGCGTCGAATGTGTTGTTCGCGAGTTTGCAAGGCCAATCGAAAGGCCGGCTTGCCGTGCGAATCGATCGACTCACCAACGAGGCGGCCTGGCAGCGTTCGCTTAAACGCATCCTTGGTCGCAAGGAAGGCGGCATGTGGTCCGCCAAAACCAAAGGGTACACCAAAGCGTTGCGTGTTACCCACGACCACGTCGGCTCCCAACTCACCTGGCGATTTGAGCAGAGTCAGCGCCAGTAGATCGGTGGCCATGACCACCATCGCGTTGGCTTGATGGGCGGCACCGATGAGCGGTCGGAAATTGCCGACGGAACCGTCTGTTGCGGGATACTGAACCATCGCGGCAAAGACGTTGCTCCAGTCGGAAACGCTCTCGCGTTGGTCGAAGAGTTTGACTTCGATACCGAGCGGTTCGGCGCGAGTCTGGATGAGTTCTATGGTTTGCGGATGGCAGAGGGAGGAAACCAAGAAGCGATTGGCGGAGGATTTGCAAGAGCGTTGGCAAAGGGTCATGGCTTCGGCCGCGGCGGTTCCCTCATCGAGCAACGAGGCGCCCGAAATGTCCATGCCAGTTAGCTCGCAGACCATGGTTTGGAAATAGAATAGTACTTCTAAGCGTCCCTGCGAAATCTCGGGCTGGTACGGCGTGTAGGCGGTATACCAAGCTGGGTTTTCCAGAACGTTTCGCTGAATTACTTTCGGTGTGAACGTTCCATAATAGCCCTGCCCAATGAAGCTTCGTAGGACTTTATTCTTGCTGGCAATTTGCTTGAGATGTGCGAGGGCTTCTTCCTCAGAAATGCCTGCCAAGAGATCCATCGGCGAATTGTCAGCTATGTTCTCTGGCACGACCGCAAGTGTTAGGTCATCAAGCGAAGAATAACCCAATTCCGACAGCATGAACTGGATTTCGTGGTCGCGTGGACCAATGTGTCGGGAAACAAAAGCAGAAAGAGTGGTAGACACGGGCTTATTCATGGGAAGCAAGGCTTTCGAGGAGCAAACGGGTTCGGCGGATGGGAGTGGGGTGACGTCAAAGCCACGGTCCCAATCTCAACCTTGTTTGCCCCTCTGTCCTGTTACCTGAGAGATCTCGGCAAGATGCCTTTCCCCTTCGGTGGATTCCATGGCAGCCGACTAAGGCTACTGAATCGCTCTCCAGAGACGATTTTTGTGCTGGCGGTTCTTGTTGCCTGAGCGGTTCAGGGCCACTTTGCGCCTTCGGCGTCTTGAGTTGCAATTGACGTGCAACTCAAAATCTCTCCCACCAGATCACCATCGTTTCAGCATTCTATTCTGATTGACCAGTCGGTTTCAAGCCAAGCGGCGCCCGAATCCGCATTCTTCCCACAATTTCTTTATGGCGTTGAATTCAGAAATCAGTTACATGAGTCAAAGTCAGAAGAATGTCGAAACTTTTTTCCGTTCAACTTGCATCCCATGGCAACAGTCAAACTACCCAAACTAACTCGTATTCCCGGCTTTAGTCATTGCCTTGCTGTCATTCTGGCTGTCATGTTGCCAATCGAAATGCTTAACGTCGGTTCGCGTGCCTTTGCGCAGGAAAGAACAGAAAGCCTTTTGAGCCGCGCCCTAAAAAACCGTGAAAACTCCAACGTCAAAACGGCTGTCGACGAAAACCTCAAGCAAACGCTAGGCGAGAACAATTCCACCGAAGAATTGGCCAGCAAAGTCTTGGGCGGACCGGACGCTTGGCTTAGTCCCAAGGGGCTGTCGAGTTCTTTACAAATCCTGTTATTGTTAACCGTCTTAAGCCTTGCGCCGGCCATTTTGCTTATGACGACATGCTATGTTCGCATTATCGTTGTCTTTGGCTTGTTGAAGCAAGCTCTCGGCGCGCAGCAGTTGCCACCTAGCCAAGTCATTACGTCGATCGCTTTGTTTATCACGATTTTTGTAATGAGCCCTGTATGGACTCAGGTTTACAACGAAGCGATCGAGCCGTACACCAAAGAGGACAGCCAGATGACGGCCGTCGAGGCTTGGGAAAAAGGGGCCGAACCCATCCGCGAATTCATGTCTCGACAGATCGACATGGCGGGAAATCATGACGATGTGCTGCTCTTCTACAGTCGTTATGCACCCGGTAGCCCGGAACCCAAATACTTCAAAGATGTGCCACTTCAAGTACTGCTGCCCGCCTACATGCTAAGCGAACTAAAGACGGCATTCTTGATGGGCTTCAAGATCTACCTGCCGTTCTTGATTCTGGACATCGTCATCGCATCGGTAACCGTTTCCATGGGCATGATGATGTTGCCACCGGCCATGATCTCGATGCCATTTAAGCTGTTGCTGTTTGTCTTGGTCGATGGTTGGCGGCTTGTGGTTCAAATGCTGCTCGACAGCTTCGGAACTTTTTCAGGATGATTGCGGATCTCAAAAGGATTGAAATACGATGACACCCAATGAAGCCATTGACTTGGTCCGTGACGCGATCCTGATGTCGCTAATCGTTGGGGCACCGTTGCTCCTGGTGGGGATGCTGGTCGGCTTAGCCATAGGTTTGATTCAAGCGCTAACGCAAATTCAAGATCAGACAGTGAGCACTGTCCCTAAGCTGGTGGCGATGACGCTGGCCATTATCGTCTGCTTGCCTTGGTTGACCGATCGAATGTTGGATTATTCTCGAAACGTGCTTCGAGAACTTCCACCGCACTTGTCTACGCGGTAACAGGTTTCGCAATGTCGAGTGATTTTATTGCAACCTTGTTGTATGGCCCGATGTGGACTTTCTTGTGTGTGCTTGGACGTACAGGGCCGCTGCTTGCCATGATGCCTCCGATTCAAGGGTCATCGATTCCCAATCGAGTCAAAGTCCTCCTCGCGCTGATGATCGCCGTGTCGGTGACGCCGCTGGTCATGGCCAATGCTACACCGTTGCCGCCCCATCTTGCTGGCGTTGTCATTGGGCTTGGCAAAGAGCTCCTGCTGGGCCTTCTTTTTGGGACTGCCGTTTTGATGATCGTAACAAGCTTGCAGGTCGGTGGGCAAGTGATCAGTTCCCTAGCAAGTATGGACGTTGCCCAAGCAGCTGACCCAACGACTCAAGAAACAGTAACAGTGGTGAGTCAAATGTTTTCCTGGGTCGCGATGGCTTTATTCTTGACTTTGGGAGGCCACCGCATGGTTTTGGGGGCCTGCCTCGATAGTTTCAATGTCTATCCCGCGGGTGGCATTATTGCCGAGGAGCATTGGCTAATGCATTTGCAAGATCTACTTCGTCACAGCGTATCAGTCGGAATGCGTGCGGCTGCACCACCTGCAATCGCGTTGCTCCTAGCCAATTTTGTAACAGCACTGATTGGCCGAACTCTGCCACAACTCAACATTATGGCCATCGGCTTCAACATCAACGTCACGATCATGATCCTGGTGCTCACTATGTCGATGGCTAGCATCGGTTGGGTCTTCCAAAACGAGCTTGTCGAATGGATTGAAATGACGACAGAAATGTTCTCAATTCCCTCTAAGGAAATTTCGTTTGCCATTCATCCTTTGGAGGTGATGCGTGGCGGCTAGTGGCGGCGAAAAGAAACATGACCCTACCGACTACCGGCGCCAGAAGGCCCGCGAGGAAGGAAACGTCGTTCGAAGTCCTGACCTGACCTCGGCGGTGTTACTGCTCGCCGGGGTTATGCTCCTGGACTTCACCGGCCCGCAAGTCGTTCGCATAATGATGGAACTGATCAACGAAGAGCTCACTAGGCCGTTTGATTGGCAAACCGATTCGCGAACCGCTGTATTGCAGGTGGTTCGTTTGATTGGCAAAGGCAGTTTGGCTTTGATACCGTTGATGGGTGGTATACTTTGCACGTCGCTGGTGGTGCACTTTGCTCAAGTAGGACCGCTTTGGCTACCAGACAAATTGGGGATCGATTTTACTAGAATCAATCCCATGCAAGGCTTTCAACGTCTGTTTTCGATTGTCAACGCTTCGAAACTTGGCTTCGGACTTTTCAAAATCGGTCTTGTGGCAGGCATTCTTTTGCTGGGTGTTTGGTCTCGATGGGATTCTATCTTGGCTCTGGGTTCAGGCAGTATCGAGTCGGTCGGACAATTCGTTTGGACGACCATGATCGAACTATGTCGCAATGTGGCCGCCGCTCTTCTAATACTCTCGGTGATTGACTATGCATTCCAACGTTGGAAATACGAGCAGGACCTTCGAATGACAGACGAAGAGCTGCGGGAAGAAATGAAAATGATGCAGGGTGACCCACAAGTCAAATCGCGTCGGCGTCGCATACAACGCGAACTTGCCGCCCAGCGATTGCATGCGGATGTGCCGAAAGCGGACGTGGTTGTCACCAACCCTACGGAACTGGCTATTGCACTTCGATACGATCCGCTGACGATGAAAGCACCGATCGTGATAGCCAAGG
Source organism: Pirellula sp. (assembly GCA_031374925.1). Lineage (GTDB taxonomy): Bacteria > Planctomycetota > Planctomycetia > Pirellulales > Pirellulaceae > JBKCUI01. Next base: position 6,791 of record JANMHA010000416.1, on the reverse strand, counting down.
GGGCAAGTCTGGTCGCAGCGAAGATTCGAAAGATTGCGTTGGAACATGGCATTCCGATTGTCGAGCGAAAACCCTTGGCCCAAGCCTTGTTCAAGCAGGTTGAGATAGGTCAAGCCATCCCGCTCAGCGAGTATGCGGCGGTAGCCGAAGTTTTGAAATACGTCTACCAAGTTCAAGGCCGATCGATCTCCGATTTGACCAAGGCCTTGAAGTAGTCCGACGGCATGGCAATGCCGCCGAGTTGACTCGAGTTTAGTCACCCTCCCAGAGGGAGCAACGCTGTGAAGCATTTTCGTCCGATCGGAGCTTGTCTCCGACGGACGCCGTTTTGGCGTACTATAATGTGCGGCTCAGACCTTAAATTACTTCACTTCTCACCCGCCTCGACCGCCTAAGGCGATCGAGGCGGGTGAGAAGTGCGGCGGTTAACGGGCAGTTACGTAGGACGCCAAAACAAGGTTGAGAGGAGGCAAGCTCCCGCTCAACCTTAGCGAATTGTTGGTGAAAATACTTCACAGCGTTGCCGAGGGAGGGTGACAAGGGTTAAACGCGGGGCTGACGTACTTCGAGCTCTATCCATCGTTGTATAAACCGCCAGAGCGATGGATACGATTGAAAAATCGACGGCGGATTCGCCTCAGGGTCGTGATGGTCACGCAGTTCCTTGACCGCGATTTGAGTTCTGCGATCGAACAACTGCTCAATCGTAAATCGTTTGCCATCTTGAAGCGCCCGAGTCAAATCCTCCAAAACAGAATCGGGCGTTTTGCCTCGGATCAACGCGCATTCGCCCAATCGGTAGCCGTGCTCGACCAATCGCACCGTCCAACGCCAATCTTCAATCATCGGGGCGGTTACGTCTCTCCCTGAGCTTGCATCGCTTGCCTCCGCTCTGGGAAGCAGCGCAATGGGACGCACCGGTTCATCGCTAGGTGGTGGCGCATTTTCCGCTGCGGCTGGTGCGATCGAAGAAAGCGGCGTGCTCACGGTTTTTACCATCGGCTTTTTTGGAGTCGGCTCGGTCCTTTCCGGAGACTTAGGTGGTGTCGTGGCCGTTGGGATAGCAGCTTTTTCCGCAGCCTGAATGCACTGATGAACAAATTGCATCAACAAAGCAGGGATCTGTTGTGTACCGGCAATGCACCCGCTTCCCGTATCGGATATGGAAATCGTCATTTTCCCGACCCGCAGTTCAGACAAGCAAAGCAAGCCAACATCCAGCGTCTGATCTAAAAAACCGGATGCATGCGATTTTTTCCAAGTTTTGAGGATGCCAAATTCCGGCAGTCGTTGCAATCGAAGTCCCTGAACGGCCTTGCTCTCGACTCCAGAAAGATGTTGCGACAACAGTGTCTTGCTCAAATAGCCATGCGTCCGTTCAACCGCTTTGAGAATCGTAATGATCAGGTCATAGGCTGGCTTGGTCTCACTGGGCAGGAGAGTCGTGGAGGATGGAGTCGTGGAGGATGCAGTTGCCTTACTAGCAGATGGCAAAAGAGCAGTTGGCAACGAAACCGAGGAGGATGGAGTCGTGGAGGGCTCGGGCGCAACGGTTGGTTTTTGCTGAACTTCGACCGCAGTTGGAGTCGACGGCTTCGGCATTGACTTTTTGTCTTTTGCTTGGCTATTCGCGATGCCAACCACTTTGGGCATGTTGGGCCAGCCCGTTTTGCCTTGGCATCGATCACAGATTCCGCAATTCGACGCGGAAGCGTCGCCGAAGTACTCCAGGATCGTACGCTGGCGGCAGGATCGGCTTTGCGCATAAGCGACCATGCGATCGAGTTTTTCGTAATCGGCCTTTTTTCTTGCGGCCAGCGTTTCGTGATCGATTTTCAGTTCACTAAAGGGAACGTCGCGTCGGCGGAAGTGAATTGCGCGACCGCGAAACGGCGGGACATATTCAAAGCTATCTAATTTGCAAAGTTCACGAAGCGTTCGATTCAACGCATCGCGATCCATTTGCAATTGCTGCATCAACCATCTTGGGTGGATATAGACCGCTTCTTCGCGTCGATCGGCGATGGCTTTTTCGACGGCTCGCAAGACGTTGCGTTGAACGTTGGCCCCTTTTGGGAGCAAATCGAGCAAGGTCGGCAGCTTGCTGTCGATCCGAAACATGGCCAATCCACCAGACATCTCTAGCCGTTCCATGACGGTCGTGCGGCCGAGGATCTGGAGGCAAGAGTTGATGGCCTCGGTGGTGGCGGGTGCATTGGTGAGTTCGCGAATCTCTTCGGCTGTCAATTCAATGGGGTCTTCGGGCCGTTTTACCAGCAGGTCGTAAACCGATTCCAAAAGCTCGCGAGGAGGATTCGCGTTCTCGATAAAAAACTCTTGGATGTAACGATCTTGAGGGCTGTAAAGCAAAACGCATTGCGATGGCAAACTATCGCGACCTGCACGCCCCGCTTCTTGATAATAAGCTTCGAGGGTGCCTGGCGTATTGTAGTGAACAACGTACCGGAGATCGGACTTGTCGATCCCCATGCCAAATGCATTGGTGGCGATGATGACTTTGAGTTGTCCACCCATGAATTGCTCTTGAATGAGCTTGCGCTGTTCGGGCAAGAGGCCCGCATGGTAGGCACCGACACTGATTTTTAACTCTTTGCCGATCTGTTCGACCAGTGCTTCGCAGCGTTTTCGTGTTGCGGCATAGATGATTCCCGCTCCCGGCTGGTTCTTAATGAATTCGAGAAGTTGCTTGTCCTTGTCTCGGTCACCCATGCAAAGAATGGAACCGAGGTAAAGGTTGTCGCGGGCAAAGCCAGTGATGAAGTGCTTAGCCACACGCAGCTTAAGCGAGTCGACGATATCTTGTCGGACTTTGGGGGTCGCGGTCGCCGTCAAGGCAACGGTTTGAACGCCACCCAGCGCCTCGCGAAACCGACCTAGTCGTTGATAGTCTGGACGAAAATCATGCCCCCATTCGCTGATGCAATGGGCTTCGTCGACCGCAAGCAGCTGGATCGGGGTGGTTCGAATCGCATCCAAAAATCGGGAGTTCCGAAGGCGTTCTGGCGCCACATAGACCATGGAGTAGTGACCACCGGCGACATGTTCGAGCCTTTGATTTTGCTCGGCCGCCGACAACGTGCTATTGATCAGCGTCGCGGAGATGCCGCGATTGGAGAGCGAGTCCACTTGATCCTTCATCAACGCGATGAGCGGCGAAACAACGATCGTCAGGCCGGGCCGGACCAAACTTGGCAATTGGTAACAAAGGCTTTTTCCGCCGCCAGTGGGCATCACGCAAAGGCAATCGTGGCCAGCAATGATGTGGCTAATGACCTCCTGTTGGCCTTTACGAAAATCCTCAAGGCCAAAGCGATTCAGTGCTGCATGCAAATCAATCTGCCCAAGAGCGGCCATAAAATGTGCAGTCCTCTCGCCGCAAAGGATTCTTCATCTCGATTCGATCAACCGAGTATTTTCTATTGGATTTGCATTTGTCGCAAGTAGTGAATTACACCGGCCTCTGCCACGATGGCAGCATGTGCACTGAGGTGAGCGGCGATGCGAAAACCACCAACCATAACCCAATACGTAAGTGAGGGACCTGCGAAATTGTCCCTCGCTTGCACTTCGGGTTGGGATACTGTAATCTGCCGCTCGCCTTAGATTCTGTGTGCGGATAGTTGGTTGGAAATCTCAAATGCAATTTCCAAGGCTTGTTCGTAGTTCAGACGAGGGTCGAGCTGAGTTTGATATGCGGCCCCCAAGTCCGATTCTGTTAGCCCCCTCGAACCTCCGACGCACTCCGTTACGTTCTCACCTGTGAGTTCCAAATGAGCACCGCCTAACATGGAACCGCAGGCCCGATGGATCGCAAAAGACAATCGAAGCTCATCCACGATATCATCAAATCGACGAGTTTTGCGTCCATGGGCGGTCGATACCGTATTGCCATGCATGGGGTCGCAAACCCATAGAACAGCTCGATTCGCGTGTCGAATCGCTTCGATCAACGGTGGCAGCGCCGTCTCCACTTTAGCGCGTCCCATGCGATGAATGAGCGTCAGTCGCCCCGGTTTATTTTCCGGATTCAATAGTTTCGTCATCTCGATCAGTTCGTCCATCTGCATGGATGGCCCCACCTTCACCGCAACGGGATTGCGAATTCCTCGGAAGTATTCGACGTGGGCGCCGGTGAGGCTTCTCGTGCGTTCTCCAATCCATGGCAAATGCGTCCCTAGATTGTAGTATCCTATCCCGCGTACGCTCTGGCGAGTCAAGGCGGTCTCGTAATCGAGATGCAGGGCTTCGTGCGAAGTAAAGAAATCGACGCGTTTGAGATCCGAGGAACGGTCTGGAAGAATCGTTTCTACAAACCGAATGGCATTGCCAAGTGATTTCACCAACTCCCGATAGCGCAGAGCCACTTCTCCCTTGGCTTCATCCACGAAGAGCAAGTTCCAATTTTCGGGATGATGCAAATCTGCAAAACCACCTTCACTCAGGGCGCGGACAAAATTAAGGGTCAAAGCAGAACGCTCATAGCCTCTCAACAAAAGATCCGGATCCGCTCGTCGAGCATCCTCAGTGAATTCGAATCGATTTACCAAATCACCGCGGTAACAAGGAAGCGATCGCCCATTTTGCGTTTCTGTGTCGCTGGAACGCGGCTTCGCATATTGACCCGCCATCCGACCGACCCGCAGAATACGCTTTCGAGATCCGAAGACGATGGCCAAGCTCATTTGCAATAGCAACTTGAGTTTGCTCGCAATCGGCTCTGTTTGGCATTGGTCAAAGGTCTCAGCGCAATCACCACCTTGCAGAAGCCAAGCATCCCCTCGCTGTGCAGCCGCGATCCCTTCGTGAAGGTGATCCACCTCCCAGCTAGTCACCAGCGGGGGCATCATGCTAATCTGGTTCAGAATAGAGGAAAGCGCGTTCGAATCCGAGTATTCGGGTTGCTGTGTTACCGGAAACGACTTCCAAGAGGACGGAGACCAAGGTTGAGACATGGACAAATTTAGGAGGTTTTAAGGGGGTGGGGCGATCGACATATGACGACAATTAGGCGAGCGGCGAGGTGAAACCTACCAATCATAACCCGATACGTAAGTGAGGGACCTGTGAAATTGTCCCTCGCATACGCTTCGGGTTGGGATACTCCAGTCTGCCGCTCGCCTTAGCGACTGAAACTGCCAATAGAATAGCCCCATCCCCTGAAATTCAGAGGGCAATTCAGACCATCCGCTGATAATCCTTTCCAAAACGCGGGAATCCAGCATTCATTCCCGGAAAACTGCAATGCTTGCGACAACGCCAAACAGGGAATTCGCATTCTGCAATCGAACCAATAGCGTTCTAATTACCGGTACTTTTTCGCAACCATCATCGATATTGATGTCATTCCCAGGGAGTACCATGCGACTTTTTCTAGCTCCACATCGGTGCCCAGGCTGCGAGATTCGCAAGCCGCTTTGCTTCTGTTCGTACATTCCCCGGATTGCACTTGAAACGCGTGTGATCATCCTCATGCATACTTGCGAAGAAGTGCTCACTACGAATACGGCTCGACTAGCAGCAAAGATTTTGACCAACAGCCAAGTTCGAATTCACGGCCGACGGGATGAGCGGATGTCAACAGACGGCTTAGTCGAACCAGGTCGAACATCGCTGCTGCTCTATCCAAGCCCCATCGCTGTCGAACTTACACCTGATTTCGTTTCGCAAATCGCAACTCCAATCAACCTGATTGTTCCAGATGCCAATTGGAGGCAAACAACCAAATTTGTCCGCCACGAACCTTCGCTGGCTGGTATCCCTCACGTCAAACTTGCGCGGGGACCACTTTCCGAATACCGATTGCGGACACAGCGTGACGTTCAGCATCTTTGCACGTTGGAAGCTATTGCACGAGCCATTGGGGTTCTAGAATCGATGACCGCGCAGGAAAGCATGGAAACCGTTTTGCGAGTGCTGGTAGAACGGACACTTTGGTCGCGGGGTCGAATAGCGGCTAGCGAATGTCACATAGCCGGAATCCCGCCCGAGGCGTTCCGTATCTAGCGACTTCCACGCCGTTCGTACCTCAGAGCGTACCACTCTTCCCAGGTGGTTGTCAATTGAGTCATCTTTCTGCAAACACCTATCTGCGTGACCTACGAAGCCATTGCTTGAAAGCCAAGTAAGTCATGCATGCGATGGCTAAGGCACAGATGGTGATTGTCCAATTAGTCCGGATGCCGATTTCTTTGGCCAACGGCTCGATGGCGACGTTGGCAGCCACCGTGGCAAGGTCTTTGGTGCCATTGATGAACGGCTCGGGGTCCGCAAGAAACGCGGCCAAAGCGGTCCCAACCAAAAGTGCGCCCTTGTTTTTCCAGACGAAGCTCATGGCATTGTCGCCGTATTTGCCAACGACACTCATCAATTCGGATGTTCGGCCGATCTTCACCAAGTCACCTTCGTCCATCATCATCTTGATTTGGCGTCCGCTTTTCGTCGATACGCTTCTCAAAGCAGCGGCGGCTGACTGGCCAGCCATTTCGAGAACAGGTTCTGCTATTTCACCATGTTTGATCATGGCCTCCGCTGCATCGTCACCTAGCTTGGCAGCGATCGCACGACGGCTTTGATTGCCGACTACCCAGATGGCTTCATCACCGTGCTTGGCTAATAACCTGGCGGACTGTTGCACTCCCTCAGCGGCCGCGTCGTCTAACAACTGGACGGAACGTGGGCCCACCTTCCGAACCGCCTCGGCCACGTCATCCCCATACTTGACTAGGAGGGATTCCACCTTGCGCGTCAGTACTTCGCTCCCCTCTTCGGCA
>JANMHA010000387.1:0-97778 GCA_031374925.1 Pirellula sp. | reverse complement strand
TAACCGCCGCTCTTCGCTCCCGCCTCGCCCGCCGTAGGCGGGCGTGGCGGGAGCGAAGGGCGATAATTTAGGGTCTGAGCAGCACTTTTAGTAAGCCAAAACGGCGTCCGTCGGAGTCAAGCTCCGATCGGACGAAAATGCTTCACAACGGGCCGCCGATCGGACGAAAATGCATCACGACAAGTTCCGATCGGACGAAAATGCTTCACAACGAGCCTCGGCAGGGTCGAGCGAAGCGAGGGAGGGTGGAGTGAGTAAAGTGATTGTGCAATCCTTTGCGAAGAAGTGGGGCAAGCTCCCGCTCAACAGTGAATTTACTTAATTGCCCCAAAGTAGCAGGCACACTCCGTGTGCCGTAGCCCAAAAAACCAAAGGTTTTTGACCTGCGGACGGCACATGGAATGTGCCTGCTACTATAAACTCACAGCCTAGGAGTGCAGTGAAAAACGGCAAGGATAGGCTGTGAGTTTATTCGCAAGGTGCAGAAGTTTGTCGCCTTTTGCTCCGCAAAAGTGTGTTAACGCGGCGAACTTTCGCGGAGCGAAAGGCGACAATAATAATTTCACAGCCTAGAAGTGCCGTGCTGCACTGGACTTCCAATCCCATCATCTAGACATGATGACGCACTAGACAGAGTTTGATCGGAAACGACCACTAAATCTTGTGATACGGCTGCGGAAAGCAAACAAAATCGATACCGCTCCGAACAAAATGCTGCTCGGCTCGGGAACTGCTGTGATGGATACATTGACCATGTTTTGTGGAGACCTAAACACTTGGTTGTCTACAGAACCGAATCCATTTTGCAAGGATGTAGCGTTCACGTTTACGTTGTTACCTGCTTGAGATACGACCGTTGCACCAGGGTCACTAAAAGTGAGAGTGGCGGTGCCTGCGCTGCCCAATGCCAATGTAATTTGCCCAAGTTTGACTTGGTTTGAGATAGCCGTCGTACCAGCTGAGTTTGCGTATAGCAGAGCGGCCAATCCGGTTCCGCCACCTGTTACCGTAGCAGTCGACTGCGGAAAGAACATAGTGTTTCCAGTCATTGCGGAATCGATCGCAAAATTGGTGATGGTCGCACCTGCACCGGCGGTCAAGTTGAATTCAGCTTGCGTTAAGCTTGAAAAGCCGTCGCCAGCCAGGGCTGTTACGAAAACATCCCGCGTAATGGAATCGCCCGTATTCCCTGCTGGATTGCTAATCGTAAACATGAATCCAGCAAACGTTTGAGGCTGCGAAAGCAACAACACCGCTAAAAAAGCCAAATATCTCATCCAATTCCCCTTTAGTTCCCTTTTCAAAGTACGAATCCGTTCAGATTTCGTTGCTTCAGGTAGTTTCCAAGGAACGCACCTGCATCGAATGAATCAACAAAGCCGTCTTCGTTTACATCAAAGATGGGATTGTATCCTAGCGGATTCAGGTAACTTCCAAGGAACGCACCGGCATCAAAGCTGTCAACAAACGATTGTCCGGTTGTCGAATTACCGCCGTCGTAGTCCCCAAACATTCTGAAGAAATTGTCGTTGGCCTTGTTACCGAAGACAAAATCATCCCCTGCGATTCCATTCTTGTCGCCATCAAGCTTGAATCCGCTAGCTAGTGAAGTTACTAAGTTCGCATTAAGCTTGAGTTGATAGTTGCCATCCACGAGCGATCCGGTCGAATCAACGAATGTCGTTAATGGTGTAAACGTCAACGTCAACAAGGTTCTCAACGTCGAACCCGAACCGAGCGTGGAAGGGGTAACCACCACTCCCGGTACGTTGGCAGCTGGTCCGCCACCCACGGCGTCGCTTCGTTTTTCGACTACGACTGCACCTGCGGTTGCGAATCCAACCACTTGCTGATTAAACTCAATCGTCAACGTCTTGAGTTTCGATCGTTGAGCCGCACCACCATTAATCGTCACTGCGTTGACAAACACGCCGAGGGCCACGTTAATCGTGACCAACCCAGTCGCTGTTGCACCGAACTGGTCAACGACTACGTAGGAAAAAGTGGCTTGTCCGCTGAATGCTGTCGGAGGTGTAAATCGTACTTTTCCAGATTCGATGACTGCGGTGCCAACCGTCGGTGTCCCAATGCTCTGCAGCGACAACGTGTCGAGATCCACATCGGTATCGTTCGCCAATACGTCGATCAACACGGAACCACCCATTTGAACACTTGCCACATCGGAAACTCCGATGGGGGCATTGTTCGGCATTACGGTACCACTCAATGAATACTTTCCAATCGACGCATAGTCAGAGTATCCAACGGTACCCGATTTGCCAGTTCCGTCCACAAAAAGGGTGTAATAACCCTTGGCCAAAGTTGTAGTCAACGATGCATTGACAATGTCTGCACCGTTTACCGTGGCTAATGTTGTTCCAGCCCAATTGACTAACGAAAGCTCGACATCAAGGTTGCCTTTGCCTGTAGCAAAATCAAACGGATCCACGTTGATTGTAACGCTGCCAGCTTGAGTCGCGAATCGAAAGGCATCTTTATCCGTGCGAGTGGCGATCAATCCTGAACTGGCAATAGCTCCGGCCGAACCAACCGCCAGTTGCGTAGATGTGGAAATGGTGTCGCCATGGTCGTCGACCGCGTAGGCAAGAGCATTATTGATGATTTGTAAATCATCCTGCTGATTGTTTGCGCTGGCGTACTCGCCTTTGCTAAATTGAGTAAGGGCTTGATAGTAACCATTTCCCATGATGGGAGCCCAGCCTGTTGGCCCACTCCCTTGTCCAGCGTAGTACTCTTGGACGGGTGAAGCGGTTCCGTCATGGCTTAGATTGAACGAATGACCGACTTCGTGCGAGGCAGCTTCTCCAACATACTTTGGAGTCCCATTCCCCAAGTGATTGTAAAAGACCCAAACAGGTGAGCCATTTTGCCAATTCCAACTATTCAAATAGGCGACCCCTCCAGCCGTGGGGAACCACTGTTTACCGGTGGTCGCATCGATATCGGTACTAATGATTGCCCGAATGGCTTGTCCCCCTGCAGTAAACGCCGCAGCACCAGGGAACTCGGTAGTAACGTCCACCTGGAAGGGAGCATAGTCTTCGGAGACTCTGGCCCAAACCTCTTGAATGGTTGCAAGCTCGGATGCGCTGAAGTTTGCTATATCTGCATCGGTTGAAAAAGCCGGTGCATTGATTGTCGAGCCCGTGTTGTAGGATCCTGTGTAATTCTGATTGTTCCATGTCGTACCGGATACCAATTGACCATCAAAATCTAGATAGATTTTCTTTGTGTAGCTTGGGTTGGAATGATAGATCGGAACATCTCCTTCGGAGGGAGGGATATCCGGACCGCCAGGTGGGACATCCGGTCCGTTGGAAGGAGTTTCCAGTCCGTTAGAAAAAGGCAGATCCTTGGGCTGCGGCTGAGGCGCACTCGAAGGAATACCCCAATCATTCTGAATCGCTTCGTCGACGGCATCGTAATAGTATGCGAGCCCATGCTGATCGAAACGAAGGGTACCGTCATCCTGATAATTATTTGTCGGTTGCGAGGGGTTCAAACCTGTCAATTCGAACATGTCCACACTGAAAACGATCCTCGACTCAAGCAACTCGAATCGAAGGAGCTTTTGAAAATTGGCTTTCGCAACCCTACGCATAATCTTGGCCCGTCGTAAACAATAAGGAACGCTGTACCATCCCCCCAGAAAAAACTTGGCAACCGTTCTAATATACTGACCCATCTAGAGATGCAAGCATATTGTTAGAATTTCAATGAAACGAGGTAGAGTTCCGAAAGCGCATGCGTGCTTAATCGGTCAGGAATGGATGCGGCAGAACCAGAAATGAGTGATTCAGTGTAATTGGACGCAACACGATTGTGTGTTGATTTCATTGTAATTCGACAATCGGCATCGGAAGCCAAATGGCACTTGCTTAGATTCTCATTTTGAGACAGTGCGTGGCGACTTTGTCAAAATGCGGCCTTTGGCGAGCGGCAGGGCGAAAACTACCAGTCATAACCCGAAACGTGAGTGAGGGACCTGCGGAATTGGCCCTCGCTTACACTTCGGGTTGGGATAATACAGGCTGCCGATCGCCTTATCGAAATGAAAAGGCGTCGTTCAAAAATAACTGGAAAGTAATCTGTTCGGTACCTCCAAGCGATGCTACAAACGAGCGACCACTCCGGTCGCCGGCCTGTCGTTTGCCGCCTGCCTAAAAGCACTACCGTTCAATGAACGGTAGTGGAAGTTGCCAAACGTCACATTGGACACGGATCATTGGCGAGATTCACTGTGGACAAGGATCTTTGGCAAGATCCACTGTGGACACGGATCTTTGGCAAGATCCACTACGCTACATCGCTTTGTCGAGCGGTTTTGTGCCTAAAAGGCAAACTCGTTAAGCAGGTTTTCGATGTTTGAGAATGCTTTGTCCAAGGCATCCATGTCAACTCGGGCCAAATCGGAAATTAGGCCTGATTTCTTACCATCACCGTTTGAGACTGCAATGCGACTGGTCATCTCACTCATGGCGAGAGCTTGAGAGGGAAGATTGCTCTGCAGGGCGAGGGAACGGACGCTAGCTCCGGACTGATTACTCAGCGTTGCGACTGATGACGCTTGCGATGAAGAAACTCCGATCGAATTCGATGCGGCGACCTGGGCCATTATGGTGTCAATCGTGTCGATTGATTCACTTGCGCCCTTGAAGTCACTGATAGCCAAACCCGCCGCGGCTTGAATCATCCCCTTTTCATTATCTTGATTCGTTACCCAAACGTCCGACACTTCTCTCCCATTGTAAGTCGGATCCGTACTGATGGCCGATGACAAGTCGATCACGTATGTGATGTCTCCATCTCGAATGGTGTCATCCACTCCTGTCACGAATACAGTTTGAGGTACATTCCATCTTGCGGGAGTGAATCGCAATTGGTTCTTGTCGACCGTTCCCTCAGTCGTGTCGAGCGACTTGACCTGGATGGTTACATCGGCGGTTGGTTTTGATTTCAATACAACGGTGAACGAATCCCGGGTCCGACTCTCCTTGGTCGCCAAGGCTTTTGTCGATGACACTTTAATCAGTTCTGGCACACTGCTCCCGTTTCCTGTCCCCAGCGAACTTTCAACTTCGTCGTTCTGAATCATTCCACTCGCACTGCTAGTAGTAATTACGGATGTGCCTGAAGCGTTGGACAAAACTAAAGTGAACCCTTCGTCATTCTCGAACTCGGAATCGCCCGAAACCAATACCGCGATGGTTTTTGAAGTTTCGCCATAGGCAAAGGTAATACTGCCACCCGGTAGGATTCCTCCCGCGAAGTCACTCGCGTTGCTAGGGTTGGAGCCGCTGCCGACAACAGCGTAATTGACAGTCGTCGCCCCGTTAGTATTGCCAGTTCGGTAGACTACAAAAGTATATGGAGTGGTACCTGAATTTCCTTCTGCCTTAGTAGCACTGTCAGCTACAACCGAAATTGCAATATCGTCGTTCTGAATCAATCCAGTCGCACTGCTGCGACTGAAGGCTGCAGATCCTGATGCGTTCGATAAAGTCAAACTGAAACCCTCGTTGTTCTCGACATCAGTATCACTCGAGATCATTACGGTGATGGTTTTCGAAGTTTCGCCAGCGGCGAAGGCAATGCTGCCACTCGGAAGACTTCCTCCCTCAAAATCACTCGCGTTGCATGGGTTCGAACCGCTACCAGTGACAGCGTAGTCGACAGTCGTCGATACGTTCGTATTGCCCGCACGGCTGACTACAAAGGTATACGGCGTGCTCACCGAACTCCCCTCAACTTTAGAAGCACTGCCGGCTACAACCGAGAGAGCGACTTCGTCGTTCTGAATCAGCCCATTCGCCGTAACGCCGGTGATTATCGACGTTCCTGACGCGTTCGATAAAGTTACAGTGAAACCCTCGTCTTTCTCGAGAGTTGTATCGCCCAAGATCAGGATGTTGATCGTTTTCGATGTTTCTCCAGCCGCAAAGGTAATAACACCTTTTGGTAGGACCCCGCCAGTGAAGTCACTTGCGGCGCTCGGATTGGAACCGCTACCGATGACAGCATAGTTGACAGTCGTCGAGCCAATCGTGTTGCCGGTTCGATTGACTACAAAAGTAAAGGGCGTGCTACCGGAATTTCCTTCGGCCTTGGTAGCATTTTCGGCTACAATCGCGAGGAAAGCGTTTTCGACATCGTCGTTCTGAATGAGACCGTTTGCACTACTGCCGCTGATTACTGCCGCTCCTGATGCATTCGATAAAGTAACGGTAAAACTTTCATTGCTCTCGAAATTGGAATCGCCCGAGATTAGGACCGTGATTGTTTTCGAAGTTTCGCCCGCGGCCAAGGTAATACTGCCACTCGGTAGGATTCCACCAGCGAAGTCAGTCGCGTTAGTTGGGTTGGAACCGCTACCGCTAACAGCGTAGTCGACTGTTGTCGAGCCGCTGGTATCGCCAGTCCGGTTGACAACAAAAGTATACGGCGTGCTACCAGTATTTCCTTCAGTCTTGGCGGCGTCTCCAGTTACAACGGATAGTATAACATCGTCGTTCTGAATCAATCCATTCGCATGGCCAAGAGCGATTACCGCCGATCCTGATGCGTTCGATAAAGTTAAAGTGAAACTCTCGTCGTTTTCTACATCTGTATCAGCCGAAATCAACACTGTGATGGTTTTCGAAGTTTCGCCAGCCGAGAAGGTAATATTGCCACTCGGCAGGATTCCACTCGCGAAGTCACTCGCAATGCTGGGGTTGGAACCGCTTCCGATGACGGCGTAATCGACTGTTGTTGTGTCGCTGGTATCGCCAGTCCGGTTGACAATAAAAGTATAAGCTGTAGTACCTGTATTTCCCTCCGCCTTCGAAGCATCCCCGGTTACCACCGAGATTGCCACATCGTCGTTCCGAATCAAGCCACTCGCACTGATCGTTGTGATTACCGCCGATCCCGTTGCGTTCGATAACGATAATGCGAATCCTTCGTCGTTCTCGACGGCTAAATCGCCCGAAATCAGTACGGTGATGGTTTTCGAACTCTCGCCAGCCGCGAAGGTGATGTTGCCACTCGGTAGGATTCCGTCAGCAAAATCACTCGCGTTGGTTGGGTTGGAACCGCTACCAGTGACAGCGTAATCGACCGTTGTCGAGCTGCTGGTATCGCCCGTTCGGCTGACAATAAAAGTGTACGCTGTTGTACCTGTATTTCCCTCCGCTTTCGTTGCATCTCCAGCTACCACGGATAGAGCGACATCGTCGTTCTGAATCAGGCCACTCGCATTGCTCGTCGTGATCACCGTCGATCCCGATGCGTTCGATAGGGTGAAGGTGAATCCCTCGTCGTTCTCGATAGTTGCATCGCCCGAAATCATTACGGTGACGGTTTTCGAGGTTTCGCCAGCCGCGAAGTTAATGCTGCCGCTGGGTAGGGTCCCGCCAGTGAAGTCACTCGCGGTGCCGGGGTTGGAACCGCTACCTGTGATAGCATAATTGACCGTCGTCGAGCCACTCGTATCGCCCGTTCGGCTGACAATAAAAGTATATGGAGTGCTACCCGTATTTCCCTCTGCTTTCCTGGAATCTCCGGTTACCACCGCGATTGCCGAATCGTCGTTCTGAATCAGTCCCGTCGCGCTGCTCGTAGCAATTACTGCGGATCCGGATGCGTTCGATAACGTGAAGTTGAATCCTTCGTCGTTCTCGACGGTTGTATCGCCCGAAATCAATATGGTGATCGTTTTCGAAGATTCGCCAGCCGCGAAGGTAATACTGCCGTTTGACATCAGACCACCCACGAAGTCGTTCGCGGTGCTTGGATTGGTTCCACTACCAGTAATGGCATAATTGACTGTTGTCATGCCACTCGTATCGCCAGTTCGGTTGACTACAAAGGTATAAGGGGTGCTACCTGCGTTTCCCTCTGCCTTAGTGGCACTGCCAGCTACAAGAGATAGTGCAATGTCGTCATTCTGAATCAGTCCACTTGCACTGACGGTCGTAATGACGGTCGATCCGGTTGCGTTCGATAACGTTAAGGTGAATCCTTCGTCGTTCTCGACCGTGGCATCGCCGGAGATCTGAACGGTGATTGTCTTGGAAGTTTCGCCAGCCGCGAAGGTGATACTGCCGCTCGGTAAGACGCCGCCAACGAAGTCACTCGCGGTGCTTGGGTTGGAACCGCTTCCGACGATAATGTAATCGACAGTCATCGAGCCGCTCGTATCGCCAGACCGGTTGACTACGAAGGTATATGGCGTGCTACTTGCATTTCCCTCAGCCTTAGTGGCCTCTCCGGCTACAATCGAGATTGAACCATCGTCGTTCTGAGTCAGGCCGCTCGCACTGACCGTCGAGATTACGGTCGATCCCGTTGCGTTCGAAAGCGATAGGGTGAAGCCTTCGTCGTTCTCAACCGTTGAATCGCCGGAGATCAGAACCGTGATGGTCTTGGAAGTTTCGCCTGCAGCGAAGGTAATACTGCCGCTCGGTAGGATGCCGCCCGTGAAGTCAATCGCGTCGCTTGGGTTAGAACCGCTTCCGGCTATTGCGTAATCGACAGTTGTCGGTCCGCTCAAGTCGCCCGTTCGGCTGACAACAAAAGTATACGGAGTGCTACTTGCATTTCCCTCTGCCTTAGTGGCCTCTCCGGCTACAACGGATAGTGCAACGTCATCGTTCTGGATCAGGCCGCTCGCGCTGACCGTCGTGATTACGGTCGATCCTGTTGCGTTCGAAAGGGATAGGGTGAAGCCCTCGTCGTTCTCAACCGTTGTGTCGCCGGAGATCAGAATCGTGATGGTCTTGGAAGTTTCGCCTGCAGCGAAGGTAATACTGCCGCTCGGTAGGACCCCACCAGTGAAGTCAATCGCGTTGCTTGGGTTAGCACCGCTTCCGGCGATTGCGTAATCGACAGTTGTCGGTCCGCTCAAGTCGCCCGTTCGGCTGACAACAAAAGTATATGGCGTGCTACTTGCATTTCCCTCAGCCTTGGTGGCCTCTCCGGCTACAACGGATAGTGCTACGTCATCGTTCTGAATCAGGCCACTCGCAGTGATCGTGGTGATTACGGTCGATCCCGTTGCGTTCGAAAGGGATAGGGTGAAGCCCTCGTCGTTCTCAACTGTTGAATCGCCGGAGATCAGAACCGTAATGGTCTTGGAAGATTCGCCTGCAGCGAAGGTAATACTGCCGCTCGGAAGGACTCCGCCCGTGAAGTCGTTCGCGGTGCTTGGGTTAGAACCGCTTCCGGCGATTGCGTAATCGACAGATGTCGGTCCGCTCAAGTCGCCAGTTCGACTGACAACAAAGGTATATGGCGTGCTACCCGTATTTCCCTCAGCCTTGGTGGCCTCTCCGGCTACAACGGATAATGATACGTCATCGTTCTGAATTAGACCACTCGCACTGATCGTAGTGATGATAGTCGAACCAGAAGCGTTCGAAAGGGTTAGGATGAATCCTTCGTCCTTCTCGACCGATGTATCCCCAGAAATCATCACCGAGATCGTTTTGGAAGTCTCGCCGGCGGCGAAAGTGGCACTGCCGCTCGGTAGAACTCCACCTGCGAAGTCACTCGCGATACTAGGGTTGGTGCCGCTACCAGTGATGGCGTAATTGACCGTTGTCAAACCGCTGGTATCGCCAGTTCGGTTGACCACGAAAGTATATGGGGTGCTACCCGTATTGCCCTCCGCCTTCGTAGCATTTCCGGCTACCACCGAGAGGGCGACATCATCGTTTTGAATCAGGCCGCTCGCACTGCTCGATGTGATTACGGTTGATCCGGAGGCGTTTGATAAAGTGAGGGTGAATCCCTCGTCGCTCTCGACGGTTGTGTCGCCCACAATCAATACAGTGATCGTTTTCGAGGTTTCCCCAGCCGCGAAAGTAATAATACCGCTCGGGAGGACTCCACCTACGAAGTCACTCGCGATACTAGGGTTGGTGCCGCTACCCGTGATGGCGTAATTGACCGTTGTCGACCCGCTGGTGTTGCCCGTTCGGCTGACGACAAAAGTATACGCTGTGCTACCCGTATTCCCCTCCGCCTTTGAAGCATCTCCGGCTACCACCGAGAGGGCGGTATCGTCGTTCTGGATTAGACCATTCGCACTGCTCGTTGTGATGATCGCCGATCCGGATGCGTTTGATAAAGTGAGGGTGAATCCCTCGTCGCTCTCAACGGTTGTGTCGCCCACAATCAACACAGTGATCGTTTTCGAGGTTTCGCCAGCCGCGAAGGTAATAATACCGCTCGGCAGGACTCCACCTACGAAGTCACTCGTGATACTAGGGTTGGTGCCGCTACCCGTGATGGCATAATTGACCGTTGTCGAGCCGCTGGTGTTGCCAGTTCGGCTGACGACAAAAGTATACGCTGTGCTACCCGTATTCCCCTCCGCCTTTGAAGCATCTCCGGCTACCACCGAGAGAGCGACATCATCGTTTTGAATCAGGCCGCTCGCACTGCTCTTTGTGATTACGGCCGATCCGGAGGCGTTTGATAACGTGAGGGTGAATCCCTCGTCGCTCTCAACGGTTGTGTCGCCCACAATCAATACAGTGATCGTTTTCGAGGTTTCGCCAGCCGCGAAGGTAATAACACCGCTCGGCAGAATTCCACCTGCGAAGTCATTCGCGATACTAGGGTTGGTGCCGCTACCCGTGATGGCGTAATTGACCGTTGTCGAGCCGCTGGTGTTGCCAGTTCGGCTGACCACGAAAGTATACGAGGTGCTACCTGTATTTCCCTCCGCTTTGGTCGCATCTCCCGCGACCACCGAGATTGCGGTATCGTCGTTCTGGATTAGGCCGCTCGCACTGCTCGTTGTGATTACGGCCGATCCGGAGGCGTTTGATAAAGTGAGGGTGAATCCCTCGTCGCTCTCAACGGTTGTATCGCCCGAAATCAATACAGTGATCGTTTTCGAGGTTTCGCCAGCCGCGAAGGAAATAATACCGCTCGGCAGAACTCCACCTACGAAGTCAGTAGCGATGCTTGGGTTGGAGCCACTGCCAGTGATGGTGTAATTGACCGTTGTCGAGCCGCTGGTATCGCCCGTTCGGTTGACCACGAAAGTATACGAGGTGCTACCTGTATTTCCCTCCGCTTTGGTCGCATCTCCGGCTACCACCGAGAGAGTGCTGCTTGTACCCGAAATAATCGTTCCGCTAAGGAAGTACTGTCCCAGGCTAGCGTAACGGCTATAACCATCTGTCAGTGGATTGCCTTTGCCTGTGCCACTGACTCGCAATACATATTGCTGCGCTGTGACCGTCACATTGATGCTGGCGCTGAGCAAATCCGTTGGGTTAGAGCTAGCCACCAAATTGTTGGCCATGTCGTATAGCTCAAGAAAAATATCGAGATTTGGGCCGCGATCCAGCGGATTGGCATTGATTTGAATCGTGCCAGCCCCAGTCGAAAAAGTGAAGGCGTCGACGTCTGTCGTGCGTTCGATGATGCCCCAGTCGCTGATCAGTGCACCGGAAACGTTGAGCAACGCGGCAGTACTATTAGTATCTCCGCGATCGTCGTTGCGATACGAGAAACCGTTTTGTGTCGTTATGATCGCCAAGTCATCTTCAGATGTATTGTTGGCATTCAGGTACTCGCCTTTACTCCACTGAGTCAAGTTTTGATAGTACCCGTTACCCATGATCGGAGCCCAACCGGTATTTCCGCTTCCCTGCCCGGAATAATACTCTTCGACTGGACTCGTACGACCATCATGCATTAAACCAAGCGCATGCCCAACCTCGTGACTAATACACTCGGCAGTGTATTTCTCAGCGCCGTTGCCGAGTTGAGAGGGAAATACAAAGGCTGGTGTGTCGGTGGAGTAGTTAAAAGAACCTACATAGGTAATACCGCCGCCTCCATACGTCCACCAGCTGCCGCCACCGATCACCACGCGGATTCCCCATTGCGTGTCGGCACCACCGGTGTTGGAAAGCGCGGCTGCACCTGGATCTTCCGTGGTTACGTCTACGTTGAATGGAATAAAATCTTCGGAGACTCGCTCCCAAATTAACTGGATTCGGGTGCGTTCAGCGTCGCTAAAGGAAGACAAGTTGCCATCTAAGTCAAACGCACTGGAGACAATGGATTGCCCACCAGTGTAGTCTGAATTCCAATAGGTTCCGGTTGTAACATGTCCATCAAAGTCGAGATAAATCCGCTTCGTAGCTCCCGGATTACTGTGTAATTTGAATGTATCGACTAACGTCGTCGGGGTTGCTGTGTTTAGAGTTTTGTCTGGATTGACGGGGTCGGCCTGTTGAACAAAGGGGCCTATAACCTCATTGCTAATGTGCAGTTCATGGCTTGAGCCCTCATAGTAATCCATATGATGGTGGTCGTGGTCGGAGAGATCCAGCGCCATATCGAGCAGGTCAGCAGTAAAGGCGAACCTCCGTTCCAACATCTCGAACGTTAAATTTCGGTCGATTTTCACTTTGCGATCGGTCTTGCGTCGATCGAGAGCAGGGAATAGTTTTCTGAGGTTGTTCACGGTAAAGACTCATGTTGTTGTGACTCATCGACAATCGCTCGATGAGTCAGTCTAGGAAGCAAATTCGAAAACACCTGGGGGACGAGCGCTCGTCTCAAAGTTCAGGGAAAAGTTGACTAAGAGGATTGGCATGGGAACTCTAGTTCGGATTTGCTAGGTGGGCAAATCGAACAAGATTCATGTAGCAAAATGCAGCGCGGTTGCGGATCGGAGTTGTTCTTTGTGAACGCAATTGGAAGAGTTTTAAGGCTCGGAGTAGAGTCGGAATGCCAAAGAATCGCTGGCAAAAGTAAGCACTCGATCGATTGCGCAGTGCAATTACGTCAGGTTATGCTTCCGAACAAAAAGATGCGAAAGAAGTGTGGACTCGTTGCACATTCTTGCACACTGTGCTTGACGTTTACGGCCAAGAGTACGGAAACAGACTCTCGTCCGCTTCTCTTTACCAAGTCGGTCCGCAGCCTCAATGTTTCAAATAACAACCATGCTTGCAGTCAGATTGAAGCACCTATCGTCCGCTCGAAGCTCGCCTCAAATGGGCAACTTCAAAAAGCCTCTGCTACCAGTCGGCTGAAGGGAACAGATACAGCCGACAAAAGTAGCAGGCACGCTCCGTCGTGCCGTCCGCTGGTCAGCATTTACTGCGATTCTAGGTGGACGGCACATGGAATGTGCCTACTACTTTGACTTTTGCAGGCTGTGTCGGAAAAACCTGCGGTAAGATCGCAACTATTATTGAATCGCTAGTTTCGCAATCAACGGCAAGCGCTTTTGATCCGAAACGACAACTCCGCCCGGCTTCTCAACCGTGATGGCAAAAACGGTCGGTTTGTCCACGCGTAGTTTGGCTCGAATGGGGACGATCGATTCGCCGGCACTCGTTATGTCAAATACTCCTCCATCCACAGGCTTTTCGTCCCGTGAGGGATCGATAATCCAGAGCTGATATTGCTCCTTGGTTGCGTCATTTACCGTTAGCCCCCGGATGGTCATGAATCCTTGTTGCGATGCCGTACTCCAAGCGACCTCGCCAAGTTCAACGCCTGGCTTCGGATCTGGTGCTGTCGATTCCCACTTCGAGCGTAAAATGTCTGTAGCGGACGCGATAAGGCTGTCGCGTTGCTGTTGCAGGCTGGCAACGTCTCTCTTGCCCGGCAGCCAGACGCACAGGGCAAGCGCGATTGAGGCAGCCATGCACAGCCAAGCAGTTATCTCGCGAAGGCCCATCGTCGAAGGTGCAATGGTCGTCACCTTGGCCGAATCTTGATTTGCTGCTTGAGCGAAGTAGCCGCTCGCCATGCGTTTGAGTCGGGACGAAAGCTCGGCTGGCATCGGTTCGCTTGGGACGGTGCCTTGAAATGTCAAAAAAGTTCGGGCTGCTGCTTCCTCGGATCGTTCAACCATGGCTTGAAAAGTCTCTTGGTCGTAAGATTTTATCTCATTCCATTCCGCTTCAGTCAAATCGCCAAACGTAAAGCCAGCGGCGAGTTCTTGCATTCGCAAGTCGGGTGTTTCAACGGCACTCACGATGCAACTCCAGTTCTGACCACAGGAAATTTTTCCATACATTGTCTTAGCTGGATAAGCCCCCTCCGTGCAAACGATTTCACCGAACCGAGCGGTATCTGCAATTCAGTCGAGATCTGGGAGTGCGACTTCCCCTCGTGAATGGACCTACGCAAAATATCCCGTTGGTTGGAAACTAGTCCGTCCAGACAACGCGTCGCCTTGGCCGCCTCGTCGATCAACTCTGCCGAAGCGGAGCCCGACATGTCCGGCTGTTCATCGAAGTCGTTTTCGGCACTGGTGGTTTCGATTGACCTAGACTGTTTGCGATAGCGATCGATGAGGCGTCTCCTGGCAATCATGGTGACAAATGTGGTTTCCGCCGACATCGTTGGATTGAAACGATCGGCTTTTTGCCAAAGCTCTAGAAAGATTTCCTGAACCGCATCCTCGGCATCCGCCTGGCTCGGCGAATGACGTCTTGCCAGCGACCAAATGAGGTTGCCGTACCGTTCAATGCAGGAATTGAGCGACTCGGGATCTCGCCTAGCGACCTGGGCAAGCACCGATTCCTTCGATTGTGAGGGGGATTCATCCACTTCTAGCATTACAAACCTTTGACTCTACTTGTGGAAAGCGAACACGAAAACCCAACAAGCTAATGATTGTACGCTGATACACAAGGAATGGATGCGAGTTTTTTCAATCCATTCCACGCTGTATTTCCGACACTTCTCGGCGAAAGCCACCACTAAATGGGCAAGATAGCAAACTGATCTAGACATGAAAGAGCCTGCGCCTTCCTAATTGGGTTTCTAACGACTCACTTGAAAGGACGCAGGCATGGATGCCGAAACACCCACACGCAGCATAAACATTAAATTCGCTCCAAGGAAGATACCTTGCGCAAAATGCGGAGTCTATGCGAGACGAAAACGGATTCGCAATCGAAAAGTCAGATCGCTGGCCCTTTAAGGAAACGCTTTGGCTTGATGTCCATTACGGCGAGTACGTCGCGAAGTGCGAATGTTGTGTTTCTTTTCATAGCTGCCCTGAAGGAATGGATCCAAAGGCCAAATACGATCACAAAGTTCGGCAGGCCGTTATCGATCGTATCTTAATCGACAAGCTCAATACTGCTACCATCCAAGAAGCCATGAAGCGTGACTTCTTCCTGGAGCTATCAACGGGTTATCTTTACGATGCGTTGGATTATGCGATTCGACAGTTCGATGGCAGCGAGTTTCGAGCTAAGGTCCTAAGCGAATTTTTAGGTACGCTTTGTGTTGATGAGATCCATCTTGGACACCGCGTCGTTTTGCTTGCAAGTGATCCCGTAGCTGACAATCCGATCGCTTGTGCAATCGTCTCGTCCAATGATGCAGAACATATGCTCAGATTCCTTCGAAACCTGCGAAATCATGGCTTTTTGCCCAATACCGTCATCACCGATCGTTCTAACTTGTATCCAAAGACAATTGCCGAAGTATGGCCGAAAGCGAATCACCAATTGTGCGTGTTCCATGTGATGGCAGAAATTAATGATCATGTCTTGGATGCAGTTCGTGAAGTCCGTAGAAGCATCAAGCCCAAGCGAATCAAAAAGGGAAAAGGACGACCAAGTAAACGTCATCAAGCGAGAGTGCGCAAGCTCAAGGAACAACGAGCGCAAGCAGACAAACTGTTTCGTCGGCGTCATCTGATTGTGACCAAAAGATCCAACATCAGCATCGAAGATAAACCGACGCTGGAAGAACTGCTGAGTTTGTCGCCGAAGCTTGGGACTCTACGAGCATTTGTTGACGATCTACATGCCTTGTTCCAAGTTCGACGAACCAAGAAGCAAGCATGGAAGATCTGGCGTCGGATGCGCCGGAATCGCACCTATCTTCAAAATGAACATCTGCGAAAGGCCCTGGAAGTCTTGAACAAAGCCAACATGGAGAAGCTGTTACATTATCTGGACAAAGACACGGCGCTACGAACCAAAGTTCGAACGAACAATCATGTCGAGCGATGCAATCGAGTGATACGGTATCTAGAAAAGGTCCGATACAAATGGCGTCGACGGCGGACGATCATTCGGCACATTCTCCTACAGTTCGCAAATTGGCTAAAACGCAAGGAAAACAAGGCTCTAGCAACTGCCTAGACAAAAAATGTGGTGGTGATCGGCGAGAAGTGTCGTATTTCCTGTACATTTTTTAAAGCGGAAATGAATTTCCGCACTCCAAATGACGGTGATCAACGAGAAGAGTCTCATTTTTCGCCAGTTTTCCATGGATCGGTTATTATAGGAGGAGTTTTACCCTCCTCACAGTGGCACCGAAACGCAACGCTTCGGTATTGGCCAGCCAGTCCTTTCCGGAGTTTATGCATGTTGCCCACCGGTTCTTTTTTCCGGATTTGCGTTAATTGGCTTGGCGTGTTCCCGACCATGTTCCTTGGCTTGCCCAGTCAGAGCGCGGAAAAATTGGAATACAACCGCGACGTCCGTCCGATTCTTGCGGAGAATTGTTTTGCCTGCCACGGCTTCGATAAGGCCAAACGGGAAGCCGGTTTGCGCCTCGATTTGCCGGAAGGCGGTCTGGCCAAGTTGGACTCAGGCGAGGTTGCAATCCTCCCAGGTAATCCCGATGAGAGTGAGCTTGTAAAACGGATCCTTGCTGCCGACGACGCCATAATGCCGCCTCAGGAGTCGGGCAAAAAACTGACCGTTACCCAAAAGGCTGTCCTAAAGTCCTGGGTACAGCAGGGTGCTCGTTACGACAAGCATTGGGCTTTTATCGCTCCTGTAAAACCCCAGCCGCCAATGAATTTTCCTCACGGCGATTCGCGCACAAACCCAATCGATAGCTTCATCCGCGAGAGACTAGCAAAAGTCGGACTCTCCCCATCCCCGGAAGCCGATCCTGTCACGCTCATGCGTCGCATGAAACTCGATCTCGTAGGACTACCACCTACTCTTTTGGAGGTCGATGAGTACGAGGTCGCGTTTAAGCAAAATGCCGACATAGCGAGTCGCGAGTGGATCGACCACTTATTGCGAAGTCCGAACTATGGCGAGCGATGGGGCCGATGGTGGCTCGATCAAGCGCGCTACGCGGATAGCAATGGCTACTCCGTTGATGCGCCACGTCAAATTTGGAAGTACCGCGATTGGGTTATCGAAGCCCTTAATCGCGATTTACCATTCGACCAATTCACGATTGAACAGTTAGCCGGCGACCTGCTACCAAACGCAACCGACGAACAACGCGTCGCCACCGGATTTCACCGCAATACGCAAATCAATCAGGAAGGGGGTATTGATCCGGAGCAGTTTCGAATCGACAGCATTTTCGATCGGGTCGCGACCACCGGAACTGTGTGGCTTGGGCTAACCATTGGCTGTTGCCAGTGTCATGATCACAAATTCGATCCAATCGAACAAAAAGAATACTATCGGTTCTTCGCGTTCTTCAACAATCAGGAAGAACCCAACCTGACGCTCTACGATCCCAAACTCAACGCCCCTGCCTTGATAGCAGAGCAAAAGGATTTGGAATCGTCGCTTCGCGAAATCGTTGCTGCAGCTGCGGATTCCTTGCGAGCATGGGAGGAATCGCTCACGGAGGAACAATCAAAGGCCCTTTCCAAAGAAGTTCAAAAACTCCTCACCAGTGAGAAGCCAAAACGGAACGCCGCGCAAAAACGAAGCCTTTATGCGGCTGGGCCAGGTGCCATGGATGAGAAATTTCAACAGCTTCAAAATCGCCTGAGGGAGATCGAGAAATTGCTTGCAGGGGGAGTTAGCACCATGGTGATGAAAGAGCTGCCTGTTCCTCGAAAAACGAACGTGTATATCCAAGGAGATTTCACTCGTCCAGCAGACGACGTCACCTGCGGTACACCTGCCATTCTGCCACCTTTGGAAAACTCTGCCAGTACGATCAATCGACTCGACTTGGCGCGGTGGATCGTGTCACCGAACAATCCATTGACCGCCCGGGTCCTCGTCAATCGTGTCTGGCAACACTATTTTGGACGAGGATTGGTCGAAACTGAAAACGACTTCGGATTGCAAGGCTCGCCGCCAAGCCATCCCGAGTTGTTGGACTGGCTTGCGGTCGAGTTTGTGGAACGCGGCTGGAGCCTCAAAGAGTTGCATCGACTCATTGTCAGCTCAAAGACCTATCAACAATCCTCATTAGATCGAGCGGATTTGCGGGAAAAAGATCGAAGCAACTATTTGCATGCCCGCCAGCGTCGCTTGCGACTCGAAGGGGAGATTGTTCGAGATGTGGAACTTGCCGCTTGTGGACTCCTGTCGTCGAAAATCGGCGGGCCACCGGTCTATCCACCCATACCTCAAGGGGTGATGGGCCAGGGACAGGTCAAGCGAGACTGGAAAGTTAGCACAGGTGAGGATCGTTACCGGCGAGGACTCTACACATTCATCTATCGCGCGACACCACCTCCCTCGCTTAATGTGTTCGATGCTCCCGATGGCTTCAGCACTTGTACACGTCGTGTTCGCAGCAATACGCCACTCCAAGCCTTAACACTAATGAATGATTCGGGCTTCTTTGAGTTTGCCAATGCATTGGAAAAGATTATTCAGGACCAGGGGCTGAACGTCGCATTCCGTCGATGCGTTTCTCGCCACCCAAGACCGGATGAACTCGCGATCCTGAATGGTCTCGATACCTTGAGTGCAGCCCGAGTGCTGCTTAATTTGGATGAAACCGTCACCCGTGAATAACCGCTGCTCAACTTCGATACCATGAACGAAACCTTTCTTCAACAACAAACACGTCGTCACTTCTTCAGCCAGTGTGGAGTGGGTGTCGGTTCGATTGCGATGGCGAATCTCCTTTCAGATTCGGTGCCGGCTGCTAATTCCGAAGTCTTGAGCAACCCGCTCGCCCCGAAACCAACGCATTTTCCGGCTCGCGCAAAACGGGTCATTTACATGTTCATGGCAGGAGGTCCGTCTCAACTAGACATGTTCGAGCATAAGCCTATGCTGAATCAGCTCAACGGGCAACCGATCCCGCCAAGCTACTTGGAAGGCAAGCGCTTTGCTTTCATGGACAGCAGTCACCGCATCAATCTCCTGGGCACAAGGAGAACCTTTCAGAAGCACGGCCAATGCGGTGCATGGGTTAGCGATTTGCTGCCGTACACGGCCCGCATTGTAGACGAGTTAACCTTCATTCGCACATGCAAGACAGACTTGTTCAATCATGCACCGGCCAAGCTCTTTATGAACACGGGTACCGGCCAATTCGGACGACCAAGCCTGGGGTCATGGCTAACATACGGACTGGGGAGTGAATGCGTAGACCTGCCCGGATTCGTCGTCCTTCAAAGTGGCCCTCGCGGCCCTCGCGGTGGATCGATCCTATGGGGCAGCGGCATGCTGCCAACGACCTATCAAGGCGTTCCCCTTCGCAATCAAGGAGAGCCGATCCTGAATCTTACCACTCCGGAATCGGTGAGCGATCAGCAACAAGTGCAAGTTCTCGAAGCCGTTCGCCAGTTGAATGCCAAGCGGCTTGCTGAAACCGGCGATGAAGAAATATCAACTCGCATCAACGCCTACGAAATGGCGTATCGCATGCAAACCAGTGCGCCAGAACTGATGGACACCAGTGACGAGAGCCAAGAGACGCTGGATCTGTACGGGATCAAAAATCCAAAGGAATCGAGCTTCGCTCGAAACTGTTTGCTGGCACGACGGTTGGTGGAACGAGGCGTGCGATTCGTCCAGTTGTATCACACCAACTGGGATCATCACGGAGGCCCCACCGAGAACCTCGAGGAGCATCTGCCATCGATCAGCCGCGAGATCGACCAATCCGGCGCAGCCTTGGTTCTCGATTTGCAGCGTCGCGGTTTGCTCGAGGATACGATCGTGATCTGGGGCGGTGAATTTGGCCGAACGCCGATGGGTGAAGTTCGCGAGTCGACAGGGCGGAATCACCACATCGATGCGTTTACGATGTGGTTTGCAGGCGGAGGCTTTAAGCCCGGATTGAGTTTCGGCGAAACGGACGAGTTTGGCTTTGGCCCTATCGATCACTCGGTTCACGTTAGGGACATCCACGCGACGCTGCTCCATCAACTGGGACTTCACCACGATCGCTTGAGTATTCGCTCGCAGGGACTGGATTTCCGATTGACAGGCGTTCAGCCCGCCAGAGTCGTGCACGAAGTGCTCAGTTAAGTGCCGTAACCCATTTGGAGTGCTGGGATTCATCCCAGCTTTTAGATCACACTGCGAGAGTCGCTAACGGCAAGTTGATCGCTCGCACTGCAACGCCGTACAACCATGACAAGCGTCAGCCACCACAGATCGCAGGCTGGCTTGGAATCCATAGAACTGTTGAGCTTAGCTGAAGAAATCAGTGGGCTGCCCAGCGACGGAGAGGGAGCTTACTTTGTTTAGTGAAAAGCCGAACGATCCGCAGAACAAGCCTGCGGGATTTGGTGTAGGCTTACGGATTTTGGTGGCGATCCTCAAGAAGTGTCCGCATTCTTCGGATTTAATGAAAGGTCGAAGGATATTTTGGATACCTGTTAATGAGAGTCTACAGGAACAAAAGAATTTAGGGCGGAATGAGTGATCTTGCCGATGTTTCAATTCGCGGGAGTCAGGTATGTCAGTTAGTCCTTCCGGCCGTATGCAAGCGTTATTGTCTGTTGTCCGCCGGCGATCACGCCACCAAGCACTTAAGCGTGAGTACCGTCGCAGTCTCCGTTATCTGCAACCTAGCCTCGAGCAGCTAGAGCCTCGGCTGTTATTGGCAATCGATTTGCCGGCTGAGATCTTGGTTGGGAGGACGCTTTCGGCTTACAGCTCGAACGATGTGCAGAACAATCAACTGAAGCTCACCTATTCCGTCTATAACCAACGGGAAATTCCGATCGACGCCGTGCGTTTAGCCGATACGCTCAAGCCTGGCGTGACCTTCGTCGAAGGCTCACAGTCTCCCACTCAAAATGGGCAGGATTTGACATGGAGTCTTGGAACGATTCCAGCGTATGGTCGGGCCAGTGTCGAGATTACCGTTTCACTGGCTGCTGGTGGTCTTTTGCAGCTCGACGAAGGGGCTCACGTTTTCGGTATTGTCGACGCAACGAATATCACCGACGATGCGCCGCCGGCTATGTTGAGAAGCTCTCCGATCATCGTAGAACAGCTATCTTCGACGCCCGACGCGAACGCCACAGATCCGGTCATCCAGGAAAAGGCGGCTGAGCTGAATTACGATCCCGCGAGTATCTTCGCGTATCTGCGTGACGAAGTGGGCTACGAATCTTACGTTGGCTCCTTGCGCGGAGCTCGCGGCGCACTTTGGTCCGATGCAGGCAACTCACTCGATGAAGCGAGTCTCGGCGTGGCCTTGTTCCGCGCCTCGGGTATTCCCGCGCGTTATGCCCACGGTACGCTTTCCGATGCAAACGCCCAGTCGCTGATCCTCAGTATGTTCCCTGAGCCGACACAGCTCGTCGGCTACCTGTCACCTGGCACTGATGTCGCGGATCCTGCTCACGATCCGATGTTGCTTGCCGAGACGCGTGACCACTATTGGCTTCAGATCGACGTTGGGGCGGGCTTCCAGAACGCCGACACTTCGGGCCTGCCCGGCGGCGCAATTGGCATCGCGTTCACCACAACCAGCGACACGTTTAATGAAGTCGCCGACGCCCTGCGACACAAGGTGAGAATCTCGCTCGAGGCAGAGACGTACAGCCAGGTGACGGCAGCATTTAACGGTGGAACGGGTCTCACCACGTCGACCGTACTCGACAGGACCTGGAACGCGGTCGATCTGGTCGGCAAACCGCTGTCGGTAGCACATTACGTATCCGATTTCACCAAGACGCTAACTGTTTTCAGCGCACGCTCGTTGACCTACACGCCGTACTTCGTACTCGGCGACACGGCCGACCCCGCTGGCACCGGCGACCAAATCTACACCGGCACGCCGTTTCAAGAGTTCCTGACGAACTTCCCGCTTGGAAGCACCATCCTCACTGGGCTGACGTTGAACATGGACCTGGTCAGCCCGGGCGGCGTTACGGAACATCAGGAGAGCAGGCTTGTCGATCGCATCGGATTCGCCGCGCGGCAGTCAAGCACGACGGCATCGTTTAGTGTCGATGCGAATGGGAAGGCGGCGCTAACGAATTTCGATGTCGTAACTGTGTTTGCCACAGCCAATGAATCGCCGAAGCGTGATTCCATGGCGCTCGAACAAACGATTCGTAACCAGCAAGCCCGCTTGGAGCCTGTCCTTACTGCTGGGGGCTCATTGTCGCCAGCCGAACTGGCCGAGTTGAGTTCACTTGGTTACAATGTTTCGCGATTAATGGGCTATCGCTACCTGCGGGCAATGGATGTCATGCCGGAGCGCATTGCCGATCTCTCGATGGTGAAGGCTTATTGGGATCGAGCCCGGATCGTTCTCGCGAAATTGACACAAGTTCCGGGAACGGCGTCGACACCGGGTTCGAACCGCGTTCAGATGGATCTCCTTCGCGAATTCGTTCGGGTCATTGCCGCCCCGGGCCAATCGGTGGCGCAGGAATTCGGTTTTCGGTTCTACTACGGCTTGGTAGCCGGTAAGGCGGAACGGGCGGCCGTGGAGTCTGTGAGAAATGTCAACTCACCCGGCGATATTCTATCCATTTCATCTATCTTCGAAGCCGCCAAGGCTCAGAACATTCCGACGATCGTTCTACTGCCACAGGATCGCTCGACCCTGTCGAGTTACATTGCCGCCCCATCGGATGTCTTGTCGCGAATTGACAATGCACTTGCATCAGGAAAGCTCGTCTTCTCACCGGCCTCATCCGTCTTACTCAATGGCGAAGCCAGGCTTGGCTGGTACGAAATCGATCCCCAGTCCGGGGCAACCATCGACGTGCTCGATACGGGCGAACACTCGGCATTGATCGAGTTTGCAAATCAAGTATTGGCAAGTATTACCTACGACAACGCGATCGCCTTCGCTGCCGGTTTTTTCATTGGGTTGGAGTTTGGCGCTGCCATTGCGAAACTTGATAATCTGCCCCAGGCTCTAATCGGTGGGGTCACGACACTCGCCGGGTTTGCAGCGAATTTCAAAGCGGTAGCCAATGTTCTTTCGAAACTCACAGGGCAACCCCTATTCCCGGCATTCTCCGCCGGATTTAGTGTTGGCTCAGCAACTGGCGCAATTGCAGGTGCCATAGACCCACCGGCAGAGGGACAATACTTCGCAGCCGTTTTGCCGCCTACCTCCAACCGTGGCGCCCACACGCTCAGACTTTCAGCAACGCTTGGCCAGACATTGACGGTAATACCAACAACATCGTCGACCACGACCGATCAGAACACGCCCATCGTGATTGCCTTCGAGGTCGCCACCGATCTCGCTGGGGATTACAAGCTCACCGCCATCGCCCCCGAGGGTTGGGCTGTATCGCTGTCCGATACGTCCGTGACCGTAACCCCCACGCCTGGAACCCAGTCGGGTAGCGGTACAGTTCGCCTTGTCGCTCGATCGAACTCCGAATCGTCCCGAGTTGCGCGAGCCGAGATTCAAGTAGGCGTTGTCGCCTCGGCACCCGGCGTGTCGCTCGAAGTTCCTGACGATCCGCTCTTGACCGTGTCCTTTCGAGCCGCGGAATTACCCACCGCATATCGAGCAGTCATTCGAAACCTCGGTCCCTTCGAGGACGACTATACCTTGCAATTCAGCAACGTCACTCCAGGCTGGGAAATCATCACCAGCACGGTGGGCGTCACCATCCCGGCCGGAACCACGGGGATCGTAGGCGTTTACGTGCGGCCGACGGGTACGACCATCCCGGCACCGGGAACACCCGCAGGCTTCACTGTCAAAGTTACCAGCACAAGGAATCCGGCTCTAACGCAAACCGTCTCCGTCGGTTTCGCCTTGCCCTCTGTCGCTGCATCCTATTTCATCCCTGACAGTATGGAACTTAGCGTGGTTCCACATTCAAATGCCACCAATCGGATCACGTTTGTCAACCGCGGCAACATCACCGAAACCGTCACCCTGACTGCGGGAACGATGCCCACCGGTTTCACGATTACCGGATTGCCGAAAACGGTCACGCTCAACCCAGGCCAAATCATCGAATCCCCTTACTCGGTCACAATTGCAGAGGCGGTTGCCCTAAACAGCACAGCCTTCCTTTCTTTGTCCCTCGACAAGTTGCGAACAGGCTCGTTGATGGCAGAGTCCCTAAGCGTCTCAATTCGCGTCGTCGTCCCCGGCGCCGACGCGATTGCCGCGGCCGCAAGCGCCGCGAGAACTCTCGGAAAATCCGAGCTCGCCGATCGGCTCAACATACTGTCCATCGCAATTACCGACCTCGTTCAAAATCCCACCGACCTCATCGCCAACAGCGAGACCGTCGCTGCCCTCGACGCCGTCGTCCGAATCATCGACGCAGATTCGATCCTTGCGTCTCTCTATTCCAACAATCTCAAGGTCGCTCGCAATCAGCTCGCTACCGCCACGACGACTCCGGAAGTGCAGAACGCTCTCGATTTCCTTGCAAGCCAACTCACTTCAATGAGCCAAACGCTAACCGAAATCGTCGAACACGGATTTACCTTCAGCTTAGCTTCCAACGTCGTCACGGCGTTGCCTGGCGTATCCGCCCGCTTCCCGATCCTGCTCGAAAACAAAGGTACCCAGGCGACAACATTCGATCTTTCTGTCGGAGGATTCTTGCCTTTTGGTACAACTGCAACATTCAGTCAATCTACCGTGACGTTGCAGCCCGGCGAGCGGCTTGACGGCGGTCCGAGTGGCGTGACGCTCAGTCTTTCTTTCACCGGTAGCTCGATTTTCCCGACCGGATTTACCGTCATCGCAACGGCGCAGGAAGCTCCTTCGCTGGTTCAGCGGACGTCGGCATCCGTTGCTGTGCGAGCAGAATTCATTCAGGTCGCATCTGTAACGCCATCTCCAGCCTTCACCGAACCGGGAGGTTTGGTGGCGATCTCCGCCCGGATTCTAAACGTCGTGAATCGCGAGCAAGTGGTTCTTGTTTCCTATCGCGTAACAGTTTCTAACGGATCGACCGTCTTCGCGTCACCAACTCAAGCCGTCACTCTCAACGTGCATTCCTCGCTCATGGTTGTCGCCTTACCAGGATTCGACACTACCTCACTCGCTCGCAAGGACTACACAGTTACCGTGTCGGTCACGGATACCTCAGGGACGCCTATCCCAGGTGGCTCGGGACAAGCGTCGTTGCTCGTCGGCACACCTGTTTCCGCTACGCTCACGGTCTCGCCGGACTCGCTGCTATCGATCGACAGCACCGTTACCAACACGTTGCGACTCGAATCTCATTCGGTCTTTTCCAATCCTCTGACGCTCCTCGGTCAAGTGCAAACCATACCGACGGCGACCACGATTCAGGTCCGCGGCGACATCGCCTACGTGGCCGGAACCAACGGCATCGACATCGTCAATGTTGCCAATCCGTCTGCTCCCCAAATTGTTGGCACGTTCGGTCAGGGGCTGATCGTGCAGGGTGGCTTCACCGTCGTGAGGGCCCTCTCCGGCGATCGGATCATCCTGGCAACGCGAGGATTTCTCAATGCGGATGCGTTTACACTACTAACGTACTCCGTTGCAAATCCGACGGCCCCAGTGTTGCTCGGTCAATCGAGCATTGCGGAAGCGTTCATTTCGGACCTCTTCATCGTGGGCAATCGAGCACTCGCCACCACCAACGGCATCTTGTTCATTGCCGGGAACGTCATCTCGCAATCCGGCGACGTACTATCGCTCGATCTGACCAACCCCGCTGCCAGCACCTTGACCGATGAACTATTCGGAAATGGAGCCGACAACTTTAATCAGAACGGCGGGGAAGTGGTTGATGCGAGCACACTCTATGTAGCAAGCACCACTTCGACCGGCGGGTTTTCCAGCACTCAGCAAGGCAATGGCGTTGTTCGCGTCATCGACTATTCAGATCCGGCCAACCTTTCTCAAATACGCCAAGTGACAATCCCCGGCACAGTGCAGGTTTTGGAAATCGCTGTAGAAGGCAATCGGGCTCTGGTTGTCGGGAGCACTGGCGGCTGGAAATCGCCCTTTCTCGGCGTTGCGGATGCCCAATTGACGGGCCGTATGACGCTGACCTTGCTCGACATTACCGACCATCGCAACCCGTTCATTTTGGGTACAACGCTCGTAACCGAGAGCTTGAATCGCCCAGTCGATACCGCCGACGGCGGGGCCAAACTTTCCACCCTCGCGCTTGGTAACGGTCGATTCGCCATCAGTCGTGGATTCGTGGACGGCAAGCCGGTCTTGCTGCTCGCCAACACCACTGGCGATAGCATTACGGTCGCTTCGATTGACGTGCCGTCGCTCGTCAATGAAATGGCTATCGTCAGTGGCAAACTCTATACAACGAGCCAATCCGGTCTGCTCATTTACAACGTCGGCAACATCGAAGGTACGACCTCCACGGTGACTGTTCACGTGCCGAACTCAAACACGTTTCCAAAGGTGAACCGCGTCCGTGCGAACTCGTTCAACATTCCGCCCGATCGAATCATTCCTAGCGCGGGATCTGACACTCTCGTCTGGAATCGACCGTTCGCTTTCGGTACGACTTCGTCCGCGCTTACCTGGCAAACCGACATTGCTGGTCTCGTTCCCGGTGAATCGCGGGATGTTACGACCGGGACCGACGTTTCGTTCGTTCACGCTGGCACGCCGGGGGCGTTTGCACTCCCTGCCACTTCCGTCCTTGGCCAGAATGCCGTTGCCATCAGTCCAGCGTCTCAAACCGTCGCTCCTGGCGCGCCAGCCACGTACACAGTCACTTTGACCAATCCGACGAACCGCTTTCTGAGTTTCAATCTTTCGACATCGGGCGTCCCGACATCGTGGGTCGACTTGCCTCGCAACGTTTTCGTCGATGCGAACAGCACTAACACCGTGACGCTGAGATTAACGGCCCCAGCTACTAGCCCGAACGGCAAATCCGATTTCGTGATTTTTGCATCCGCAAACGGTTCAGCCCAGGGCACGGCTCAGGGGACTCTGACGCTCGCCGGCACGCCAATATTGCCAGACAGTGCCGCTCATGGTGTGGTTGCGTCCATCACACCCTCGACGACCCTGGTCGGTCAAGGCACCGACGCAATCTATGTGGTCCGGCTGACGAATACTGGAAGTGAAACTGAGACCTTTGCTCTCTCAAATGTTTTACCCTCCAGCGTTACAGGAACGTTCGAATCGACTCTTGTGACAATCCCACCAGGAAGGAGCAATTTTCGGGAGATCACGCTGGTGCTCACGCCGGCAGTCGGAACTGCTCCCGGTCAATATCCGTTAAAAGTCATTGCGACTTCGACAAACTCTAGCGCGACGAACTACGCTACCGGTGAAGTAAATATCGTTGCCAATGGAGTGAGTGTTAGGCTGAACTCTACCTCAGGGATTCCCGGTGATACGTTCCAGATAACAGTCACCAACACGGGAACCGTGGCAGATACTTTCGACCTTAAAACCGCTGGACCGGCCGGCGTCACAGCCACGCTCAGTTCGAGCCAGTTAACGCTGGCCCCCAATCAATCGCAAGTCGTAACCGTCACGACCGCAGCCGTGGACTTCGTGGTTCCGGGGACGTTTAACTTCACGGTGTTGGCCCGATCGCAGAGCATTCCAACAATCGCCGACAGCGACAGCGCCGAACTGGACATTCGGGGGACAAAGGGACTTGCCTCCCGCTTCGACCCGGCAGCAAAGGTGCTTCCCATGCCTGGCACGACTAACTTCCTACTCTTCGTGGATAACATCGGTAATACCGAGGATGCCTATACGGCAACCATCAGCGCTACCGACGGCGCTATCACAGCAAGTCTCATCGGATTGGATGGCAAGCCGACGCAAACGATCCCGACCTTCCGCTTGCCCGGGCTAGCCTCTGGAGCAATTTTCTTGAATGCCGCCTTGGCGAACGCAGGACAGGGCACTGTCAGCATTCAAATCCGCTCGCTCACCGACGGTATGCTAGTGTCCGAATCTACCGCAACTTTGACCGCATTAGCTGTGCCTCCGGTTGCGATTGCGGATTC
Organism: Pirellula sp.; assembly: GCA_031374925.1. Taxonomy (GTDB): domain Bacteria; phylum Planctomycetota; class Planctomycetia; order Pirellulales; family Pirellulaceae; genus JBKCUI01. The sequence continues at coordinate 69,663 of JANMHA010000387.1, read as the reverse complement.
GTTCTCCTTAGTCCAGGGTGACCAATCGAATCTTGATGTGCTCCATAACGATCGCGTTTTCGGATCCGCATTCAACCTCAATTCTCTGCAGTTTCGCGATGGCCCATCGCACGCATCTATCACCCTAGCGAGCAATGGGACGGTGGTTTGGACTCCCGACCCTGCCTATTATGGACTCGACTCTTTTTCTTATCGAGCGGCCGATAGCAACGGGCTATTCTCCAACTGGGCATTGGTTTCAATGGATATCAACGGGCGACCCATCGCACGCGATGACGAAGCCTATGTCGGAAGAGCTGGTGCGACACTAGTCGAAGTGCTTGACAATGATAACGATCCAGATGGTCTGATCAACCTATCAACCATCGAGATCCTTTCGTCGGTCGACCCAGCGATCGGACAAGTCGACGTGATCAATAACATGCTTCGATTTGTTCCAGGTTCGGCCTTTGATTCATCTGTGATTGTTCAGTACCGAGTCATTGATGCCAAGCACGCAGCCTCGGCACCCGCCAGCGTTTTGATGGGAGTTTACAATCAGAATCCTTTCAATCCTCTCGATGTGGATCGAGACACTTTCGTCAGCCCGTTGGATGTGTTGTTGACCGTTAATTCGTTGAACGCGGAAGGAACGAGAAGGATTGCGCCTGGGAACAACAAGGCTCCGTTTTACGATGTGAATGCAGACGGTTCCCTCAGTCCACTGGACACGCTGACAATCATCAACTATTTAAATACTCGTGGTGGCGCCAATCGACCCACGGGCGAGGGAGAGCAATCGGCATCCACGCCTCTAGCCAGTCATACTTCCGCATCATTCTGGCTGGTACCGCGTTCACTCGAAAAAGTAGAGAATGCACTTAATCCGAGTGTAGAATATTTTCAATTAGGTAGAACCCGTTCGTTGCCATTCGATTTGCCAAGTCGAATGTCGGAACGTAATACCTCTTGGGCGTCCGCGACACGCGACCAGACCGACGATATGCGTACTAAGGACTTTGTCTTTGCCAAGATGGAATGGATGGAATGGTCGGAATTGGGCGAGATTCTTGATATTGAAGGGCTAATATGACTATCTCATCCAACTATCGGTACGGTTGAGTGGGAGCTTGTCTCCCCTCAACCTTGTTTTGGTGTCCTACCAAGCTGCACGCGAGCTGCATTGTAAGACCCCTATTTGCCTGATCAATACCCACTTGTACTTTCTCGTATGCTCCTTCCGCTGTCAAAAGCAAACGAATGCCATGAGCGACTGCGTCTTCTGCTTTTTTTAATGGCCTGAGACCACGAGTTTCTCAACTTCGGCTTGCAGGTCTGGGGCTAAATGCACATTCATGAAAAATCCCTCTCAATGACGAAATCTGATCTCGCCTCTATTCTACTCGAAACTTGGGCCGGAGTTCCAGATGCCTTGCACAACGCCTGGAGATAACGGCATAGTGGACGAACAAATCGTTCGATCGAAGGTCCGGTCGATGGCGCTGATGATGGAAGGTTCATTGGCCGGACCTCGATCAACTTGTGCGTTCGGCTTGTAGAGAGGAGTAGTCACATGGGCAACTTCACCCAAATGGACATCGGATCGGTTGGCGACCTGGTCCACGACCACCCATTTCAAGCGTTCTTGCATATTCGTCATTGCTTCGCCTCCGCGTTGAATACTTCGCGTCCGTGAGGTACACTTGAGCGTCAAGGAGGGTGTTACCCATGACTGTTGAAACATTTATTGAAAGCCTTACTCGCTCCGAAAAGCTACTTGCTATGGAGTTGATATGGCGCGAACTCTCATATTCCGAGAACGCTATTGAATCTCCTGAGTGGCACGATGAGGTTGTACGAAAGCGCTTGCAAAGTCCCGCCCCCGGGGAATCGCTAGGGTTGCAGGAATCGCTTGAGGAGATCCAAGGAAGGCGCAATGCAAGTAAGAATACGACCTGAGGCAAGACAGGACATTTACGATGCCTCCCGGTTCTACGATCGACAATCTCAAGGATTGGGAGATCATTTTCTAATATGCATCTTTCAGGATCTTGAGCGACTTAAGAGGCTTGCTGGAATTCATTCCAAACGCGGCGACTACTACCGAATCCTTTCCGAGAAATTCCCTTTCATCATCTGCTACGAGCTCCTCGATAATCGGATCGACGTGATTGCGGTATTGAACTGCCGGATGAAGCCTGAAACCATCGATGCTGAGCTTTCCATCAGGTAACCCGGACGAATTCCTCAGGTTGATTGGGAGCTTGTCTCTCCTCAACCTGGTTTTGGTGTCCTACTTAAACCGCAGTTCATGTAACCGATGCAGTATCAATTGCGCCATGTCTACATGCAACGCCCCGGCTGTCGCGCGCCAACCTGGAACGGCATTCAGTTCTAGCAATACGTTGCGACCATCCTTGGTCGGCAACACGTCCACTCCGATCATCCATCCGCCAATCGCCTTGCTGGCTCGGAAGGCAATGGAAATCTGCTCTAACGTGGGTTCATGCGGAATCGCCTGACCACCCCGCGCGATGTTGGATCGCCAATCGCCGCAATTCTCGCGTCGAACACAAAACAACTCTTCGCCTACGACTAGCAACCGCAAATCGTAACCCTCGCTCTCGAGAAACTCCTGAACGTAGATGACCGATTGCAGTTGTTCGAGAGTACTGAATACACGCCACGCCATGTCCCTATCTGTTACTCGCACGATACCGCGTCCCTCGCCGCCAAAGATGGGCTTCACGATGCAGTCGCCACCAAGGCCCTCCCACGCCTGCAAGGCGTCATCGCGGGTCTGGCAGCAAACTGTCCGTGGTGTCAGCAGCCCCGAACGTTGCGCGATGTCCAAAGTAAGCCATTTATCGATCGCTATTTCAAGACATCGAGGTGGATTGAGCACATGCACACCGGATGCCTGCGCGGCATGCAACGCATTCATGCGAAACACGATCTGTTCCACCGAGCCGAGCGGCATCGATCGAACTAATACGGAATCGCAATCGGACAATGAAATGGATTTGGAAATCGAGGCGCTTTCGGCGGCCTGCGTCCAAGTCCTGGCACTGGGTAATCGCTTTCCTTCGGACCAAACACTGAGTTTGCTAAAAGACAACGATTCAACCGCGGTCTTTCGCGGAACAGGCATGTCCTCTGCAGCCCGTTGCAAGTCCTTCATGTACCAGCCCGTTGGCGAGCCTAAAACGCCGATACGCAATGGTCCATTCCAAGGAGGGGCGATGCCGTCGATCATGATGCTTCAGTGGATTCCGCCAACTCAAAATACGATTCTCCAAACGATTGCGATAGAATGTCTGGCCGGAGCGAGCCGTATCGAAACGATCGGCCCGACTTAAGGTTGACGATCGTAATCATGGCCGGACTGAAAAGGCCGGGATCGACTTTGTAGAAATCGTATTCGTACTTTTTGAAGGTTTGGGCAAACGGGATTCCATAATCTCGCGATGCAAGACTGGGAACCTTGGGACCGATCTCGCGGATTTGAGCGTCGTCGGCATTGACCCAGAGAGTAACATGGCCACCATAGAGAATCGCATCGTTCGTGCGTCCAATCCCTTGCACAAAATCCAACGCCGGAGGGGGCAGCGGAGCCGTCCCGAACCCAGAAACGACGCAACCCAAATCAAAGCCCAGTTCGAAAAGCTTGTGCATCGACGTTTCCACGCTGCGAGCGACCACTTGGATCGTTCCCGCCATGGATCGAGTCGGCGCAACGCAGATAACAGTGTTTTCCGTTGGAACGCTACATTCCATCGCGATCATTTCAATGATAGACTCCTCCGGGAGAGAATCGCACTCGAGAACTCCGACGGCATAACGACTCGAGTCGGATACACCCAGACTTTGCAGCACATGTTCTTTCCCCCGTTTGGCACGCATCGGACCGGAACCCATCGCAAAGAACTTGTCCTGTTTCACCGGCCAGCCTGCATACTGAGAAGCCATACATGCATGGACGGGTTGATCGGTGGTGACTTGAATCAGCGACCAAGGGCCAATCGCATAGCTGGCTGGCTGAATCGTAATTTCTGCCCGTCCCGACATGCAGATCCTGGCTAACATCTGACCGGCCATGAGTCCGCCTGGAATTCTAACTCCAAAATCCAACACGAGGCCGCCGTTTTCTAACCGATGTGACTCGACTCGCCACGCATCTGCATTGTCCAGTGTTGTCCTGCAAAGTTGGAATGCATCGTCATTGAGTAGATGATTCTTAGCCAAGGGCTTCGGTCCGGAGTTCATTCGTCGAGATCCATGTTGGAGATATTGTTGTCGCCTTTCGCTCCTAGGCTGTGAAATTATTATTGTGGCCTTTCGCTCCGCGAAAGTGCACTTCGCTAACACACTTTTGCGGAGCAAAAGGCGACAATTGAGGCTAAGCCACGCCCTTCGCATCCTCAGGGACGTGCCACACGAGATGGATCGCTCATCTTTGGAAAATGGGTAGATACCCAAGATCCAGCTGCATCATGATCAAGTTGCAAGCGGTGGTATAGATTTTGTTGATGGAGCCTTCCCAGGAACCGTCAGCGGTTTGCTCGTTCGCTATGCGAGTATAAAGTCTGTCTCGGAAGGGTAACCATTCCTCGTCCCCTTGCCGATAAACGACTTGGCTGTAGTAGAGGTAGGTGTAATGCCAGTGACCAAAAGAGTCATCACCTGGCCCAATGCTGTAAAGGTTCTTTCGACTATAGGCCAACATCTCTGGCACCTTCTTGCTCTCGTAGTCGCCTGCGTTGTAGAGAGCTGCAAGACTGGCCGCGGTGATAGCAGGGCGCGAGGCCCCCATTTGCTGACTCGAATAGCTAATGCCCCCATCTTCGTTTTGACATTTGTAGATGTATCGTTTCGCCGATTCAATGATCTCGGTGGGGACGGCGATGCCAGCGTTCCGACAGCCTCGTAGACCTTGGACCTGGGTAATCGTCGTCGAGCCTTCGTCGTAGTCGCTTCCGTCTTTAGCGCTAAGATAGCCCCAGCCTCCGGCTGCGGTCTGCGCTTTTCCGCAAAACGACACCGCCTTGTTTAAGACATCCATCAGATCGTCGCGGCGGTCTTGCAATCCTTCTTCTCCAAGAACTTGCGATAGAAAAAGCATGGAAAAACCATGGCCATAGGTGTAACGTTGATCGTCGATCTCACCGATCAATCCATTCTTCCGGCTGCGACTGATCAAGAAATCGGTGGTACGCTTGATCTGCGTGGCATACGTTCCCTGAGTGATTGTCGAGCCGCTGCATAGCAACGCCAATCCAGCTAAAGCTCCAATAGCCACGGGATAAGGCGGTGTCGTCCAATTTCCTATGCTCGATTGCGTACGAGCAAGAAATGCGAGCCCCTCGCGTGTCGATCGATCCCAATTGGGATCTCTCGAATCACGAATTCCATCCTTAGCGAAACCGGTCGAGAACGCCTTGACCATCGAAAGGCCGCTGGACAAGGCAGCAATGCTAGCACAACCTGACAAAAACTGACGTCGTGGAAACGGTCGCTGATTACGCATAATATTGTTCTCAAACGCCCGGTGGTTAGGTTCCTAAGTCACCGAATAACGGTGTGGAAAGATAACGTTCCCCAAGGCTGCACATGATGGTGACAATGCGTTTGCCCTTGAATTCGGGACGCGCCGCAACCTGCGCCGCAGCCCACATATTGGCGCCACTGCTTATACCGCCCAGAATCCCCTCGTGTTTAGCAAGTTTTCGGCCCCATTCAAAGGCTACTTCGTCGTCGACCTGGATCACATCGTCGACGATCGATTTGTCCAAGTTTTTTGGGACAAAGCCGGCTCCAATGCCCTGGATTCTATGCTTGCCAGGTTGGCCGCCACTAATCACGGGTGATTGCTTTGGCTCGACCGCAATCGCCTTGAAATTGGGATTTAGTTTTTTGATGTAACGAGCCACACCCGTGATCGTGCCACCGGTTCCGACACCTGCCACGATCGCGTCGATCTGCCCCGCCGTGTCAGTCCATATTTCAGGACCGGTTGTGCGTTCGTGGATTGCCGGATTGGCTGGGTTCTCGAACTGTTGTGGCATCCAGCCGTTTGGATCGTTGGCCACCAACTCAGAGGCTTTTGCAATCGCGCCTCGCATTCCGTCTGCCGCTGGGGTAAGTACCAGGCTGGCCCCCAAAGCTCTCAGCAAAGCCCTGCGCTCAATGGACATCGATTCCGGCATGGTTAGCGTCAGTCGATATCCCTTGGCTGCACACACGAACGCCAACGCGATCCCCGTATTGCCACTGGTCGGCTCGATAATATGCGTATCCTTGGTCAGCCTACCGCTTTGCTCGGCGTCCTCGACCATGGCCATCCCGATTCGGTCTTTTACGCTATGAAGCGGATTAAAGAATTCGCATTTAGCAAAGACAGTCGCGTGTTCGGGTGGCACCAAACGATTGATTCGAATCATCGGTGTGTTTCCAACGGTGCTCACAACGCTATCAAAGGTCTTTCCCAAAGCCATTTGTAAAACTCTCTCGTTTGGAAGGAGGGTTAATTTTGGCAGCCGCAGTAATAATACGGTGTTCCAATGGCTCGGAGTATACGCTTTTTTGGAGAAGTCGCCCACGGGGCTCTTGCGGATCAGAGGTTGATCGGGGACTTGTTCCCCATCAACCTTGTTTTGGCGTACTATGTTATGCAAAAAAAACACCCGAACGGATTCGGGTGTTTGCGTCTTTCTAATTTGCCGACCAGCGTTTAACAGAAAGCTAAACGAGTCCTTGGGTCCAGTTTTCTTGAATAAATAGCTCGTCCACCGAATCGAGGTAAGCCCTTGCTCTAGCGTTGATTTCCACCGGTGGAGCGGCCAAGGAAACCGCTTGCCAGCTAAGGTCTGAGCTTCGAGCTAGGATTCGTATGAGCTTAGCCCCCGATGGATCTGCAACGGCGACAAACTGTTGCCTAGTCAATGTCGCCGTGAAAACCGAGTGCGTCGCACCCCGTACCGCGGTTACATATGCCCGTTGTCCATCATCGGCGAGAACAACTTCTTGGAACGTGTCCCCTTCAAAGCCGTCTCGCGTAATGGTCCACTCGGAACGTCCATTAGCCCCGACAGCTGCATAGATCCCAGAGGTCCTCATCGAACCGTTAGCCGCATAGTAATTCGACGCTAGGTTTTCGAGCAAATTCGCATAACGCGGGCTTACACCTAGAATGCTGAAGTCGTATACCGCGTCGACACCGCCCGGAGCAACAATCGTTCGTGTGAAAGTGTTAGCACCGGATGAGTCGATCGCAAGAACCGGAACGACATAAGTTACCGTGTAAACACCAGGAGGAAGCAAATCAAACGTGTAGGAACCGTCGGTGTGCGTCTGCTTGGTCATCGTTCGGCTTGGCGAAGTCGCGGTTGCGGGAACGGTCAAACTGACTTCGACTCCACCGATTCGTAGCTCGCCTGATTCTAACTCGCCAGTATTATTGTCGTCTATGTAAACAGTGCCGTGAACCGTGCTAGGAATGAACGGCAGAACATCGACATTGAATGTACCGATAGAGGTTTTAGCGTCTAAATTTCCTCTGGTGGTACCATTGTCGATTATTTCGTATCTGAACGTATCGCGACCTGTTGAACCAATCGGAGCGGTGTAAGTGATCGTTCCATTGGCGTTTAATACGACCGTCCGACCGCTTGTAACCGATTCGGGAACGATTCGCAGCACTCGCAGGGTCTGACCACTTTCGTTGGCCGGTCCCTTGGGCATGCTCGCCAAGTCCGCGGTGAGGTTAAATACAGTTGGAACACTCGCATAGACTTCGCGAGTCAACGTTGTCGCCGTGGGAGCGTCGTTAACCTCCCTGACCTGCAAGGTCTGTGTAACGTTCGCAGTCGCCTGCCCATCGCTGATTGCATAGACAAAGCTATCCGGTCCGTTGTAATTTGCAGCCGGTGCGTAAACGAGTGTCGCACCAACCTGAGTTACTGTGCCGCCATTTGCAGTATTGATCGGACCTGCCAACGCAACAAACGATACGACTTGCGAAGACTCATCCGCAGGTCCTGGAACATCGTTTGCAAGTAGCGTCGAAATCGTAATCGTTGCCGAAGTATCTTCGTCAGTAACTACCGTTGGGTCCGCGCCAGCCACTGGAGGATCATTCACAGCGGCAACGTTTATCGTCAAAGTTGCCGTTGCACTCAATGGAGCTGGCGTCGTGTTGTTGACGCCGTTGTCGGTAACCGTGTATAGAACCAAAACGGTTCCGTTGAAGTCCTTAGCAGGTGTGTAAACGATGTTGCCATTAAGGACAGCGACGGTACCACTACCAGCGGTCTGATTGACAGCATTGGTAATGGTCAAGGTTTGAGCGTCTTCGCCCGGCCCCTTGCTAAGACCGTTCGTGATTGTGGCCGCTTGCACTGTCAAAACGATGTCTTCAGTTGCTGCGACAGTTCGGTCTGCGGCCACGGGTGGATCGTTAACAGGCGTTACCGTAATCGTTACAGTAGCCGTGGAAGCGACGCTTCCCGCCTTGTCGTCATTCATCGTGTAGGTAAAGATCGCGTCGCCAAAGAAGTTGGCAGGCGGTGTGTAGACCAAACGATCGTCCGTCAAGGCACCTGTCCCTCGGTTATCCAAGGCCACCGAACCGGTGCCAGCGGCAGGTTGGGTGAACGACAATAGACTCTTGATTGCTGCATCGTTTGCAAAGTCGTTTGCAATCACATCAATGGTGAACGCGCCCGAGTCTTCTGCGATACTCGCCGTATCGGTCAAAGCAAATGGCAACACGGGTGGAATGATAAAGACTTCGACATTGGCTGTTGAAGTCAATCCAGCTGCGTCACGAATCGTGTACGAGAATGTAGAGGTCGTATTAAAGGAACCGGTGGGAGGAGTGAACAAAACTGCCGTACCCGCTCCATTTACGGTTGCTGTACCAATGGTAGGCGTGGTTACCGACAATATTGTGATGGTGTCGTTCGGTTCAAGCGGACCAGCACTATCATTTCTCATCACCGCCAACGGGTTTGGAGCAGCAATTCCAAGAACTACAAACCGGGCAGATTCGCCGGTGTCGTTGACCGCCACTGGAGCGTCATTTACTGAGTTGACATTAATCGTGACGGTTCCAACAGCTGTCGCTTCGGTCGGTGTAGCATTGTCTGAAATCGTGTAAGTAAACGTATCCGTTCCAAAGAAATTAGCGGACGGCCGATACGTGGTGATACCGCCTACCGTAGTAATGGTCCCGTTTTGCGGCGTTGGACTCTGAATTGAAATCAATCGAACCGTTTGTGTCGACGATTCATTTGGCCCTGGATTCGAGTTTGCAATCAAATCCGTGGGGGCACCCGTGCCGATTAAGATCAATGATCCATCTTCAGCTACACTCAGCGTCCCATTGAATGGCACAGGAGCATCGTTGACTGGTGTTACATTTACCGTGATGGTGGCGACTTTCGAAGCACCTAGGCTATCTGTCCCAGTCACCGAAAACACCGCATTTCCAAAGAAGTTGGCCGCCGGTGTGAAGTTGATATTTCCCCCGACAAGGGCAAGGGTTCCGTTCGCCGTCGAGCCCAGACTGCCTAGGGTAACGGTCTGGCCACTTTCGTTCGCAGGACCAGGACTAAAGATTTGAGCAGGCGTGATCACGAGTGGGCTCACCGGATCTTCAGCAACGGTGAATTGAGTGCCGATCACGATTGGAGCATCGTTGACAGCGTTTACCGTAATCGAAACCGTCCCAACCGCGGTATCTGGCGTCGGCGTGGCATTGTTGCGAACCGTGTAAGTAAAGACGACTGGACCGTTGTAATCGGCAGTTGGCGTGAACGTAATGTTCGAACTACCATTCACGAAGGTAACAGTCCCTCCAACGGTTGGTTGAGTTACAGCCACGACCCCGCGAGACGTCCCAAATCGATCGATGTCATTCTGAATGACGTTGATCGATGTCTGACCCGAATCCTCGTCAACATTCTTAGAATCCGTGATCGCCGTGAGCCTATCGGCAATATTGAGGACGCCGGTCGGGAGCACAACCATCGACGATGTCAGGTACTGAGCCAATCCGCCAAAAACAGCAATACCGAGGTTATTTCCGGATGATCCTGCCTCAGGGATAGGAGACGTATCTCCAGTAAAATTAATTGTCCCAGCTGCAGCTCCCTTGAAAAGAACATCCACCACATTCCTGAAACTGCGCGCTTCCGGGAGAGTCAACACGCTTTTGTCTGCGAATCCGCCTACCAAAGTAAGGGTTTGTTTTGGCGAGTTCGCCACCGGTGCCTTCAATCGGCCATCCACACCGTTGATGTACTGAACGGTCCCATCATTATTGTTTAAGCCAGCATGATTGCGCCCAACGGAGGCCACCAGCCCTATGCTTGGGTCGGCCGTGTTTTGACCGATCACGAGCGTTACAGCAGCACCGGCACGGTCGACCAAATTGTTTGCACCCGCGGTAAGACTATTTGGGACATCCGTGTGAGCCAAAGCGCCAACAAAATTTACACCGAAACGAGAAGTTGTTCGCTGATCCAATTTTTCTACTCTTGCGTTGCCGCTACCCACCGAAGGAAGTGCTTGGATCGCGTTCGAAATATTGACGGCGGTTAAGTCTGGATCGTAACTCTTAAAACCAGTATCTGGATCTGTAAAAATTCCGGGACTAATTGGCCCTGTCAATTCTGCTCCATACTGAACTCGAAAAGTTCCTCCAAAAACACCTGAGCCGATATCGATCTGGTTGTACTCGCCCCACTGGTATTGCAGTTTCTCCGCTGGCGATCCATCGGCATTCGCGTAAGAAATTTCGTGATAAGCACTAAATACACCCTGCGCTGGCGATCGCAGATCGACCATTTGCGTCCTGAGGATGACCCTTTCGTTCGTTCCAATGGTCGCTTCCGGAATCGCGTCGTTCGGGTTGGGATCGGGAAGTTCGGTTCCAGCGGACCCATCCGCATTTACTGAGAAAAACTTATATCGAACTCTGACCAAGGGATCCGGCTCCCCTTCGCCGTTGTTGATCGCATTGATCACGACTAGTGCATCCAAGGGGGATAAACTGTTATCGTTATCGACATCGACAAAGGACCGCGTGTCACCCGGCACTTGGCCCGCAAGGGACCCAGAGCCTTGGGAATTGATTCGATTGATGATAACCAACGCGTCCAGCGGAGAAATGTTGAAGTCTCCGTTCACGTCCGTTGCCACCAACGAATTGTGAAACGGCATGATGTCACCCGCCATCAAATGCCGCTGTTCCAGCGACTCGAGACGAAGCAATCGCTTCACCCATCCCTGTTTGGCAGACTTTTCGCTGCGATTTCGCGTTGTAGATTTGCGGCCCTGGCGTATTGGCGAAACGGACATCGATTCTTCCACCGTAAAGATCAAGAAAAGTAAAGCTTGGAAAGAAAATTCGAAGGACAATATGATCCTTGCAAACTCCCGTACTGTGAGGTTACTTGGCAATCGATCGGTTTTCAATCCACTTCTTGCCCAGACAGCCTAAATTACCTATTCAGCCCTGTCTTCGCGTGAATTTGCCGTCCCTAACAGTATTTCCGTAAATGTGCATTTTTAGAGCTAGATTAGCTCAAGAAGTTCCGTCCAACTTGAAATTCTCTGAATTGTCTGGACGACTGAGAAAAAGTGAGGTTTTTTTGTGCGCTTCCAAAGCGCCAACCCCCCAGATCACCAGAGCATACCGATTTTACCCCATTTGGCCGTCTGATTTCTATTTACGCCGTTCGACCAGTTCCTCTATCATTGCCAAGTCATTGCTATCAGAGCAAGCGTTTGAAACGGATGTGAATACCCCCCTCGGGAGCGTCGCCAAAGAGGCTGTAGAATGAACGGACTATTATTCCTATTGCTCATTTCGATGCTGCCGCAGAATCCGAGCGCCGATGTTTTGCCGGCGCCAAATCGAGGTTTACCAGCGGCATTGCCCTCAGCATTCCCAGGGAATCCTCCCATCTTGCCAACCGATCCAGCGAGTGCTCGGTGCACTACTGGATACGGAACCGACCCTCAAGATGGCAAGTTCTACATGATCATTCAAATTGCTCCCGAGGCGATTGGGGCATTTGCAAAAGGAACGATGGGACAAGAACTGACGGCTAGCGTACCTGATGAAATTCGCAACATGCGAATCGACAAAGTCATTGTCCGCGTTGGAAACAGCCCCGTTGAGAAAAACCTACCAAACCCACAAATGTTTAGTGAGAGCCGCCCGCAAGGAAATCAACCGCACCTAAATGACTTGGTAAACAGAACGGTCGCAATCGACCGCTCTCCAAGTGTATTGACTGCGGCGGGAAGTGGTGGGAGTCCACTTGGGAATGCCGCGAACAACCTCAATAATGGTACCTACGGGTCACTCAATAACACGGAAATCTACCCGAATTCGCAATCCAACCCTGGCAATCCCATTGGGACGTCGCTTACAAATCCAAATCTGCGAAACAACGATGTGGTTCCCAATAATTATCCACTCTCAACTTCTACTACTTTGCCCTCGGATAACTTCCTGCCCAAAACACCGTTTTCCAATCTGATAAAACCAAATCAAAACAATCCAAATTCAGGCTACGCAACCAACGCCTATCCACCAGCACAAGGAAATCTGGCAACGCAAGGCAATCTGGCAACGAGTAACAATTACAACAATAGGCCGTACACACCTCTCGCAAGCAATTCCAATGCTCCCCCTGTCCAGAATGGATATTACGACGGTTCCGCAACGAATCAAGGCATTTACCCCGGCGCATCGCCCACTCAAGCTCAGGCGCAACAATACGGAGCACTTCCAATACAACAACCGACTCCCTATTTGAGCTCGAACCCATATCCGACTGGAACGAACAACCCCTCCTTCGCGACCATGCCGATTCCCGTCACACGACAAAACTACCCACCCACGCAAACGTCCGAGATTGCAGTCGACGATCAAACCTTGAGCAAGGACAAACTGCTCCCATTTTTGCTGCTGTTCTCGATTGTTTGCAATGTCTATCTAGGATTTTGGATGAGCCATCTTAGAAATCGTTATCGCCAATTGCTAAGCAACATGCGAGGAATCCCTGTTTCGGACCTAGCCTGACCATCCGAAACACAATGTAAGCAATGAAGAAAAGCAAGCAATCTTTCTGGCTAATGAAAACCGAGCCAGACGTTTTCTCTATCGACGACTTGGCCGCTGCCACGAATCAAACGACTTGCTGGGACGGTGTGAGAAACTACCAAGCCCGAAATTTCATGCGAGACCAGATGCAATTTGGCGATCGCGTATTGGTCTACCATAGCAATGCCGCTCCGTCCTGTGTTGTCGGTACCGCCACCATTGTAACGACGTCGTATCCAGATCCTACCGCATGGGACCCCAACGACCCGCATTACGATCCCAAGAGCGATCCGGGTGATCCTCGATGGTTCATGGTAGACATTCAATTCGAGTCCAAATTCTTAGTCCCACAGTCGCTCGATATGCTTAGAGCCGTCCCTGAACTATGGCAGATGGAGTTGCTGCGTAAAGGAACCCGACTGAGCGTCCAACCGGTTTCGAAACAGGAGTTTCTCATCGTCGAAAAACTGGGACGAACTCTCCGTCGAGTGGAACGCTGAATCGTGCCGTCAAGACGATTGTGAAGAAGGGGCTTCTAGTTGGACCAAACCAACAAAAAAACTTGATCGCTGTTGGCAAGCCTAGTCTGAGAAGGACGACGACTGATGGATGAGAAAGGGAACGACGTGTGGTCGACCGACTCGCCATGTGGATAACCCGTGCGTCGTGTGGTTGGCCGATATGGCTAAACAGAATGCAGTGTTTTATTCGCAGCCATATTACGATTGTTCCGGAACTTTCGAATGTTCAGGCTCTCCTAAGGAATCCATGGCTGAGTGGATGCCTTGTCAAGATGATTGCTTGTTATTCACTTAAGACCGTTTACTATCGAATCGATGTTGATACGAAGCTCGTTCAACGCGAAGCGGTTTCATTTTACCGAGGCATGTGCATAGTGAGATTGCTGTTGTTAGTTGCTTGCGTTTGTGGATGTTTGCCTACAAGCGTGAACGCAGGGATGTTGACCAATAGCCAAAACCAAATTGGAGCGACGGTCGCAGGCAGCCCAGGTAAATTGGTGCGGCTCGCAACTTTCTCGTTTCCTGGTCAGGGCACCGACGTTTTCGTTGAAATGAGACTGAGGTTGTGGATTGAGCAGTCGTCCGCTTCATCGCCCCCTCAGTTGCTGTTCGCTCAGGCCGGTTCCAATCCTTTGGATTTGTTTTCAGGTCCTTCCGTTCCGTTGCAAAACATTGGGACTAGTTCGATACCAGGCAACTTTGTCTACGAGTATTTGTCCCCTTGGATATCTATGTCGTCCGTAGCGAGTATGCGACTGTCGAGTATGATCGCGTCCAATTCAGGTGGGAATGTAGATGCCTATTTGTATAGCCCAACCTCGATGGATTTTTCTGTTCCGCAATCCTCCACAACATGGGTCGGCAACCCCAGGTCTGGCCTTTCGAAGGTGACTACATTCTACACAACCACGTTGAGCTTAACGACGGTACCTGAGCCGGTGACGGCCATCGCATTTGGCCTCGGTGCTGTTGCACTCGGCTTGGTTCGAAAGCGACTCGGAAGAAGGACAAGATCGTGAAGTCGTTATGCATCTTTATTCAATTTATGGCACTCATGTGCCTTTGCTCAACGTCTTATGCGGAGCTGATCTTCGCATTCGGACAGCAGACGGGAACGATCATCGAGACGGTGGGTAATCAACGTGCGATTTACCTTGGGAGATTTGAGTTTGATGGTCCCCCGCCTTCGACCGTTTTAACGGGCATTTGGGCCGGAGCAACCATCCGAGATGCAAACAATGTAAAACTCTTTTTAGGGGACGGCAACACGCTTTTTAACGGAAACGCGTCGATGGTGGACACAGGGGTTGTATTCACGCAATTGACGAACAATCAGCCGACGGCTGTAGCGATTCCAGGCCTTCCACCATCGACGTCCGGACCAGGAGCTTTACCATTGACTCTCTCGTTGCCAGCAGGCAATGCTTTGCAACAACTACTTAGCCGTTCAGTCAACGCGAGCTTCCCCAACGGTTATCTCGACGGTTGGTTGGTCAGCAATGACCCGAACCATCTTTTCACTGCGCCTTCCTCAAGCAATCCGCTTTCGAGCAGTGCTATCCCGTTCAATGCGTTTGTGGGGATCACGGCCGTTCCTGAGCCAAGTTCGATTGTTCTGGTCGGACTCTTGATCGCGGGGGCAGCGGCAGGTAGGCGGAGACTTAAGAGTCTAGAATCCCTCACTCATTGAGCCTGGGGTTGCATGCGTCGGGTTGTGTCGGGAGGTTTTCGCGTTCGCGCTAGTGGTCCTTTTGAATTTGTGGGGTCGGACCCGACGACCGAACCAGAGCGAGTGCCTCGCTCAGCCACAAAGACTACTCGGTTGGCACGCGTGGCTCGGCTTCGATGGCTGGAAATCGGATACTGAAGGCGGTCCCTTTTCCGACCGTGCTTTCGACCCGCACGCGAGCTTGATGCTGGTCGACGATTTCCTTGCAGGCGGACAAACCGAGGCCGGTACCTCCTTTGCCGGAGCTGTCGGGGCCACTTTTGGTCGTAAAGAACGGCTCAAAGATCTTTGGTAGGTTTTCCGCTTCGATTCCTTGGCCGGAATCGCGAACGGTGAGCACGACTGAATTGGTTTTCTTTTCGAAGACGATGCGGATTCGGATTGTGCCGATTTCGCCAATGGCTTGTCGGGCGTTGGTGAGTAGATTGAGCATTAGCCGCTGGATTTGGTTGCCGGCAGCCATCACATTTGGTACTTCGTCGAATTGCGTTTCGATGGCGACTCGATACTTCTGCATTTCGCGTTCAAGCAAGACCAGGGTATCTTCGATGAGTGGAACCAGATTGGTTGGCTCCATATCGCCGCTGCGATTACGAGCCAGACCGAGGACGGTATTTGTGATCTTGGCACCGCGGTTGGCGGCGTCCAGGATGCGAGTAAAAGCCTTTTCGCGACTCGCATCGTCTTTGTTCCGGAGTCCCATTTTGGCGTAATTCAGAATGGTCATCAGCAAATTATTGAATTCGTGTGTGGTCGTGCTAGTGAGTTCGCCTACGGCTGCCAGTCTCTCCACTTGGGCCAGTCGCAGTTGCAATTGAGCGATTGTGTTTTCGACAATTGGTGCTTCGGGTGGTGAAAATTGGGGTACGGCAGTGGGGATCTTGAGCGTGTCGGTGGAAAAATATTCCGGCATGGGTGGCAATCAGTTGGTATGGCGGTCGAAAAGGTGAGACGCTACCGTGCCGGGAGGTCAACGAGTGCTTACTTCGCAACCGCCCGAACGTCTTAAGTACACGATTCACCTCAAGCAAATCAAGCCGGAACCAGAGTGGGGAATCATGTTTCAAACGCTAGATCGGCTAGAAAAGCTATTGAAAATTGCGTCAAATGAGGGGATTGCGGTACGATGCGAGTGGCTCGACGGAGTTCGCGGCGGACTTGTGCGGATCGGAAGGACTCCCATCCTGTTTGTGGATGAATCGTTAACAGTCCCTGAGCAGTTTGAGCAGTCCAAGAACGCGTTGAGTCAGTTAGACTGGAGCGAATCCGAGTGGTGGGACGAAATGTGCCAACTCTTGGACTTGAGGCAGGCCTAAACCAAAGAAAAAAACCTGTAGGGCTAGTCAATTTGTGGTGGAAACGTTATCTAAAGAGCCCCAAAAAGCTCCAAGCCCAATTTTCACCTTTACTATTTCAAAAAAATTTCGGAAGTCTTTGTTCGAGGAACAATCGAAAATGCAAGTTAGCGAAGATGTTTTTTCCAAGGTCCAAGCCGCTTTGATTGACGCTTTGGGGGTCGATGACGATGAAGTCACGCCGGAAGCGACCATGGTTGGCGATTTGGGTGCTGAATCCATCGACTTTCTCGATATCGTCTTCAAACTGGAAAAAAGTTTCGGTATCAAGGTTGCCACTGAAGACCTTTTTCCGAAGGACATTTTGACGGAAAGCACCTATGTGCAAGATGGAAAAGTGACTGCCACCGGAATCGCAGAATTGAAAAAGCGAATGCCTTGGGCCGATTTGAGCAAGTTCGAAAAGAATCCTCGCGTTCAAGACTTCGGCGATTTGCTGACCGTCAGCGACTTGTGCCGTTATGTCGAATCCAAAATCGCTTAGTGCGTTTGAGAGAATACATGCGTTGGTTTTGGATCGATCGATTTGTTGAGTTCGTCCGCGATACGCGTGCAACTACAATTAAGAACGTCACTTTTGGCGAGGAGCCGATTGATGACTACCTACCCGGTCATCCACATTATCCCCATTCCCTCATCATCGAGGGGATGGCTCAAACGGGTGGTTTGCTCGTTTCTGAAGCCGGAGGCTTTCAAACGAAAACGGTTTTAGCCAAGGTTTCCAAAGCCATCTTTCACGATTTGATTGTTCCGGGCGACCAAGTTCTCTTAACAGCTGTGGTTCAGGATAAGAAATCCAGCGGGGCGATAGTTGAAGGTCGGGTCACGGTAAATGGACAGGTACGGGCTGAGTTAGAGCTCTCTTTTGCCTTTCTTGATGACCGATTTGGCCCTTCCGGGTTGTTTCCGCCCGAAGATTTGCTCCGAACACTGCGTATTCTCAAGCTGTTCGATGTTGCTGTGGATCAAAACGGGAATAGAATACATGCGCCTGAGCACATGCTTGAGGCGGAACGCCAAGCGGCGCGAGTGTTGGTACAAAGTCGCGTGGTCGCTCAATCGAAATTGATTTGATTTGGATTGGCAATCGTTGGCGAAAGTTCAAAATAAACGCCATTCGCAATCGCCGTGGGTTTGATTTTTGCAGGCACCGTATTTTGGAGTGATTGCGTTGATGCGCCGTCGTGTGGTTGTAACCGGTATTGGAATGATAAATCCGTTAGGACATGATGTTCCATCGGTTTGGTCTGCACTCAAAGAGAGCAAAAGCGGAGTCGGTCAGATCACCGTCTTTGATCCCGCAGGCTATCCGACCACCATCGCGGCGGAGGTCAAAAACTGGAGCATTGCTCAGGCAGGCGAGGATGCTGCGATTTGGAAGCACCGTGGGCGTCATACCCGTTTTGCAGTGGGAGCGGCTAAACAAGCCCTTGCGCAGTCAGGCATACTTGATTCTGGCTTGGCCCCCATTCGTCTTGGCGTTTACATGGGCGCTGGAGAAGGAAACCAAGATTTTCCGAATTTCACTAGCATGATGGCAGCGGGGGTCGAACACGGCGCATTTGATCTAGCTGCTTTCTTGCGGCGTGGACGTGAGATCCTGGATGTCGAAGCGGAACTGGAGCAGGAACCCAACATGCCATCAGCCCATTTGGCCGCATT
This sequence comes from Pirellula sp., assembly GCA_031374925.1. Taxonomy (GTDB): domain Bacteria; phylum Planctomycetota; class Planctomycetia; order Pirellulales; family Pirellulaceae; genus JBKCUI01. The sequence continues at coordinate 51,300 of JANMHA010000387.1, read as the reverse complement.
GTTTGACGCTCAAGGACCCAACAGCAATTGCTTGACCGCGTGTGCGGCAAGTAGCCAAGCGGTCGGCGAAGCGACGGAGTTGATTCGATGCGGTGATGCTGACGCCATGATTGCGGGCGGTGCTCACAGCATGATCCATCCGTTCGGCTTGACAGGCTTTAGTTTGCTTACCACCCTATCTCAAAGGAATAGCGATCCGACCAAGGCATCGCGACCTTTCGACAAGGACCGCGATGGTTTTGTTCTGGGTGAGGGAGCCGCGATCGTCATTCTCGAGGAGTACGAACACGCGAGAAAACGGGGCGCACCGATTTTTGGGGAAGTGCTCGGGTACGGTAGCACTGCCGACGCTTATCGAATCACAGATATTCATCCTGAGGGTCGAGGCGCCATCGGCTGTATGCGAAATGCCATCGCTGACGCAAAACTGAATCTGGACGAGATCGGATACGTCAACGCCCACGGAACCAGCACGTCGGTCAACGATCGAACGGAGACATTGGCTTGCAAGGGTGTGTTTGGGGATCGGGCACGATTGACGCCAGTTTCAAGCACAAAGAGCATGATGGGACACTTGATCGCGGCCGCAGGTGTGACGGAAATGATCGTCTGCCTGATGGCCATTCGCGATGGAGTTTTGCCTCCCACGATCAATCAAGAAACGCCGGATCCCGATTGCGACTTAGACTACGTTCCCAATATCGCTCGTCCCTCGAAGATCAAAGTAGCCCTGAACAATAGTTTTGGCTTCGGCGGACAAAACGTCACGCTAGCAGTCGGTTCGTTGAGGAACGATTAACGCAAATGATTAACGACTCGACCCTATTGGCCTACATCGAAGAATCTTTACCAGCTGAAGTGATGGCTCGTATTGAAACGGCATTGCGAACCGATGATGAATTGCGGAAACAGCTTGGTCAAGTGATTGCGAGACGCGACAGCGGTGTGCATACAGTAGGAGACATTTGGCGACGGCATCGATTGAGTTGTCCGAGTCGAGAGGATCTTGGCAGTTACCTCCTTGGCGCGATGATGGACGATCAGGCTGACTATATCAGGTTTCATTTGGAAAAAATTGGTTGCCGCTATTGTCAGTCGAATCTCGACGACTTGTCGGAGAGTCATCACCGAGACGCCGTCGTGGCGAGGCGAAAGAAGTATTTTCAGAGCAGTGTGGGGCGTTTGCGTCCTGAGGGGCGAGGCTAATCGATGCGAGTCGGACACATTATCAAGTTAATACCGGATCGCAAATTCGGCTTTATAAAGACGGATCACTTTCGAGACGACGTGTTTTTTCACTTTTCTGCTCTGCGGGGAGGACTTCAGGGCCGTTTTCTCGAGGAGAATCAAGAGGTCGAGTTTGAGATCAATGAGATCTTGAGGCTGGACGAGCAAAAGCTCGAGGCAACGATCGTGCAAACTCCTGCTCGCCCGCTATCGAAAACGCTCGACGAAAAGTCGATTAAGGAAATGCAAGCATCGCATCATCCAAGGGCTCGGCAACGCAAACCGACCTGGCGCGAAAAAACTGGGACGAACGAGGCTTTGGAACCTGAGCAGCCTGACTGCAATACTAACCCCGATGCAGCGCAGTCGTAGCAGCCTTCCCGAATGCAGGTCGATCTAAAAGTTCGTATGAATTCCAGCACTCCAAAGTTTGGCTATAATCTCTTCCGTAAAAAGGGGAGATGGAACTCAAAAGCTGGGGGGAGTGAGTTATGGCTTCGCGAAAAAACCGAGGAATCACCTCTCGCAAAGGGGATTTGGCGAGACGTCAAAGCCAGCGACTGGAAAAGCGGGGTGGGCCAATATCAACGCCTCCTCGCACCACCAGTTCACTCGAAATCAGACCTAAGGTCAGCGAATCTGAAAGAGCGGAGGATGCCGCGGTCTTTAACAAAGAATCCCGGTTCAAATTATCGGAAGAGCTTCAAAACGAAGCTGTTAAAGTATCGGAAGCTCTCGAATTGACTTACCGAGGCAATTTCGACGATGCGATTGACAAGCTAAAAGATATTGCGAGGAGTAGTCCGTTCGCAGATTGGCGATTATTTGTTCGCGGATTGCACTCTTTCTATGCCGGCGAATGGGGGATGGCACACCAGAACTGGACAAGGCTGGATCGCGCACGCCGTCCCGCTCGAATTGCTTCCACGTTGCTATTAGCCGAGACGGATCAACCGCTCGATGGCGAGATTCAATACGTTTCAGCCAATCTTGTCGAGCATGCCAAGACGTTAAGGCTTCGAAAAGAAGCGGTTGCAGCAGCGACAGCCATTGCCAACGTAAAACATCGAAACCCGGATACCACCTTTTCGGTATCACAGGTCGCAATGCTGTCGAATTTTTTGGATGCCTATCGAAAGCTGGATCCGGAATTCGTCGCAAGTGTCGGGCAAGCTTGCGTGGGACTAGCTACCAGTCAAGGAGACATGGAGGTTTTCGAACGTCTTGCCAAAATGGTTCCAGGGATGCCGAGTGATCCCAAATGGAATAGAACGCGATTGCTTTACTCGCTCGAATTCGAAGGTGCTCAGGAGCTGGTGAAAAAGGCATCGCACGTCTATATCGATCAAGACCTACCCAAGCTTACGCATTTACCACAGCCACTCAGAGAAGCGTTGGCCTGCAAAATTTACCTCATCCTGGCGGAAGTGGAACAAAGTCAAACACATAATTTCGGATTCCCTCTTTCCAATAGGGCTCCAGATTTCGACGCTAAACGCGTTGATGATCTACTACGAAAGGCCATTCAAAGGTATCCCACCTATCGAGTCGCCCATCAAAAGTTGATTGGCTCTTTGGAATCTCAACTGGTATCGAATCGACTATCCAAGGCGGACGAGGACAAGTTAGCACAACAGATCATCGTTGCGAGCGAGGACTTTGTTCGAGCGATACCGGATGAGGTTGAAACGGCACTTGAATTGATCGACTTCTACCTTGAGGACGACGAGCTGGAAAAGGCCACTGCGTTGGTGCAGAATCTCAGCAGTCAACGCTTGGAAGCGCCGCTGGCCAAAGCCTTACCGTGGAAATTGAGGTTGCGAGAAGCGATGCGGTTGAGTCGACGAAAGACCGATTTGGTTTTGGCAAACAAGGCGTTGGACGAAGCGGAGTCGATATGGCCGGCTTGGCTAAATCGAAATTGGTTACCGTTTCTGAGAGCTGGTCTCGCGTTGCGGAGCGGTGATCAAGCGAAATTCGAGCAGCTTACCTCGGCTGCGAGGAAAGAACAAAAGACCAGCGATTTTGTTGGCGATGTGATGACGTTTGCGGCCTTGCAACAGATGAGTATTCCTGGCGCGGATTTGAAACCGTTTCGAAATGGCATCGAACGGTATGTGGAAAACGCAAGCAAAATTAAGTTACCGGATCTCTTCGCGGTGGGTTCGTTCTTTTGGGATCTGGTCAGGACCGGATTGAAACACAAAGGCTACCGAATGCAGGCCAGCAAGTTTGGTCGGGCGTTCGCAGATCAAATCAAGTCTCACAACAACAGCAACCTAAACGCAACCCAGATAGACGCGTTTTCGTGGGGATCGCACCATCGGTTTTGGCCGTTGGGAAACGACTATCTGCCATCGCCATCCATCAAAAAACTGGCGATGAAAGAACCGCGAATGGCTGCGGTAATATTGGATTGGCTGCTCGAAACGGATCGCTTCGCCGACTATCGAATGATCGACTACCAGCCTTTGATTACGCTCGCCAAAGAGGCAGCCCGAACTGAAAAAGATGCATTCTATCGGTATCAATTCGAAAAGGCGGCGGATGAGGCGAACCATATCATTGTCGAGGCAAAAGCGGAGGATGAACGACGCAAGTCGTATCGCTCCCAATACGATGACGATGATGATGACGAATTCGACGACGACGACGATGAACGGGAAGACGACAACGAAGAATGGTTCGACGACGGGTGCAACTGCGCAGACTGCAGAGCGAAACGAGCACGCTCGAGCAGACTTTTGGATGATGAAGAAGATGAAGATGAAGACGACGAAGTAGTGGTTCGCAGTTTACCAAGCATCATCACCAAGGTCATTCGGAAATTGGGGACCGAAGGCTTGGTGGAATTCAATCGCATCCAACAAGTCTATTTGCAGAATCCCTCGCCGGAAGAATTCCTCAAGTCACTTGGAAAGCTGTTTCCTAAGTATGGAATGTCCATGATGGACGCAATGGAATTCGTCATGGAACTACCTAAGTTGGACAAAAAACAGTCCCGCATTTTTTCGGACGAATCCGAACAAGAACTCGAATCCGAACAAGAACTTGAAAGCGAGTTAGTTGGCTCTAAACCTGCTGCCGTCATGACGGCAGCGGAGCGAAAAGCAGCCAGAAAGCAGCGAGAAAAGGAATTGGAAAAGAAGAAACGCGAAGCAAGCCAAAACAGGTCTCGATCATGAACGTCACTTTTAGCAACGCACACCAAATACTTGAAGTGAAGCCGGACGCGACAACCGACGAAATTCGAAAAGCCTATTTGAATCTTGTTCGGCAAAATCCCCCCGATCGAGAACCCGACAAATTCCGCAATATCCATGCTGCCTACCAAATGCTCAACGACCCGATTGCGATTGCCACAGCACTGTTGACGCCGAGCCGCGAAAAGCCCGATCTTGTTAAAGCCGTTGCCGAGGCAGAGAAAATTAGACCTCGAATTGCTACACTCAACCTACTTGCGTTGGGGAATCAAGAATAACCCACCGATGAATGAAAGAACTTTGCCTAGTATGTTCAATAGCCAATCTCCTGATGAGGCGTTGCAAGAGGTTCCAGTTAGAGCGTCGATCGAGCCTGCCGTCGAGCTTTTGGGAGCAATGGATATAGTAGAAGCTTTTACGGCGCTACGGCATGAACTCAAACTCCAAGTAAGGGGTGGTCGCGAACTCCAGCAATCGTTGTTGGATAGCGTTCAGAGACTGGAGCAAAGAGTCGCAACGCAGCCCGTCGCGGTCGTTGCAACCAGTGCCTCGGAAAGCCGCAGGATGGCTGAGGCGATCGCAGACATCGAAGAGAGTCTGCAACGCGCCATCGAGTCCATCGTAAAGAAACCAGCCGCCGCTCGCAAGGTAGACAGTCTCTTGATTCGGTTCGATGAAATGGTGTCGAAGGGCCCTTGGATTGCCAAGACGTTTGCGAGAAAATGGCTAGAGGCTTTGCGTGCAACTCTCGCGCATTCGATCGCATCAGAAGTCCCGTCCGAAGCGGCACAAGATTCGACCCATCGTGGGTTGGAGCTGCTGCTCGCTCGCGTGCATCGGTTGATGAATCAATGCGAAATACACCGAGTCGATGTATTGCATCAAGCATTCGATGCCGAGACAATGAACGCAGTGGACGTGATCGTTGACCGGACTGTCCCCACCAACCATGTTGCCCAGCAGCTTCGACCGTTGTATCGGTGGCGAAACACAACGTTGCGTTGTGCCGAGGTTCGAGTCGCGACATGAACGTCCTCAGGACAGGCGGCCAGCTTGTTATCACCAGACACCATCAGGCTGGCAACCTGAAATACCAAGCAAAACAGTATTAGACTAACATGGATAACCAGCAATCAACAATCGTCGGCATCGATCTTGGAACCACCAATAGCGTGGTGGCTGTCTACGTAAATGGAAAAGTGCAAGTCATCGAAGAAGATGGCACTTCCATTCTCCCGTCGGTGGTTGGCATGACCCTTGACGGTAAACTGATCGTTGGCAACGCTGCCAAAAACCAATTGTCTGCCTTTCCAGATCGCACTGTGGCATCGGTGAAACGTCGGATGGGTCAGGCTGTGCAAATCAAGATGGCAGGTCAGGATTTTTCGCCTCAGGAGATTAGCGCGATAATCCTACGTCGGTTGAAGCAGCGTGCGGAAACTTTTCTTGGAACTTCGGTAACCAGAGCGGTGATCACTGTGCCCGCCTTCTTTGACGAGAACCAGCGTCAAGCGACTCGCGAAGCAGGTCAGCTGGCTGGCTTAACGGTCGAGCGTATTATCAACGAACCAACCGCCGCGAGTTTGGTCTATCACTCTTGTACCAGCGAGCGACGTCATTTGATTGTCTACGACTTGGGGGGTGGTACCTTTGACGTTTCGATCGTGCGCGTCGAGGACGGGGTTATAGAAGTGCTGAGCAGCAAGGGGGATACGCATTTGGGTGGCGACGACTTCGATGAGTTGCTAAGCAAGCATGTGTCGGATACATTTCTCAATCAGCACAAATTCGATTTGATGGAACAGAGCACAACCCGTTGGCGATTGATACAGGCTTGTGAGCGTGCCAAATGTGAACTCTCGTCGTCTGGATCTGTCCGCATTTCGGAGGAGTTCATCGCCACGGTGGAAGGCCATCCAGTCAACCTCGACATTGAGATCACCAGATATGAATACGAAGAATTGATTGCTGCGTTGGTGGAGCGAACCATATCCTGCGTAGATGATGCGATCCGAGACTCTGGTTTGTCGACGAGCCAATTGGACGAGTTAATTTTGGTAGGGGGTTCGACGCGGACGCCATTTGTGCAACGCAGGTTGCGAGAAGAATTTCATCGCGATCCCAAATGGTCGGTGAATCCTGATCTGGCGGTCGCTTTGGGGGCAGCCACACAAGGTGCCATGCAGCAAGGGTACTCCGTCGGTCCTGTGCTAATCGATGTCGCGACGCATACGTTGGGTGTTTCCGCTTTGTCGGAGATGCCCTACGATCGAGAACTCCAATTCGTACCCATCATTCGTCGAAACTCTCCACTGCCGGCGAAGTATGAAGATATCTTCCACACGATCACTGCCGATCAACAGGTTGTCGAGGTGCATGTCTTTCAAGGCGAAAGTTCGCAGTTGAGTCGCAATAAGTCGATTGGACGTTTTTTGCTAGAGGGGCTCAATGAAGCGAAAGATTCCAATGGGGAGATTTTGGTTCGATTCAATTTAACCTTGGATGGCACCTTGACCGTAACCGCCACGGAACGCGTGACAGGCATTTTCAAGATGTTGAAAATCGACAACGCGCTTTCGCAGATGAGTGAGACCGATAGGCAGGCAAACGAAGAACGCATGGAATTGCTTTTCGAAGATTCCGCTGGGTTCAGTTCGATCGACCACGAAGATAGGTTGGCCGAGGAGGACGAGGAAGGGAGTCCACGCAAATGGGTTCAAACTGTTGAGTCTGGCGACATTCTTCGAATCGATCGCGCAGGGGAGGATGAACCCCAACCGTTGCAGATCATCCATCGAGCGATGGCGATGCGATCCTCCGTAACTGGCGAAGATGGCGAAGATATCGATCGTTTGATCGGGTTGATTGAAAGTGCTCGGCAACGCCATGACGAAGAATTGCTGGAGGGGTTGCATGCGGAACTTGAGGACTTGTTGTTTTATCTAACATGACCAATGAACCCAATCTATTTGCCTGTCCTGTTTGTCGCGCGAAGCAGGTTGCAATGCCCGAGTGTCGGCGATGTAGCGCAGACGTGTCTCTCTATTTGAAAGCTGTTCGTAGCGTGGATGAGTCACTTCGGCGATTGGATCTGGCGCGAAATAGTGGCAACTGCCAACTTGCTTCAGAACTATTGACCTACCTCCGTTGGTTGTCGCCCAAGGAATCGAGTTCGCCCTCGAATCGACGACCGAGTTGACTTGCTCTACGTTGAATTTCGGAACTGCCGTCGCTTGACCGTTTACGGAAACGAATACGTGAGAACCGACTGAATTTTATGAATTACGTTTCGGTGAGTTTCTATTTGCGTGAGAACGTTTGCTTTTCGAAAAGCCCATAGACCTGTCCCGATGGAATGAAGTTGTTTACAATAGAACGTCCCATCTCGTCCGATTTCTACTCCTCATCTAGTCCAACTATTCTGGTGCCGCGATGCTACCTACTGGCGCAGACCTCATTCCATTTGATTGTTTCGAAACCGCAAGCCGAGCAGTGCTTTCGATGTTACATGATCGGCTCGGTTTCCATTTGTGGATGATGACGAGAACCGATGGGCAGGACTGGATTGTTTTGCAGGTCGAGGACCACGGATACAAAGTCAAAGAAGGTTCGGTGTTTCGGTGGGCCGATTCCTTCTGTTCGCAAATGGTTCAAGGACTAGGACCCAGAATCGCACCGTGCGCTCGGGACATTCCAACTTACGCCGCAGCCCCAATTGGTCGGCAGGTTTCGATCGGAGCATACATTGGAGTTCCAATTCGAAACGCGGACGGTACCCTATTTGGAACGCTGTGCGCCATTGATCCATCACCGCAAAACGAATCAATCCAAAGAGACCTGCCATGGATTGAATTGCTCGCTAGGATGCTTGCGACCATTCTGGTCAACGAAATGAAGGCCATAGATGTTGCCAGGCGATTGGAACAAAGCCATCAAGCAACGATGGTGGACGCGTTAACCGGATTACTAAACCGGCAAGGTTGGGACGGCAAGGTTGCTATCGAGGAAACTCGCTCCCGGCGATATGGAAGCCCCACTTGCATCGTTAGGTTTGCTTTAGAGGGATTGACAAGAACGGAGGATCCAGGCGATTGCGTTGAAGATGATTCACTCATAAAAAGAGCTTCCGTTTGCATCCGAACTATGGTCGGTGAAGGTGACGGCGTCGCACACCTCGGTAGCGGCGAATTCGCTGTCCTGGGGGTGGAATGGGATTTGGAGAAAGCGGAGGTGACTGCATCCGAAATCGGTAATGCGTTGAAGAAGCAGGGCATTGCAGTTTGGATCGGCAAAGCCATGCGAAATCCTAGCACTGGGCTCGTTGCGGCGGTCGCGGAAGCGGAGCAGTTATTAGCGAATTGCAAGGCGGGGTGACCAATCCCGATAATATTGCTTGTAGAAGTATTGCGGGATGGAATAGGTCTATGACGGAGCTGGCTCGATGTACGTCATGCGTTCGGACCAACCGCCAGCAAAAGCCATAGCCCCCACCGCACACGCTTTGTCGTATCGATGAGCCGCTAGGAAATTTTCGAGTTCCGGAGCTGGCATAGGATTCGCGAAAAAAGGCCCCTGCATAAACTCGCAACCCAATTCTTGGATGGCTTTGTGTTGGCACTGCAGTTCGATCCCATCGGCGACCAATTTCACGTTGAGATTGCGAGCCATGACAACGAGTCCGTGTAGCAATGCGGCTTCGCACTTGGAGTTATCGATTTGCTTGATCAACGAACGATCCAGTTTTAGAAGACTTACTGGAAATTGATGCAAGTTGATGAACGAAGCCGTACCTAAACCGAAGTCATCGATGGCTAGTTCGACACCAAGCTCCCGGACCACATTCATTGTCTGAACGGCGTCCGTCGAATCCGACTTAAAACAGTCTTGCGAAATCTCAAGTATGAGTCGATTGGGTGGTAAGCCGGTTTCGGCCAGGATACGCCGAAGAAGAACTACTAATCCGGGATTGGTGAACTGCTTGTAGGGCAAGTTCACGCTGACTTGCGGAGGGGCGGCTGACCCAAGAGTTGCATACCAAAGGCTGCATTGTCGGCAGCTTTCCATTAACACCCAATCGTTGAGCTCCAAGATCAAATTGGACTCTTGTGCAATTGCCATGAACTCAGACGGATCAATCGTTCCGAGCTTTGGATGCTGCCATTGCACCGATGTTTCAACAAAGCTCACCTCGCCGGTCAATAGCGATGCGATGGGTTGATAGTGAAGTGCGAGTTGAGGCGTTCCGATCGCATCGTCTAAATCGAGTTCAAGTTGATAACGACGACGGGCTCGATTGTGCATTTCCGTATCAAACACAACATACCGGGCACGCCCAGCCTGCTTTGCCTCGTACATAGCTGAATCGGCGTCTTGAAGCACAAATTCCGCTCGATCGTAATGAGACGGGCCTAGTACGATGCCGATGCTTGCTGTGGAACGCGCTTGATGTTTTCCAAGCTGATAGGGTTGGCTCAAGATCAGTTGCAAGTTTTCAACAATACGGATCGCTTCGTTTGGATCATCGAGTTTTTCGACGAGTACAACGAATTCGTCGCCACCCAAACGAGCGACAGTTTTCAATTTTGTAGCGGATGACTTGTTTGCAAAAATTCCCTCGCGAAGCCGATCGGCAATCTGTCGCAGCAGTTCATCGCCGACATCATGCCCCCAGTTGTCATTGATGGCTTTGAATCGGTCGAAATCCAAAAACATAACGGCAAAGAGGCTGTTAGCTGATGCCGCCCTAGCGATGGCTCCGTTCATCCGGTCGAGGAAGTGAGCACGATTGGATAAACCGGTAAGCTGGTCGGTAACGGCCGCCAGTGCAAGTCTTTCCTCGGCAGTCTTCTGTGGGGTAATGTCCGAAATGGTACCAGCCATCCGCGTTGGGACGCCGTCTCGTTCCTTTGCCGATTCGCCACGAATCCGGAACCATCGCCATTCACCTTGCTTGGTACGTACTCGAGTAGTGGTTTCAAATAGCTTGCCATTCTCCAAGTGCGAGTCAACCGCATTCTTGTAAGTAGCTCGATCCTCAGGATGGATAAGTCCGATAAAGATGTCCTGCCGATCAATGACATTGTCGTTCTTAGTTAAGCCTAAGAGTTCATGAAATCGGCGTGAGAAATGAACGTCGGCTGTTTGAAGATTCCAATCCCATAATCCGTCGGACGAGCCGCGAATTGCCAGTTCAAGCCTTTCTTCACTTGCCTTCAACGCTGCCTCAACTTGCTTGCGCTGAGAGATGTCGATCGCGATCCCTAAATAACCTGTGACAACTCTCGATTCGTCACGCAAAACGGTGATGCCAAGCAGGACTGACACGTAGGATCCATCTTTGCGAACGTACGTCCATTCGTGCTCATTTGGCAAATTCCGATGAGACTTTTCGACAAAGACATTGAATCCGGGCTCTAATTCGATATCTAATTCCTCGCCAAACTCGCGAGCTCGAGCAATTATTTCTTCGGCAAGATGGAAAGAACTCGGCGTGCATTTGTTAATCAACTCGTTCGCCGAATAGCCAAGCAGCCGTTCTGCTGCAGGATTAAAACTCGTGATGGTTCCAGTTGGCGAAGTTGTGATGATGGCGAAAACTGCATTGTCAATTATCGCGCGGTGCAACTCGGTTTGTGCGGCATTTTCCGACTCCAACGAGATGCGATCGGTAATGTCAAGGATGATGGCTAGGAAGACTGGTTTACTGGCTTTTACCGACATTTGCAAATGGACTTCAGCGTGGTAGTCCGTTCCATCCGCCCGCCGATGGATAGTCTTGAATTGCAATAAGTCGGTTTCGCGATTCCGCAGTGGCCGAAGCGATTCTTCGAACGAGGTCAAATTAAAAAGTGGCTTGATGTCCACAGGTGTCATTCGCAGGAGGGCTTCTGCGGTATAGCCCAAATTCCGAATCGCACTATCGTTGACGAATTCAAAGAGCAGCGATTCTGCATTGAAAACATAAATCTCGTTGACACTGCTTTCCAGGATCCTCGTGTACTCGCAGCGTTCATCCTGGCTGAGTCTAAGATCCGTGACGTCCTCAAGAAAATAGAAATGTCCATTGTTGGATCCGTTTAGCGTATTCATCTCGCAGGACCGCGCCACTAGAAATCGGGTTTCCCCAGACGGCCGAAGAACGCGAAACTCCATTTCGAAATCCGTTACCAACCGTGTGGCGTTGCTCCACTGGACGAGAACAAACGATAGGTCGTCTGGATGCAATCGATCCATCCAACCCAAACCTAAGGTTTGTTCCTGTGTGACTCCCGCGATTTCAGACCACGTTCGGTTAGAATATAGACACCTTCCGACGCTGTCACATTGCAGGACGCCAATTGGAACTGCGTCCATGATTGCCTGAAATTGCGAGTCGGAAATGGACATAATGCAGGAACGGCCATGAGGGATTTCCACTTGGGGAGGGCGAATCCCCACTCCGTGCAGGATCGACCTGCAGGGATAAATAAACAAAGCGGACAAGGATAGTTACACCAAGAAAGCCAATGGTACGGAAATGCCCCATTCCTTTGACCTGAAAATGAGAAATCGACTGAAATTCAAGCGAATGAACAGCACATTCGGCACGATCGCCACCTTCGCTGCGCTCACATCGCCACCTTCGCTGTGCTCACGTGGGGCGAAGCGGCTCGCACTATTGCAAGATCGTGGCTTGAAACTCAGCTTGGCATGCCGACAGAACGTTTTGCATGACGGCATCGGCTTGTTCGCCGGTCAAAGTTTCCGTGTCGCTCCGCAAATGCATGCTCAAAAGAACACGCTTCTTACCATCGCCGTCTTTCTTCGCATCGCGATAGATTTCGCGGAACACTACGTGAATGCAAAGTGGCCCTGCGGCCTTTTGAATCGCAGCCGAGATGGATTGCCATGGCGTGGCTTCGCCCAAGATCAAATTGAGGTCGCGCTCAATGGTGGGAAACGGAACGATGGGCTGAAGTTGGGGAACCAATCGCGCATGCTCCAGTAACATGTCAAGGTTCATTTCGCCCACGGCCGCGGCGCAATCCAGTTTCAATGAATCCACGATCGACCGATTCAATTGACCAACCCAAGCGATCATCGCGCCTTCGATCTGCCACGCAATGCCACTTTGCGGTGTCAAGAAATCCCAGGCAACCAAACTTTTGGAAAGTTTGGCTTGCATGAAGTCAGGGCCGCATACCCTGTGTAGGATTTCTTCGAATGTTCCGGCCACACTTCGGATGTCAGATAGTCCGATCACTCCCAAATTGAATTGCTGACCGGGCAAGCTCGTTTTGCGTGGCAAATATACGTTGGCTGTTTCAAATAACTGCGAATCGCGATTCGATTGCGACTGGTTGTATAACTTGGCCGCAACCAAACTTGGAATCAACGAGCGCCGCAGTTGATTGGCACCCTCTAGCAATGGAATGAGCGTTGTCATCGCCTCTTCGACCGTCCAAGGCGATAGGTTTGAAGCAGGCGACTTACCGATCAAGCTAGGTGTCATGATCTCGTCCAATCCAGACGCGCAAACCACGCGCCGGACTGTTTCCATCACGATGTCTTTGGGCCGTTTGGCAGAGGAAACCAACGGTACCGCTGCATCTTCCGGAATCTGATCGTAACCGTGGATTCGAGCTATCTCTTCGATCAAATCGATCTCGCGGGTGAGATCCGATCGGTAGCTTGGAGAAACAACACGAGCATGGGCATCCTTCGAATCGCCCGTAACGTGACAACCTAAGTGGACCAAAATCGCCAGCGAGCGTTCCCATGGGACGGCAATTCCAAGGACACTTTCGATCTTGCTCTCTCGCAACAAAATAGGCGGTCTCGCAGGTATGCGTTCGCCGGTGTCGACCGATCCAGACAAGAGCTGACCCCCTGCCGTCTGCAAAATAATTTCGCAACAACGACGTGAAGCCCAATCCATGTTGGCTTGGTCTATTCGACGTTCGTAGCGATACGACGACGGTGAATGCAGCTTCAGTTTACGCGCGGTTCGGCGAATCGACAGGGGCACAAACTCAGCCGCTTCAAGCAAAATATCGACAGTGCTATCGGAGACCTCGCTCTCGACACCACCCATCACACCACCTAAGGCCACCGCGCGTTCGGCGTCGGCAATCACCACCATCTTCGGGTCGAGCGGATACGTGCGATGGTCGATAGCAACGAAGTTCTCTTTGTCGCGGGCGGGTCGAATAATGATGCGACCGCCACGAATGTTGGCGAAGTCGAACGCATGCAAAGGCTGCCCGCATTCAAACATAACGTAGTTCGTGGCATCCACCACGTTGTTGATCGGCTTAACTCCGATAGCAAGCAAACGATTCTGCAACCAAAGCGGGCTTGGACCGATTTTGACTCCGCGAATCAAACGGCCAATGTAACGAGGACAGGCTTCCTCAAATTGGTTTTCAATCGCGAGAGATTTCGATACCGGTTCGTCCGTTGTCTTAAGCTGCGGTGATGGAAGCCGAAGTTCGCTTTGCAATAGTACGGATGCTTCTCGGGCAATGCCGATATGCCCTAAGCAGTCCCCCCGATTGCTGGTAATTTCCAAGTCGATAACTGGCACGCCATCAACCATGACCGTGCTCTCATGATTCAAGCCCGTCAGTGCCCACCGAGTTGCCATGTCTTCATGACTGATTCCGATTTCAACGTAGTCCGACAACCATTCCCAAGAGACTAACATGCACTTTGCTCACTATTGTATATCGTTGATGGTTCCGCGGCTCAAATGGAGCCATGTTAGGATGCGAACTGACGAAGAAATCGAACGTCACTCCGAAACAAATCACGGATGTCGACGATTCCAAATCGCCTCATGCATAGGCGTTCTACGCCCAGCCCAAACGCGAATCCACTCCATTGCTCGGCATCAATCCCCAACGCCTGAAAGACATTCGGATCCACCATGCCTGCACCACCAAATTCAACCCAATTACCATTCCACCAATAATCGACTTCGACGCTCGGCTCGGTGAAAGGAAAGAAGGATGGGCGGAATCGAACATGAACATCGCTGCCGAGGTAGCTCGTTGCAAACAATCTTAGAACACTTTTCAATTGCGCCATCGTCACGTGCTTGTCGACCCACAGCCCTTCCATTTGATGAAACATCGGGAAGTGCGTAGCGTCAGGTGCGTCAGGGCGATAGACTCTTCCCAACGAGATAATTCGAAGAGGTAAGGGTTGCGTCTCCATAACTCGAATCTGAACGGTGCTCGTCTGGCTTCGCAATAACATCGCGTCGCGGTCGGTCGGATTGCTCATCTGCCTACTTGCGGTTGCCAGATAAAAATTGTCGAGCGGGTCGCGAGCGGGATGATCCTCTGGAATATTGAGGGCCATAAAGTTATGCCATGTGTCCTCGATCTCCGGGCCTTCCGTAATGCTGAAGCCCAGTCGCCCCATGATTTCCTTGAGGTGCTCGATCGTCTGCGTGATGGGATGCAGATGACCAAGTAACGGTCGAATTCCAGGCAGCGTAGGGTCGATCCGTTGTTCGTTGGAAACCTTTCGCGAACTCGTGCCTGCTAGCCGTTCAGAAGCTGCATCGAGTGCGGACTGAATGCCGTCGCGAACTTCATTGAAGCGTTTGCCAGCAACGGGCCGATACTCCGATTCGATCGCACCCATCATTTTCTGGACAGCCTTGATCGCGCCATTCTTTGCTCCCACAAATTTGACACGCAAAGCTTCTAATTGTTCGGATGAAGCAACCGAATCGAGCGACTGTTTGGCTTCGTCGAGTAGGGCGTCGAGCGAATCGACAAAATTTTCAAGGGACATGGTAGGTTCTCAGACTCTTTTGTCACACTATGCAACGAGCCCACGACTGGTAAGTCGCAGGCTCGATAATCGCAGGTAAGGCTGCTAGCCTTTCCCTCCTATGCTACGACAGGCTAGCAGCCTGTCCTACAGATTCAAGCCGCTGCTTTGGCAGCAAGCGCTTCTTTAACTGCAGCCACAACGACACTGAAAGCAGCCGAATCGTTCACTGCCATCTCGGCAAGTTGCTTTCGGTCAATTTCGATTTTAGCTAACAGCAATCCATGGATGAACTCGCTGTACCGGATGCCGTGCATGCGTGCCGCAGCATTTACACGAATAATCCAAAGTCGGCGGAAGTCACGACGCTTGCGGCGTCGATCGCGATACGCAAACCGCCCTGCTCGGACTAGATTCTCTTTGGCTGTTCGATACAGACGACGACGTCCGCCAACGTAACCCTCGGCTCGTTGAAATAATCTTCGCTTGGCTTGCCTACGAGCTGAGCCTTTTCTTGTTCTCATGAATTCACAATCTTGGATTCAAGGGCGTTTCAGGTCACCGCGAAGATCTGCGTACTTTCAGCAGCATCGGCCCGTAAAAATTAGGACTTCGCGATAGTTGTTACCCAAACGCCTGGTGATAAAAATGGGCCAGGTGTTTATCTTGCTAGTAGCTGTAGCCGCGCAACGCGTCATGAACAGCACGCTGGAAATTGGGCTCCAGGACCTTGGTGCCACGCAATTGGCGAATCTTCTTTGCCGACTTGCTGATTGCCAAATGGCTTGTTCCCGCTTTGCGGTGCTTAACCTTGCCCGAGGCAGTAAGTCGAAATCGCTTTTTTGTGGATTTGTGAGTCTTCAGTTTGGACATTGAGGCACTGTAACATTCTAAAAAGTCGGTGTATAAGCATCGCTAATGGCGTTCGCCACAGTCGGTACGATTCCGAAATCAGGGGGGGCCAAGTTTAACGTTTGCAGATCATTCGTCCAAGGCTAAATCGGGCGTTAATTGCGCAAATCGTTAGTTAGAAGTCGATTGAATGGGAGCAAAGAGTGAATTGGCGTGAAGTTTCCTGCTCTAGATTTTGGACGCAAAATTCCCTAAAAGCGAATGCATGCAGGAATTCTCGATCCAACGAAGCTCGCGCAAGTGCAACAAGGGGGACCGTCCGTTCGAACCGGGCGAACGGTACTACTCGGCCGTGCTTGAACGGGGCAGGGAATTGGTTCGACAGGATTTCAGTAGAGAGCACTGGCAGGGACCTCCTGAAAACACGGTCGGTTGGTGGGTTAGTCAAATGCCCGCTAAACGTACCGGAAGCCTGACGCTGGCCCCAACCCTAGTTCTCTTCGATGCGCTCGAAAAATTGTGTGAACACCCCGAGGACAGCGACCTCGCCTATTTGCTGGCTGTTCTTTTGATACGCCGCCGACTGTTGACGGAGCATCCTGTCGACCCAGCGGAGGACTATCCAACGCATTTGCAATTGAACCATTCCTCCAGCGGGCGTGAGTTCCTCGTTCCCGTGAGCATACCAACTCAAGATCGCGTTGAAACTTTACACCAAAAACTGATCGATTTGCTTTACTGTGAAACATGAACAGCCGAACAACTCGTCCTTCATGGAGGAGTCGAAAACACCAAAGGCATTGCAATGCTTGGCAATCATTCTTTTGACTTTTGTAACCGGTGGTGCAACCTGCATGCCGAGGCGTTCCATACCGGAGTTTCAACCAAAGCCCTTGTTCACGACGCCCCCGACCCTGGATCAGTTGACTGAGGCCATTAATCGCTCACGCAATGTCCAGTCTCTTCAGTCCAACTCCGTAACCGTTAACGTGAACAATGAGCGGACCATTAACACCAATGTGACTTGGGCTCGCGAAAAGCGGTTTCGTATGACCGCAAGCGTAGCAGGGATTGCCGGAGTCGACATTGGCAGCAACGACGAAGTGTTTTGGATGGCCATCCGCGGCGGCTTGACCAAAGAAATGTACTATGCCAGACACTTTGAGTTCGAATCCCAAATGGATCGACCCGTTCTGCCCGTTTCTCCGATTTGGCTTATTCAAGCCATGGGAATTTGTGATATTGACTTGACCAGGCTCGTTCAACAACCGGTTACGCGGGCTGATGGACTGGTTGAACTGACGACGACAGAACCAAGTCCGATCGGAAATTACACTCGGACGCTCGTCGTGGATCCGAAGTACGGATTCAGTCGCCAAGTGTTTTTGCGTGACCCAACCGGTCGTTTGGTGGCTAACGCTCAGCAATCCAAACATGAATACTACGCGTCGGTTCAATCCTCTTTGCCACACAACGTCAAAGTCCAGTTGATTCCTTCTGGCAGTCCCGTTTTGGAACTCGATATTTCGATTGCGTCGTATGTTGTCAACAGCTTAGCAGCCGACAACATGACTCAATTTGTAATGCCCAACACGAATGGCTATCAAGTTATCAACTTAGGCCAGAGCGGCCCGCAAGCCATCGTGCCTCAACAGGTTGCACCGCCTCAACCCAATTACCCTCAAGCGTCCTATCGAGGTGTACCTTGGGATGGCGTAATTGCACGATGAAACGGTGATGGGAGTGCGATGCTCCTGCCAAGTTGGCGCCGCCATGGTTCGGCAGGAGCATCACCCGCCTCACCCTCCCGAACAATGCGTTTTTTGGAATGAAATGCTGCCTAGAACGGCAAGGATTTTAACATGGGAATTCCGTGGATTTCGACATCGACCATTCGGAAAAAACTTCTCGTTTCGATGGTTGTGTTAGGTATAGTGGTGGCTGTGCTAGGGTACAGCAGCTTTCGCGGTGTCTACGCCTACCGCGATCTCGTGACGACTCTCAGCAGTCGAGCTTCCGAGATGCCTCTCACAACCGAACTGACTCGGTCCATCGATGAATTGAAAATGAGTTTCCAGCATGTGGACATACGAGAACCTATGGAGTTCTCCTGGTCACGCCAGCAGAATCTAGCCTCCCAGGATGATTTCGCCACCTTGAATAGTCAGCGACAGTTCAGTGAAAAATTGCATCACGTGCGTGTTGTACTGGCCCTCTACAAATCGCGGCTAGAACGTTCGAATATCGATGATCCCTTTCTTTCCGATCTATCGGAAGAATTTGAGAAGTCTTCCGAATTGGCCGATCTTCTGAACACGATTTCTCTTCGACAGCAAGACCTACTTGCTTCGGGAAGTGTTTCGCACGCAATTCAGCAATTGCATGATCTCGACAGATTGTCAAAACTGGCTCACAAACTACCGACTTTTTTTGGCCAGCGGATGGCCAGCTTTCGCGAGGATGTTCGATCTCGATATCGCACCTGGATCGCGCTTTCGTGGAGCAGCGCGTTGCTGGCGGCTTTCCTTTTGATTGGACTGATCGCGTACGCTCGCATTGCGGTCATCAAGCCCTTCAAAGCGCTGTTGGCGGGCTCGCGTCGCGTGGCTTCAGGCGACTTCGCATATCGCATTCATATCGATAGCAAAGATGAATTGGCGGAACTTGCCGATGCCATCAATTTGGGTGCCGCGAGTTTTCTAAGCATTCAACGGGATCTAAACGACCAAGTGCGAGAGAGATCGCAAGAGGTAATTCGGAACGAACAATTAGCTAGCGTGGGCGTTCTCGCCGCCGGAGTCGCCCACGAAATCAACAATCCACTCGCATCCATTGCCTGGAGCGCCGAAGCGCTCGAATCCCGATTGCACCGAATACTGCATCCGGAAGAAAATCCACATGCAGGAACAGAAAAGGAACCCGCCGCGGGCTTCGACATAGAAACGTTGAGAACGTACTTGCGCCGTATTCAAGATGAAGCGTTCCGATGCAAAGGCATCACTGAGCGATTGCTCGATTTTTCCAGACTGGGCACCGAACAACGCAAGCAATCTATCGACATGAATGAGATTGTGGGGGACGTGGTCGATATGGTACGACATCTTGGTCAATTCCGTACGCAAAAGATTGAATTCCTTCCGCGAGCGATGCCCATGATCGTGTGGGCGAGTCCACAGGAAATGCGACAGGTGGTATTAAACTTACTTACGAACTCGCTCGAATCTTTGGATCCAACGCGTTCCGATGGCTGTGTTGGGATAACACTGGACGCCTTGCATGACTCGGTCCGATTGGTCATCGAAGACAACGGATGCGGCATGACCGATGAGGTCTTGCAGCATCTTTTTGAACCGTTTTTCACACGCCGCCGAGATGGACGCGGAACGGGGCTGGGATTGCCGATTACTAGCCGCATCATCGCGGACCACGGTGGACGAATTACCCCAAAAAGCCAAGGCATCAATTGCGGCGCACGTTTCGAAGTGATTTTGCCAAATCAACCTGCTACCAACCAATCCTATGACACCTCCCATGAAAAAATCGCCGCCTAGCCAGCTCTCCATTCTGTTTGCCGATGATGAACCCTCGCTGCAAGAGTTGATGCGAATGGAGTTGCCCCATTTGGGTCACCGCGTAACAGTCTGTCCAGATGGATATACAGCGGTAGCCGCTTTGGAGCGGGAATCGTTCGACTGCTTAATCGTCGATCTGGATATGCCAGGAATGAACGGAATCCAAGTCATCGAGCGGGCCGCAACCCTCTCACCAAAAACCGAATCGATTGTTCTCACAGGCAAGCAGTCGCTGGAATCGGCCGTGGCCGCCTTGCGATTCGGTGTGATCGATTATCTGAGCAAACCGTGCCGCCTTTCCGAGTTGCAAGCCTTGTTACAACGGGTGGCTGCTCGGCGTGAACTCAAACGACACTCAGCCGCCATAGAACAAGCTGCCGAATCGTCTCACTCGAGTTCTCCAAAACTAATCGGCAGTTCTAAGGCTATGCAGGATGTGCTCACTTTGATTCGCAAAGTGGCCCGTACGCAAAGCACCGTCCTAATTCGAGGTGAAACCGGTTGCGGAAAAGAGTTGGTCGCAAGGGCTTTGCACGACCAGAGTCTAAGGAGCGAAAGGCCATTTGTGGCTGTCAATTGTGGTGCGTTACCCGAACACTTGATCGAAAGTGAATTATTCGGCCATAAAAAAGGTGCCTTTACCGGTGCCGATTCCCAGCGTGAAGGACTCTTTGAAGTTGCAAGTGGTGGCACGATTTTTCTAGATGAGATCGGAGAGTTGCCTTTGGCCATGCAAGCGAAACTGTTGCGAGTCTTGGAAAGTGGTGACATTCGGCGTGTCGGCGAGAACCAGACGTTTCATGTCGATGTTCGTGTTGTCTGCGCAACACACCGCGACGTGGAAACCATGGTGGAATCAGGAGTGTTCCGCGAAGACTTGATGTTCCGGATCAATGCGTTTGAAATCCATGTCCCAGCTTTGCGGGATCGCATGGAAGATGTCATGCCCTTGGCTCGTCACCTTTATCTGCGTCACCGACCCGAGCACGCATCGATCGAAGGCATTTTCGCAGAAGAAACGATCGCCGTATTCAAGCAGCACCCATGGCCGGGAAATGTTCGAGAATTAGCGAATGTCGTCGAGCACGCGACCATCCTGTGCGACCATCCACCCATTCTGCCGGAACATTTGCCACGCCATTTCGTAGACAAGCGAACAAAGCGAGAAGCAAAGATATTAGGCATGGCCTCGAATCCGCTAAGCCTAAAAGAAATGGAATCCTTGGCCGTTCAGGAAGCGATTCAACGCCATCAAGGCAACAAGCCAGCCGCCGCAGAAGAACTTGGTATCAGTCTAAAGACACTCTACAACAAACTGAACCAAAGCGATTTGGCCAATAAAGCTAGTGCGAGTTGAAAACGTAGTCGAGTCGCTCCGTCGACTCGAGTCCTCGATATTCGAATAGCCTCGCCCGATCGCGTCTTCAAAAGTGTCCGGAACTTCTGAAGAACCTTGAGTAGCCAAGAAGGCTCAGGGCGGAAGCACCATAGACCGTCAGTCGGCGGAGCGACTGACCTACGTAGTCGAGTCGCTTCGTCGACTCGAGTCCTCGATATTCGAATAGCCTCGCCTTTGAGCCACGATGCTCTTTCGTCGAAGCATTTGATAAAAAGCCTCGAACACCAGCTTCATTTGGGGCCCTTTGTAAGGAAACAGTTCCACCGAGTCCATGGAATGAACGACCGCACCACTATCGAGCTCAAAAACTAACAGTTTTTCGTCGGGCGTCTCGGCGCAGTCGATCGAGTAATAGTCGAGCCCTATGCGATGATCCATTTCCTGCAACGCAGCTCGATGCTTGCAAGCGAAATTTACATCAAAACTGGACATGAATTCCGCTTCCCTATCACGGTTTCGCTGACTTTCGAGCATGTCTGCGTTTAGATAATGAACCATCCAATGCTGAGAGATTGCCATATGCGCAGCGAATGGTTTTCCATCTACGACCGCGATACGATATTTGCGATACAAACCATCCTCGCTTCGATAGTCGATGAATGGAGCTGCAAAAAACTCTTCGTTTTCGTTAGCTTTTAGGTATTCCGTGGCTTGCT
Source organism: Pirellula sp. (assembly GCA_031374925.1). Taxonomy (GTDB): domain Bacteria; phylum Planctomycetota; class Planctomycetia; order Pirellulales; family Pirellulaceae; genus JBKCUI01. The sequence continues at coordinate 29,627 of JANMHA010000387.1, read as the reverse complement.
CGCCGTCTTCAAGCTTCGACAATCCGTGCCCTGCATGCGAGTTGACAGGCCTGACGATGACCGGGAAGCAACCAGCACCAACGCTGAGATGGTTTGCCAAATCTGTTCGACTCATTCTTCGAGCATCGCTTGCAACGATTCCGTTTACCGAATTCAGATTCTGGCTCACCAAATCGCGACTCAATTGTGCAATTCGCGATGGGTTGTTGATAAACGGTCGTCGCCAATGTTTCATGATGCTATCGAGTTGGGCCAATAGAAATTGGCTTCGGTCGGATTCACAAACGGCTACGAAGGCAATGTCGTGGTCAGGTATCTGGCTCGGAACAGGTAAGCCCTCGCCAAGGTACAAAAAGCTGAGCGAAATATCCGAATCCTCAACCAAGAATTCGATCGGTGTGTTGGCCATAACTTCGCCTGGCCCCATGATCGCGAGCACTTTCAATGACGGGTGTTCAGGGTTGGACCTCAATTCAAAGGACTGATGTTGTCGCAGCGCTTCGGACTGCAATTGGAGTGCGAGTTCGGGCCTTGCGCTCAATTGGAATACCAACGAAAGATCCAACATGGCGGCATAGTCGAGCGAGTTCACTTCGATACGCTTTGCAAGCTCTGAAGTTATATTGGCTAGGTCATCGCCGTTGAAGGCCAATCGCATGATTTGCGCGAGACCGACAAGTCGAGTCGTATCGGGGTGAAGTATTTCCGATTGCATGGGTAGACCTAGTTCGCCTTGGATATAGACTTTCCAAATCGTATTGACGCCTCGACCAAACTGTCGATTTCCAATTGCGATGTGCGATGATTGAAGATGGCTGCCCGGATCGCGTATTTGCCTCGGATGGTGGTCGACGATGGCGCTGCAATGCCAGACTCTTGAATGGCCACAACAATTTCTGCATTCACACGATCCGCATCTCGGCATCGGTAGCGAAAGCAAACGATGTTGAGGTCTACCGGGGCGAGCAACTCCAATTCGGCTGACTTCTCGATGCGATTGGCTAGATACGTAGCCAGTTCGCACGTTTGCTCCATCATTCTCGCCAATCGGTCCGTCCCGTAGACGTGCATCGTGAACCAAACTTTGAGCGCCTTAAAGTTACGCGATAGATCAGGGCCAAAGTCGCAGGGCCAGGGAGAACCCGCTGCCAGCCCGCGCGTCTCACGCCGAAGGTATTCAGCTTGTGAGGCGAAGGTATCGTAGTGCAATTGCGAGTTTCGTATCAACACAAAGCCTGCATCGTAGGGAACCTGTCCCCACTTATGAAAATCAAGTGCAATTGAATCCGCTTGCTCAATGCCGAGCATCTTTGCTCCGATTTTGGGGGACATCACGCCCAAAGCTCCGCAAGCCCCATCCACGTGAAACCACAAGCCTTCGCGAAGTGCAATCCCAGCAATCCCGCTCAAATCGTCGATCGCTCCGACATTGACGGTACCTGCTGAGCCAATCACGCAAAAAGGCATTAGGCCCAGCGCTTGATCGGCAGAGATGGTTTCCGCAAGAGCCTGAAGGTCCATTTGATGCCGTTCATTGACAGGAATCTTGCGTAGTTGGTTTCCACCCATTCCAGCCATCTCCATAGCCCGCTCGAGGCAACTATGTGCGTCGCACGATGTGTAGGCAACCATTTGTTGTTGAACTTGCTGGAGCCCTTGTGCGCGCACCTGGGTCCCGAGCTTCGAGGTTCGTGCGACCAAAAGCCCAATCAGGTTTGCCATCGAGGAGCCGGTCACAAAAAGACCGCTGGACGACTCCGGGAAGCCGAAAAGCTGTTGCATCCATCGAACGACTTGCTGTTCGACCTGAATGGGTATTTGATCTCGCCCCCCCAGATTGGAATTCAGGCCGGACGCAAGCATTTCAGCCAGCATTCCCACGACGGTTCCGCCGCCGTGGGCCCAACCCATGAATCCTGGATGGGAGTTGCCCACCGTGTAGGGCAATACACTCTGCATAAAGCAGTCGTGGACATCACTTAGACCTTTTGAAGCCGAGGGAATGCTCGAGGAAAAAACCTGTTCCACCGCGTCCGGGGCGGGTTTCCAAACGGAACGTTGGCGAATCTGCGAGACATAGTCAAGCATATCGTCTAACATTCGATGGCTTTGGGTTCGTAGCGAGTCCCAGTCACTCGGATCGAGAGAGTTCCCAGAGTCGAACAAAGGGGGATGCCTGCGGCTTCTTACGAGAATGAAATTCGCTGCAAAAGCAGATCTATCGGCACAGCTTGACAAGAAATCGCATCAAAAACCGAATACCTTGGGGGTGGCGCATCCGTTCCCGCTGGGATCGTACAGCAAACACTTGGCACCAGAAAAGGCAAAATCTACCTCGGACGTGACTTTTGCCTCAGGATCGATTATTTTAATTTGGGATTAGACTCGTTGTCCTTTTTAGAACAAGACTTTTTTATGCATCTTCAAGCTCCTTGGCCGTCGCTATCCAGTTTGCCCATATCTCGCATTTTCACCTTTTCGCTTGTGCTGGCTGCAGCCCTATTTTGGATTGGGCTGCCCGCCAAGACCGCGACTGCACAGGACAGTTGGACCGACATCTCCGGTGACAAAACGTTAAAGGCGGAGTTTGTGAAGTTGGAAGGCGTACAGCTGACACTTCGAAAGGAGGACGGAAAGGAGATCGTCCTGCCGCTCAGCAAACTCGATGACAAGAGCCGGCTCAAAGCCAGGGCCATGGCCAAGAACGGTGGCAATTCGGTTTCTGATTCCTCCAGTTCCTCCAAAGATTCTACAAGTCCGAAGAACTTCGCGCCAGTCTCGTTTCCATCAAACCCGACTGCCCAAGAATTCATGGACATTGTGATGCGCGAACTCAAGAATGAAAACCCAATGGTTGTCTGGGACGCCTTGCCTGCTTCAAAACAAAAACAAGTTCAAGAGATCTTCAAACTGGCGGCAAGCCGTGTAGAACAGCGCACATTGAATGTAGTTAAGAAATTCCGAGGCGATCTATTAACTGCTTTGAGAAGCAAGAAACAGTTCATTTTGAACAGCCGTGCTATTCCACTTCCACCGGGTTTCGCAAAATCGTTCGATCCGCTTGTTGCGTTAATTGAGGCTTATGTCCCGAACGAATGGATGGATGTAAGCTATCTTCAACAAGCCGATGTGCGAGATCTTCTCAGCAGCTATGTCGCCAACGTGGTTCACAAAGCAAAAGAAGTTGAAAAGACGATGCCTAGCGATAGCCCATTCAAATCCATGCTGAATCAAACTCCGGCAGAGGCCAAGGTGGAAAGTGTTTCCTCCACGGAAGCAATGATTGCGTTGATAGTGCCTGGACAACCCGAGGCTCCAGCCAAATTCGTACTGTCCGAAGGCCGATGGTTGCCCGAGGCTGTGTTAGCGAATTGGGATCAATCCATGGCGCAAGCCAAGCAGGTTCTTGACCAAGCGAATCCAAAGGAAATCCACCAGAGGGTGGTGCAAGCGATGACGATTGCCAACGGGTCCTTGGGCGCGTTTAGTTTGGTGGAAACACAAGAGGACTTTGACAACGTCATCGGACAATTGGGACCGATGCTATCCGGACTCGCGGGCGGGCTGTCCCCGGGCGGGGGCGGTCCTGGAGTGCCATTCGGACGCTAGTGCACTATTTCGGACGCTAGTGCTCTATTGTTGCTATTCGCTTCTGGGCTGTGAATTTATTCGCAAGGTGCCCACCATTGTGTGGCAGGTCCCTGAGTTTACGAAGGGAGTGGTGGGTGAATTGCCCCAAAGTAGCAGGCACACTCCGTGTGCCGTAGCCCAAAAAACCAAAGGTTTTTGACCTGCGGACGGTACATAGAATGTGCCTGCTACTTTAAACTCACAGCCTATTCGCGAAAGTGCGCATGGTTAACGCACTTTTGCGGAGCAAAAGGCAACAATGTTTTGCACCGCTTGAACAAAATCTCTAGCCAATTACGGTTTCTTTTTCGCTTGCTTGATTCGCTTCATGTTCGCGCAAAACACGATCGAGGATTCCGTTGACGAATTGACCAGAGTTGCGATTGCCATATCTCTTTGCAATCTCGATCGCTTCGTTGATCGAGACCCGGCCGGGCACTCCGCCGTACATCATCTCAAAGGTGGACATTCGCAGAATATTTCGATCGATCGTCGTCATGCGTTTGACGGACCAATTGGACGCGTGCTTGGTCAAGATTTCATCGATCGCATCGCGATGAGAACGAACTCCGCGCAATAGTTGTTGGGCAAAAGCAACCAGTGGCTTGTTGTGGAGCATGCGCTTAGAAACGAATTGATCTGCGATCGCCAACTCTCGCATTGGATTCACATCCTCCTCGTAGAGTACTTGCAATGCGACTTCTCTAGCTCGGCGACGTGTTGTCATGCTCAACAGATTGGAAAAGAACAGCGAAATACGGATAAACGGACAGTAGTGTGATTCAGTTGCGGTCGCAAGTCAATCAATTAAGGGAAATCGAGGGGGCTGATTTAGAGAGCATTTGGTCCACTTCGTTCGATACAATCACCCCGTAATTGATGGCTCCTAGCCATCCCGACATGATGATGCCGACCGATCCAGCGTGGTACAGTCCCTTGATTTGTTGCGGCAACCCGCGAGAAACGGCCAGCCCCTCAAATTTGGTTCCGAAACTAGCCCCGAGTTGATGCTTCGTATAATGTTGGAATGTTTGAGGGGTTGCAGCCTCCGCATGTTCGATTTTTTCACGGCAATTTGGTACGTACTGTTCTAGAGCATTGAGTGTTGTTTCAACAAGATCCTGCTTGCTTGCGTTGTACTCTTGTTCCGTTAAATCGGACCAATCGCTCCAATTCGCGTTCGTGCTACTTACGATTGCAAATCTTTCTTTGCCGGTCGGACGGGTTCTCGGATAGTAAAAGCTAAACGTCCGAGAGGTGATATTTCGGTCGAGTAACAAATGGGTTCGGAACAATGGTGCCGTAGAACAGAAAAGCAGGTCGCCGGTCGATTCCGGGATCGTCACCCCGGGCTTAAGTGCCATGTAGACTTGAGTGCTGCTGTTGTTCAGTCGTACAGCTTGAGCGTCTGAAAGGAATTGCGGGTCAAAGTGCTCTGGCCCGACCATATCCAGAATCGTAGATCTCAGGTTCGAGTTGCTAACGACGGCTCGGCATTTGATCTCACGACCATTGACCAAGACCCCTCGAACACCGGCAGGTCCCACCAATATCTTCGAAACGTCACATCGGATTCGCGTGTCGACCCCGTTCTTGGTTAGCTCGGCTTGCATCTTTCCAACGAGGTCGTCGGTTCCACCTTCGTAGATGAAAACACCCTTGGCCATGAAGTTAGAAAAGACGATTCCGTAGGTGATAGCGGGATCTTCCAGCGTGGATCCGTTTGCGTAGGTTATCGGTTCCATCAACAGCCGAACCACATCTTCGCGGCCAGGAAAGAACTTTTCAAAAAGTTGACCGGTGGTCATCGATTGGTCGTCGTAGAAATTCATTCCACGAGCCGCGTCGAAGAACGCACGAACGCTTTCGGCTGCCACTCCAAACTGGGAGGTGAGAAGCTTGGTGAAGTCTTCGCGATTGAAGGTTGTCGTGAGTGAAAACATCGGGTTGTCGAACCGGATGTTTTTCAATTGAACGATATTGGAAGCAATCTCCTCCGTCCAATATCGCCGGCAGCTTTTGATCATGCCAAACGGAAAGCCGTGGAGCGAAATGTCGAACGTGTGACTGCCTGGTCTTTTAAACCAAGTGGCCAGTCCGCCAAGTTTATAATGTTGCTCAAGCAAAAGGACTCGATGCCCCGCTCGCCCTAGAATATTAGCGGAAGTCATGCCGGCCAATCCGCTCCCGATCACCACCACATCGTACTCTGGGAGCACCCCGGCTAGAAAATCTTTTGGCATACCGCTTGGGACAAATTCTTTCAGGCAACAATTTGGAAGCAATTAGTGCGGGTGAGAGGAATCGAACCTCCACGGCCGTATGTATTTAGCCACTAGATCCTGAGTCTAGCGCGTCTGCCAATTCCGCCACACCCGCAACAAAACGACCTGCTTGCAATGAAAACGCACGTCGATGGCAAGCCAAAAAGTTATCCGCAATCGCCAGCGCGGTCAAGTCGAAGGGGGAAACGCGCTGATTTTTGCGTTGACGGTTGCTATAATGCATAGCCCGTCCAGACGACAATCGTCTCCCACCTTCAGATTTCCCTACACTTTACAGCCATTTCGAGGCAGTCATGAAACTCCAAATCCCAGTCCTGCTTGGTTTTGCATTTATTCTCGCATTCGGATTCACCGCCTCCATCCTTGCATTTGATCCGCCAAAAACTTCCGATGGTTCCGCTGCGTCAAAAAGTGGCGACGGCGCAAAAGACAAACCGGCAAAAGAGGACCAAGTCAAAAAATCCACAGCCCTTAGCAAAGCGAAAAAAATGAGCGATCCATTCAACAAGCTGACCAAAGAAGAAGCCGACGTCATCATTCGAAAGGGCACGGAAGCCAGAAACAAGGGATACACCAATTCCAAAGTCGTTGGCACCTACATCTGCAAACGATGTAATGCACCGCTCTACAATTCTACTGGCAAGTTTGAAAGTGACTGCGGATGGCCAGCGTTTGACGATGAGATAAAAGGATCAGTCAAACGCCAACGTGACGCTGATGGCAGCGGTCGGATTGAAATTGTCTGTCAGAATTGCGATGGTCACCTTGGTCACGTATTTCTTGGTGAGCAACTCACAGCCAAGAACACGCGCCACTGCGTCAACAGCATCTCCATCAAACTCATTCCGAAGGGGAAAGATCTGCCCGAGGTTATAAAAGCCGAATCTCGCGACGAATCGGCAACGGAACCCGAAAAACGTGCGGGAAACGAGCCGCCTATCAAGAAGTCAGAAAAGTAGGTCTATTGTCACCTTTCGCTCCTAGACTGTGAACTTATTATTGTCGCCTTTCGCTCCGCGAAAGTGCGCCTCGTTAACACACTTTTGCGGAGCAAAAGGGGACAAAGTTCTGTCGATGGTTCCATGAGTCGGACAAATCGAAAATGCCAGACAGCCTTCGCGACGCCTTTTGCATCTACGCAACTTGCACTAACTGTCGATTCTTTAGCTCGTAACGCTTTTGCATTTGTGCTGCCAACGACGAGGAATGCGTCACGACGATGAGAACGGTGTTCTCTTCTTTAGGAACTTCTAGCAATAGCCTAGTCACGTTTTCTGCGGATTGCTGGTCCAGGTTTCCGGTCGGCTCGTCCGCTAAAACGATCATGGGCTTGAGGACCAACGCACGGGCAACCGCCACTCGTTCCCGCTCGCCGCCCGAGAGCTGACTTGGCAAATGAGTCAAACGATGCTTTAGGCCAACGCGTTCGAGCAACGCAATCGCGCGATTGCGAATCTCTAATGTTGGCTTGCCTGTCGCCAGAGCAGGTAGCAGTGTATTTTCCAAAACGTTCCACTGAGGCAACAAGTGATGGTCTTGGAAGATGAAGCCAATGCGTTCATTTCGGAAACGAGCTTGCTGATTCTCGTTCAACTGGTAGGGATCTTGACCGCCGATCTGCACCGTACCGCTGGTCGGCGCGTCCAGAGTGCCGAGAATCTGCAACAACGTCGATTTACCTGACCCGCTGGGACCGACGATGGCTAGGTTTTCGCCCGCTTGCATGGAAAATGAAACGCTCTCGAGTACGACAATTTCCTCCGTCTGAGTTGGATAGACTTTGCGAAGTTCGATCGCTTCAAGCGTAGGGTTTGCCATGACTAGGTTTGTTATCCGAGGATCATTTGCTGCAAGAAATATACCGCCACTCCCGCTAGATATCCGACTAGGGCGAGCGGAGCAATCCGGCGAGCATACCACATGAAATCGATCCTCTCGAGCCCCATGGCGGCGACACCTGCTGCCGATCCGATGATCAAACAGCTACCACCTGTTCCCGCACAGTAGGCTAGAAGCATCCAAAACGAATCGTTGGGTGGCGTTTCGCTGTACATCTCAATGCCGGCCGCAACCAGCGGCACGTTGTCGACGACGGCTGAGACCAAACCGATAATGATCGCGATGATCGATGTATTTCCAATGGAGCTTTGAAGGGATTCGGCGATATTCTTTAGGATTTCGACACTGCCCAGGGCGCTCACGGCCAGCAAAATACCAAGGAAAAACAGGATGCTGGACATATCAACTCGCCTCAGGGCCGAGAGCACGCCTGTTGAGCTGCGGGTTTTGTCGTCCATCGTGTGACTGACTAATTCAGACGTGATCCAAAGAACACCCAAGCTCAATACCATGCCCATGAATGGCGGCAGGTGTGTGAAGGCCTTGAATATCGGAACCATCATTAAGCCGGCCAAGCCAAGCACCAGGAACAAGGTTCGATGCCAGGGTTCAATCGTTTTGTCATCGTTTTCGTCATTTTGTAGCGATACAGGTGGTAAATCACCCTTCATCGATCGCGACGCAACCAGAAGCGGGATCAGCAAACAAACCACGCTCGCAAGAAACAAGTCTCGCATCACTTCGACGGAGTTGATCTTGTTCTTGACCCACAACATCGTTGTGGTGACGTCGCCAATGACCGTCCAAGCCCCACCAGCATTGGCGGCGATGACCGCAATCCCGATGAACATCAGTCGCGTTTCGCGATCTGCAACCAGTTTTCGCAGTAACGAGACCACGACAATAGTGGTTGTAAGATTGTCTAACACAGACGATAAGAAAAACGTCACCCACGCGACGATCCAAAGCAGCGTCACCTTGTTCCTCGCTTTGACGCGTTGTGTTACTAGCGAAAAACCCTCGTGGGCATCGACTAGTTCCACGATGGTCATGGCCCCCATCAGAAAAAAAAGGATGCCAGAAATTTCTACGAATCCTTTGGGCAACTGGTGCTCGGTTAGGAATTCGAGTTTGGCAGGCAAGTGACCAGCCGTGTGCCCGACTCCGTCGACAGCGTGCATTTTTCCCCATGCCTCAAAAGCAGCTTGTGGCACCAACTGGTCGTAACCTACCGCGTAAATCGTCCAGCAAAGAACTCCCGTCAAAATGGCGGATGCGGCCTTGTTGATGTGGATCTGGTGCTCAAAAACGATGGCTAGATAGCCGATCACAAAAACGACAATAATCGCGGTAGTCATTAAATCGCTTATTCTGCAGGAACGTGTTTCGGCATCCGAATGGGCTTGTCAGCTTGCTCATCGTCATAGTGGCCGCGAATGTGAGAGATGTACTCTACCATGGAATGGTCGCTGAAATAGTCAAGCTTCCAAAGCCTAAGCGAGACGAGCAAACCCCAGAATCGGTCTCGCACTCGAAACCAGGATCGCAAGCGGCTGATTCTTCCATTGCGGTTGATATAGATCTCTTGGCCCATATGGCGATAGCCAAGCCAACGTGGTGGAATCCGAGGAACGATATCGTTGTTATTGACCCAGCGATAGTGCTTTACCTTCAAAAAAGAGGTATAGGCACGGTCTCCGACACGCGGTGCACCGTAAGAAAAAATCGCTTGCGGGTTCGAAGGAATTGGCGATATTTTGCACCGGACTGCACAAACGGCCGCCATGGCACCTCCAAGCGAGTGGCCAGAGAACCACATAGGACGCTGGTTTTCTTTTATCTGCTGTTCCAGCAAGGGCCAAAGCTCATTCACTTCCGAGTGGAATCCACTGTGTACCCGTCCAACTTCGAATGCAACCGTCCATGCATTTGCGTCAGCCTTGATGTCGTTCCACTGGTTCGGTTCCGTGCCTCGGCATACGATCATGCAATCGAATCGATTGCCCAGAACGTACGCTTCGGCTCCATCGCGAGCGATGAACAAGCATTGGTCGATTCCCGCTTCGTAGAAGATATTCTCAACTGACTCGGGGGCGGCATAGGCGAGTCGCGAAAGCTCCGCAAACAGTAACGACTTCTGGATCCAAGACAATTCGGATATTGGCCGGTCTAACTTGAGCGTAATTCTCTGATCGGCTGGAGGAGCTTTGCCTGTAGCTATCGCGGCTTTCGGCAACGCCGTACTGGATGGAAGCGGCATTTAAACTTTCATGCTAACGATTCTCAATAGGCAGGATATCGCGCTTCAGGTGCCCAGTGTACACCTGACGTGGACGACCGATGCGAGTTAATGGAGAGTTCTGCATTTCGATCCAATGGGCGATCCATCCAGGCAATCGTCCGATAGCGAACAAGACCGTGAACATTTGGATGGGAATTCCCATGGCTCGGTAAATGACGCCGGAATAGAAGTCGACGTTTGGATATAGCTTACGTTCGACGAAGTAGGGATCTCGCAGAGCGACCGCTTCGAGCTCTTGGGCAACCTCAAACAAAGGGTCGTTAAGATTCAATTTATTGAGCAGCACATCGCAGGCCGACTTGATGATCTTGGCTCGAGGATCGTAGTTCTTGTAAACGCGGTGGCCGAAACCCATGAGCCGAAAATTGCTCGATTTGTCTTTAGCCATATCAACATACTTTTTCACGTTGCCACCGTCGTCAGCAATCTGCTTGAGCATGTTCACACAAGCCTCGTTGGCACCGCCGTGAAGCGGTCCCCAGAGGGCACAAATACCTGCCGAAATGCATGCGAATAAATTAGCATTGGACGACCCGACCAAGCGAACCGTCGACGTGCTGCAGTTTTGCTCGTGATCCGCGTGAACTATCAATAACAGGTTGAGAGCTCGAACGAAGTCCGGATCGGGTTGATAACGTTCGCTTGGCAATGCGAACATCATGCTTAGAAAATTCTGGCAATAGTCCAGGCTGTTGTCGGGATAGATAAATGGCTGACCAAAGGCCTTTTTGTAGCTATAGGCTGCGATCGTAGGCAGCTTGGCGATGAGCCGATGTACAGACACTTCAACTTCTTCGGGATCATGCGGATCAAGTGAGTCTTGATAAAACGTAGACAATGCACCGACAACGCTCGACAGGATAGCCATCGGATGAGCGTCGCGAGGGAAACCGTTGTAAAAGGAACGCATGTCCTCGTGAAGCATCGTGTGCTTCTCAATCGATTCTTTGAACTGATCCAACTGCTCGAGTGTCGGCAGTTCACCGTAGATGATCAAATAGCTGGTTTCCAGAAAATCGCAGTGTTCCGCCAGTTCCTCGATCGGATAGCCGCGATATCGGAGGATGCCTCGATCACCGTCCAGGTACGTAATGGAGCTGGACGCTGCGGCCGTATTGGCAAAGCCGTCGTCGATGGTTGTGTGCCCAGTGTCTTTGAGCAACTTGGATATGTCGATGGCACGATCATTCTCCGTTCCTACGAGAATCGGCAATTCAATTTCTTTGCCGCCGATAGTTAGCTTGGCAGGTGAAGCGTCAACTTTGGGAGAACCGATCGTGGCACTCATGAAATGCTCCGCTGCACAGGTTTTTTTCCAGCACAGCCTCAAAAAGGGGGTACAGATTTGCTAAAGCAGTGTAGCCGGAAGCAGGCCAGGCGACAATCAGCCCGACACGTTGATTTGAAGGGATCGCTACGCTTTTCACGTTGATGGCAGTTTGTATTCCGCACCGAACTGTTTCAAGGCCAGCGGCGATGTGAAAACGACCCATCTCAACCCGATACGTAAGTGAGGGACCTGTGAAATGGTCCCTAGCTTACGCTTCGGGTTGGGATACTCCACACTGCCGCTCGCCTAAACATCTTCAAAATCCTCGCGTACTGCATCGCCTGGGCTTTCTACCATCTGGCAATAACTATCGTAACGTCGAGCGTCCAAGCGGCCATCGGCCACCGCATCTTTGACTGCGCATAAGTTTTCGTGAATGTGTGTGCAATTGGGATATCGACAGTTCGAGGCAAAAGGCCGGATATCTCGAAAGAGTCCAGACATTTCGCTCGGTAAAATATCCCAAAGTTGGAATTGCCGCACACCGGGCGTATCAATCATCGATCCACCATAGCTCAAAGGAAACACCTCGGCCGTAGTCGTCGTGTGTTTGCCCTTTTGGTTCTCAAGACTCACGGCTTGAACCCGTTGCTTGAGGCCGGTATCCAAGGCATTTAAAATGGACGATTTTCCAACACCGCTCTGCCCCACAACCACGCTGCTTCGGTCGCGAGTAATCGCTCGAAGACGTTCGATTCCCCATCCCTTGGCCGCGCTCACCATTACGACACGGTAACCCATCTGCGCATAGGTACCAATGAGAGGTTGCAGCGCCGACGCATCGATTAAATCACACTTGTTAATACAGATGCATGCATCGAGGTGGTTCTGCTCTGCCGTTGCCAAAACGCGATCGATCAAATTCGGTTTGATCGACGGTTGGGCAGCACTGGTGACGATAAGCAATTGATCCACGTTGGCCACCATGACGTGACGTCGTTGTTTGCTGGTCCTACTCAACGTTGATCGCCGAGGATCGATTCGCACGATCCAGCCCTGTGCCTCCCCCTCAGGCAAGAGAGAGACTTTGTCCCCCGCGACCAGAACGTGACGTTGATCCGTGGCCATATTCTTGAGGACACGCCGGACTGCACATCGGAAAATGCGGCCGTCCGCAAGTTGGACAATCGATTCGACACCGTGCACTTTCAAAACAAGTCCATTGAGCGTTCGCTGGGCATTGATGTCCAAGTCCACTTGCCCTAACGCATCCGTTCCACCGTTTTCGATCAAATTTCCTTTGACTGTTCGGTGACGAGTTTGTTCGCCTTTTCCGCTGACTCGTTGGGAAGCAACCGTATCGATATCCTCGCGATCGGATGCATAATCGCTGGTCAGGTCCGCATCTCTGGCTTGAGATTGATGCTTCTTTCGAAACTCGATTCGGACCTTGTTGGATTTCTTACGAGCCATACTTGCTAGGTCGCACTAACGACTACTGTCGGCGTCGAGGGCGAGGGTCGTCGTATGTGGACACTCGGACCTATTAATTCGGTTATCTCGTTTTCATCGAGCTCTTCTCGTTCCATCAGAGCATCCTTGAGCCTCTCTAGTTCCTCGCGTCGGGAGTGAAGCATATCCGCGGCTCTTCTGTCCGCGGCTCGCAAGGTATCGCCAACCTCCGAGTCGATCGTTTCTTGGGTTCGCTCGCTGAACTGCCGTTGCTGGTGGATTTCTCGACCAAGGAATGGATCGCTGTCGGACAGCTTGTAGGATACCGGCCCGAGCTTCAGGCTCATGCCCCAATGCGAAACCATTCTTCGGCCCAAGCTGGTCGCCCGTTCCAAGTCGTTTTCCGCTCCGACCGAAGTCTCGTCGTAGATAATTTTCTCGGCGGCTCGACCAGCTAGCAAAACCACCAATTGGTCCCGGATTTCGCTCTCAGACATGTTCATACGGTCTTCATTGGGCAGGATTTGTGTGCTTCCCAGGGATTGGCCACGCGGAACCACCGTCACTTTATGAACGCGTTGAGCGCCCGGCAAAAACCAGGCTGTCAAAGTGTGTCCGGCTTCATGATAGGCGGTTTTCTCCTTTTCGCTTGGCATCATGACTTCTTCGCGTTTTGCACCCATTAGGACCTTGTCTCGGGCGTAGTCGAAATCGGACATACTGACACGAGTCTTGTCATGGCGCGCCGCCCACAACGCCGCCTCGTTAACAATATTGCGAAGATCGGCACCAGTTAGACCCACAGTGGCTTCGGCCATAGTGTGCAGATTCACATCGTCTGCAAGCGGTACTTCCCGCACATGAACTTTTAGAATTGCCTCGCGACCCTTGAGTGTTGGCCTACCCACGGTTATCAGTCGATCGAATCGACCTGGTCGGAGCAAGGCTGGATCTAAAACATCCGGCCTATTGGTGGCCGCCATGATAATGACGGAATCTGTAGGGGAGAAACCATCCATTTCGCCCAAGATTTGATTGAGCGTTTGTTCCCGTTCGTCGTGACCACCGCCGAGTCCGGCACCGCGCTGCCGCCCCACCGCGTCAATTTCGTCAATGAAGATGATGGCTGGTGACTGTTCCTTGGCCGTCGCAAATAAATCTCGAACACGCGATGCACCAACCCCAACGAACATTTGGATAAATTCGCTGCCATTTACCGAAAAGAATGACACACCAGCTTCGCCCGCGACCGCTCGGGCAAGAAGCGTCTTTCCCGTTCCGGGAGGGCCATTGAGCAAGACACCCTTTGGGACACGTCCCCCCAGTTTCTGAAACTTTTCCGGTGATTTGAGAAATTCCACGATTTCTTGCAAATCAGCCTTAACCCCTTCAAGTCCGGCGACGTCATCAAACGTGATGCTTTGGTCAGATGGCTCAAACCTCTTGGCTGTCGACTTCGTGAAGCTCGTCAGAAAACCTCCCCCCATCATGGAGTCACGGCTTCGACGAAAGAACATGTACAAACCAACGACGGTCGCAATTAGCATCGATAAAAAAATCAGCATCATGATCGTGCTGAGCGTTCCTCCAGGCGCGACATCGTACTTAAATGGTACCCTTGGCACGGCGACAGCCGTTGGGTCATTCGGGTCAACTTTTGGAGGTTGACTCGACTTTTCTCTCAGTTCGTTGAGTTTTGCAAGGAGTTCCGTTTGCGCTGCGCCGGAGGGAATGAATAAATCGAAATCTTTCTTGTACGTTTCCCTGGATCCGCCAAGACTCTCTTTGACTTTGGAATCGGACGATATCGGCTTTTCAGGTGCGACTATGAACTTGCCCTGGATATAGGACTCGTAAACCGTCAATTCCTGTAAATTCCCCTTTTCCAGCTGTTCCAAGAAGAAGCTGTAATCGATTCTTGAGCTCATTCCGGGTAGGAAGAACAGCATCAAGAAGACTGCTAGCAATATGAGGCCAACCATCCAAAAACCTTGGCCTCGTCGGACCGGTTGACTAGCTTGGCCCTCGTTTTTTTCCTCCCGCGGAGTTTTGCTCATATTCCTATGCTGTCCGTATCGCCTGTTTAGATATGAATTGGGTTTTCCCGTCCAACGCGTTTGCCGCACTTGGATCGCTCATTGTAGCGGGCCGCCCAATCTACTGGCAGTGCTATCCACTTTCCACAGCTTCTGTCTTGGCTTTTGCGGCGTTTTTTGGTATTTCCGACAGCCAACCGTTTTTTAATCAGATTTCGAGAACCAAAATGAGCCTTGACCCAATTCGTTCAAGCGAACTCTCGACCGAATCGCTCTTTGCGTTGATTGAGTCCAAATTGCATCTTTTGACCGAAATGCAAGCCATGTCCCTGGTCCAAACGGATCTGGTGGCCCACCACGACATGACCTCATTGATGACCCTTCTTTCACGAAAACAGGAATTGATGGGAGCTCTCGGTCGGGTTCAATCGAGTCTCGTTAGCTTCCAGCTTCAAGATCCCGAGCAACGAAAATGGTCGACTCCAGCACGGCGAAAAGCCTGCCAAGACATGGTGGCTCGCTGCGACCAGTTATTGCAAGAGTTGATTGTCATGGAGGATCGCTCGCTCGGCAGCATGAACCTGCAACGCGAATCGGTCGCAGCTCAGCTTCAACAGAATGTCGATGCCTGCGCCATACAGAATGCGTACCACTCCCACGATTTCGAAGAACCTTCGTTCGATAGCTCCCTATCGTTTGAGGGTTGAACATTCCCGGCCTTTGGCCGAACCCTCCCCGAGGGAGAGTGACTTTAGTTGAAAATCCATGATAAATGAATCGGACTGTCTCACAGAAGGAAGTGTTCCATGTTTTCCAACCCAACACTCAAAAGCCTCGAACAGACAGTCGCCTTTACCGAACGCCGGCACGCCATTTTGGCGGGGAACGTTGCGAACGCCGACACCCCTGGCTATCAATCCAAAGATCTATCGGTCGATACGTTTCAAAAGAGCCTGCGCGATGCCATTCAAGCAGATCGCCAGGAACGAGAAATGTCGCCGGGACTAAGGCTGAGCCTGCTCGGCTCTGGTAGCCAAGGCACCACGCCGTCTTTCGAAGACTCCAAAAAAGTCGCCATGGAGAGCGTTCGCGATTCCATGAAACAAATTGTTTACCATGACGGCAGCGACGATAGTCTCGAAATTCAAGTCACCCAGATCGCGAAAAATCAGTCGATGCATACGATGGCCGTCGCCATGATGAAATCTCAATTTCGCCAACTCCAAATGGCGATCACTGGTTCAGCTAACGTTTAATGGTGGCCTTTCGCCTAATTGTCGCCTTTCGCTTAATTGTCGCCTTTCGCTTAATTGTCGCCTTTCGCTCTGCGAAAGTGCGCATTGCGAACACACTTTTGCGGAGCAAAAGGCGACAATGATGGCCACAAGTTCATCAACTCCTGGCGCTGAACTCGAATGCTCGTTTCACATCCCCCATGAGCAAAATCACGAGCGCCCAGATTCCAATGGGCAGCCCAAGAAAACAGCAACACGATCCAAAATTGAACATCGAAACAATAGACGCAGCGATAGCCACACCCCATGTTTTGATTCGCAACATTTGAATTCCGCCAAAGAGAACGAATAGGCCTACCAAGATAAACACCGACTGAATAACCGCTGCAGCGGGCCCCACACTGTTTTTCATCATTTCGCTCATGAACTCTGGAGCGTTTGGCGGAACTGTCGGCGGTGGGCTAATCAATGCGTTGACGACACCCCAAATCGATGCGAGTAGGCTCAAGCCACCACAAACCATCAACGCAATGGCCGGCGCCTGAACTTTTACTTTATTGAACTGAGGCACGTTGGGTTCGACGCTTGCAGGCGTACTCTGATACGGATTGAATTGGTTGCCCTGTTGAAAGTCATTGCTCATGAGCGCTCCACGAAACTGAGGTTGATTGGGACTGTCTTCGATAAACGTGCAGACATAATCGGCAACGGCTAAACAGTATACACATCGTCTCAGTCGAACAGGCGTCGCCACCAAGGTTTTTCGAGGGGTGCGGAAGGTGTGGGTTCGGGGCGAACTGTCTTCATTGGCTGAGTGGCCGTGACGCTTCCTTTTGGTCGAGAAATCGGTTTAGGCATAGCATCTCCCCCCGTGGTGAATTCGACTTGCAGCCTTAACGCTCCAATTTGGAGTACTTGCCCCGGCATCAACGCTGCTTGCTTAACGCGAGTGTCATCGATGTAAATTCCGTTCATGGAATCAAGGTCCTTAACGACCAAAGTCCCCTCGCCGTTGAGCGAGAATTGGCAATGTTGTCGACTGATCGACGGGTGTTCGATACAGACTTGGCACGCGGAATCTCGCCCAACGACACCCGGCGGCTTCAGGGTCCAAGAAGACTTGTCTAGGTCATCGACATGATTCTGAAGAATAAGTTGGTAAAACATGGGGGATCGTCACTAGCAGAGTCAAGAATAGGATAAGGATGAGAAAAGGAATAGCTAACAACCTAATATCACCGATCTTATTCTAAACTGCACATGTGAGTTGCATTGCATTCCAGAGGGTCAAAATTGAGAAGAATTCGTTTTGGCGTGCGTCGCGGCGAATTAGGAATTGCACTGAATTTTCACGAAAACAGCTACAGGTCCGTCAAGATCAGAGAATGGGGTTGAAGCAGATTAGCTGGAACGCGTTAGTCTTAGTTGCGTTCGCTACGTGGGCTCTTCATAAAATACAAACGCCCGTCTTCGGCACCACCCAGAAAATCAGGTACTCCATCGCCGTTGAAGTCCACCACCGCGGGACTTACGTCGTGCCCCTCGATGTTCCTCGTGGCTAGGCTACCCTCGTTTTTCATGGTCCATTTTCCATTCTGAGACTCGACTTGCTTCAATAAGTCCGCATTTGCCGAATTCAACAAAAAATCAAAACTGCCATCGCCATCCCAATCTGTCACGCAGAGTTTTCGTCGTCCGCTTTTGCCTGCGGCCCCAGCATTGAGTTGAATCGGTCTTCCCGTTTCATCGACGAAGGAGCGTCGCGGCGCTTTCAGAATCAGCGCTCCATTCCTTCGTGATCGCTCGAAAAAAGCCAAATAGCCTTCGTGATCCAGCATCGCTATGTCTTGCAAACCGTCTGCGTTGAAGTCAAACACTACCGGAGTTGTGCGCCACTGTGTCAAAAGTTCTTTGCCGAAAGGCCGGAGCCAACCCCAAGCTAATCGAGGCTGTTCGCCCGACCACTCTACTTCAATTCCTTGCGGTGAGGCCATGTGTGGATTTTGGCGAGTTCCCTCATTTCGCAGCCAAACGACTCGGCCCCAGATCGAATTCAACAGGATGTCGGGTAGTCCGTCGCCATCCCAGTCCGCCACATTCAGTGTGGTGTATCCCCATTTCGCCTCAGCAGGCCCTTGGATACTGCCATTAGAGCCTGCCATGACTCGAAAATCTTTGCCCTCGACTTGGATAGGAACGGGTCGATTCCATTTGGGACTCGCCACGTTTGGACCGCTCATGTTTTCGAAAAAGTCAATGAAGCCCGCCGTGTTACCGCTTAAGATATCCATGTCGCCATCCCCGTCCCAATCAAATCCGAAGGGAGTAGCCAAGGCACCGCACTTGAGCGTGTCAGCTTCTTGTTGAAAGTAACGAGGCGACGCGAACGAGGGCGCTTTTGCAATGGAGTCCTTTAGAGAGACGTTTTCGATGAACGCCACGCGCCCGTCTTCATCTCCCACGATCAGATCTAGATCGCCATCTTTATCCCAATCCAAGGCCACCGGTACAATCATCTGCAAATCCATTGCCAGCGGTTTGCCCTCTTTCGTCTTGAGTCTTTGCCCGGCCACGTAATTCGGTGACGCTCGTGAACCCGTGTTTTCAAAGTAGGTAAACGAGTCCAAAAATTCGCCGCAAATCAAATCGAGATCACCATCGTTATCGAAGTCACCAAAGTTGGGGGATGGACAACCGAAGACGTCGATTCGTTTGCCGTTCGCTTCAACGAATACTGGCTCCGCATAGTCGGGCTTGTCCGTTGTGCCGCGATTGCGAAACAAATAGATCCACCCGTGCAAAGGCCCATTCTGCCACCTTCCTTCTTCATTCCAAGCATCGTCCCAGCCGTAGTAGCTCCAGTCCTCGATACCTGCGATCAAGTCCAGGCTGCCATCGCCATCATAGTCCACGTATCGCCATTGATTGTGCCGGACTTTTGGGCCCTTGGTCTGCTGCCCCAACGGCTTGTGAAACTTGGGATCGATAGGGAGCGTCCGCTTTTCCATTGTGCCGCTCCGGGCAAAGTCGATATACTCTTGTCCCGGGGAGAGAACTCGCATTGCTCCGTCGACAAAGCTGGGCATTACGTAGTGCACCGTTTTGCTGAGCAATCGACCAGCCTTAAACACGGGCATCTTGTGCGTCGATGTGTCTCCAGTTGTATTCTCAAAGAGCCAAACACCATTCGAAGGCTTGTCGGGGCACGATACAATCAAATCAAGATCCCCGTCTCCATCCGCATCGCTCGGAAAAGGCCAAGCCCAAAGGCCAACTCCCAAATCGACGACCAAGCCAGGATGGTTGTATCGAAGCGGTTCCAACTCATCGGCCCGGGCGATGGCAAACAAAGCCAAGTGACAGAAACAGTGAATCACGGCACCCCGTGCCGTGATTCTCGACGTGATTCTCGACGTGATTCTCGACATGGAGTGTCGAGCACCACTTTGGCTCCGCAAAAGAGCTATTGCGATGCGCACTTTCGCGGAGCGAAAGGCGACATTAAGCAACTGCAAAAGACTCATTTCAACGACTCCAAGATCGCACGCACACGTTCCCTTTCCGTTGCTCGAAAGCGATGGAACGGCTCCGCCATAAAATCATCGCAAATCCCTAACAAGGACAAGCAGCACTTGGTCGCTTTGATGTACTTCGAAGCGTATTTGCCCACCTCGTAGATTTGTTGCAATGCGTTAATGGCGTATTGTAGCTCATCGATTCGCGATTGGTTACCAGCCACACACGCTTCATAGCATTCGACAAAAAGTTTCGGGAACACGTTGGCACCCCCCGCCACTCCGCCATCGCCACCTAATCGCATCGCCTCAGGTAACTTGGCCTCTGGACCGACCATGATTGACCAGTCGGGTCTCAGCTTCTTAAGTTCGATGGCTTTTTCAAAGTAGCTCATGTCCCCGCTGCTATCCTTTAAGCCGATAATTTGCGGGATAGCGGACAACTTGTGAAGCGTAGGAATCTCGAACCAGACCTTGGTCAGACTCGGCATGTTGTAAAGGACCAATGGGAGTGGAAGTTCAGGCACTAAATTCTCGACATAGCCGGTCAATTCCGTTTGTCCTGCTGGAAAATAATAAGGAGTCGAAAGTACCAACGCCTTGGCCCCAGCTTTGGCTGCGTGCTCCGCCAGACGCACCGACTCGACAAACGACGTGTCCGTTATACCGACTAGGATTGGAACTCGCCCGGCGATGAGGGCGGCTACTCGATCGATCAGTTCTCGACGCAATCGGTAGCTTAAGCTCGGGGCTTCGCCAGTGGTCCCGAGCAAGAACAAGCCATGAACACCTCCTGCCAGCACATGTTCAATCAACCTTGCGAGACCTTCTTGATCTAGTTCGTCTCGAGCTTGGAGTGGCGAAACAAGTGGCGGGATGATTCCCGATAGCGTTGGTCTCATGTAGGACGATTCTCGATATGTTGTGAGTTAGCTTGCAAAACGCGAATGCGCGTACTTCTTAGGCGAGCGGCGATATGAAAACTACCAATCATAACCCGAGACGTAAGTGAGGGACCTGCGAAATTGTCCCTCGCTGACGCTTCGGGTTGGGATACTTCAATGTGCTGCTTGCCATACTGACAAAGAATAGTCGCTATTGCAAACCGGTTAAAGCCATATTAGCTAGCAGTTCGCAAACTCTATTGCAGTGAACTAGAGAAACTACCTATACTTCGGGTGGAAACCAGGAAGGTTCCAAACGCAAGTGGTTTGCATTCGCACCACCCGACAATTCATTCATGGATGATGGTTGAAATGAAGAAACTCATTGCCACACTTGTGCTCGGACTTCTGGCCTCGAGCCGTGTCGCGATCGCACAACAGGAAGCGAACCGCTATCAGCCATACATCCCAACCGTTGTGGGTGGGCTACCGCCTGGATCGAAAGGGCTCGAACAGCCTGTGTACGTCGCGGATCGTGTGCTTGCGAACCAGTCGGTGGACACCGCAGTGGGGGCTGCCCCCGATTTTCTGTCTGCTGGTAGTCTAGGCTTCGATGAAACCAAAATAGTACCTTCCGCGGAAAAGATGGACCGTTTTGAAGCGGGGATGTTGGTTGCGGTTGTTGGCGAAGAACCTGTTCTCGTCGGCGATTTGTTTCCGCCCAACAAATTGACTTCCAAGATTCTTGGCCACAGTCAATTCGAAATGCAGTTGCGTAAAGAACTGATGGAGAAGGTAACGCGTATGTCGTTGGCGCAACGATTCCTGAACGACAAAGTCTCGGGTAAACCTGTAAAGGATCGTGCGGATGCGAAAAAGCACATGAAGACGCAAACGGCAAAGATCTTTCATCAAAAGTGGAAGCCCATGCAGATGGAAAAGATGAATTGTCAGTCCGATCTGGAGTTTGAGGAAAAGCTTGCAGAAGCTGGGAAAACGCTTCCATCCATGATGCGAGACTTTGCCGAGAACACTTGGGCTCAAGAGCATGTGCGAGAAAAAGTCTCAGAACATCCCAACGTGGAGCTGAGCGAGATGAGCGACTATTACAGCGAACACATCGATGAATTCAAGCGTCCTTCGCGGGTTCGGTTTCAGATGCTGTCTGCCGACTTTTCCAAATTCCCAACCAAAGAAGCGGCGAATCAAGCCATCGCCGACATGGGAAACCAGATTCTGTTTGGTGGAGCCCCGTTTAGCGCGGTTGCAAAACGCCAGTCTACCGGCCTCGGTGCCTCTGACGGTGGACTCTTTGATTGGACCATCCAAGGTGAACTTAAGAGCAAGGAATTGGACAAAGCCATTTTCGAAAACCCGGTTCGAGGTCTAAGCCAGATCATCGAAAACAGCGAGGGCTTCCATATTGTCGAAGTACTCGAGCGGGAGCAAGCGTACACGCAATCGTTTGCTCAAGCGCAAGCGGATATTCGCAAGTTGCTTGTTCAGAAAAAGATCTCAAAACAGCGAACGGACTTCATCAAGAAGGTGCGTGAGGAAACTCCTATCTGGACCAAATGGCCAGAAGACATTCCCGGATCTAAGGACATTTCTCAGCTTCAGCAATAATGTCAATCAGTGAACTATGACTTCGTTCAAACTCTTAATCGAAATCCAATTTCTACTTTTAATCCTGTTCTCCGGTAACGCATTCACGTCGGCCGTTGCCGCTTCCGACAACACCAACTCTGTGGCTGACGGAGAGCTTCGTGCCTGCCAGATCGTAAGCGTAGACAATGCATGGGCAGTCGGCGATCGAGGACTGATTCTCTTTACGGGCGATGCGGGCAAGCACTGGGAAATTCAATATCAGCGTTCCGACGCGATTCACTATGCCGTTTGTTTTTCGGATGAACTCAACGGTTGCGTCGTTGGCGGGACGATTGACCCGTACTCACATCGCAGCGTAGGGGTTGTGCTGATCACCTTCGACGGTGGCAAGACATGGGAGAAAGTTGCCAACGAGCTCCCTCGGTTAATAGGGGCTCAGCTCGTGGGGCCTGGACATCTATTGGCTTGGGGCGATTGGTCAAATCTCCACCAATCGGCATTGTTCGAAAGCACAGATGGCGGCCAGTCTTGGGCAGGTAGACCCATTCCTTGCGGCCACATTCAATGCGCCGCTGTTGGACTAGACAGCGTTCTGGTCGTAGTAGATCGGGCTGGCAAAATCCACAGGTCAATGACGGGTCTGGAGTTCGAATCGGTCCGACTGCCGGTGACTCCTTTTGATCCGATTCGATTTTGCAAAGTCATCGAGGGGATGTGGTGGATGGGGGGCGAAGCAGGCAAGCTCTATCGCTCCCGCGATGCGATACGGTGGGAACAACTGGATTTGCCTGGTACCACAAGCGATCGATCCCTGTATACCCTTGCGGACGCCAGTGGTATTGGAAATCGCATTTGGATCGCAGGCCAACCCGGAAACGTGATCTGGACCTCCGAGGACCAAGGCAATACGTGGACGGTTGTGACTACCACGAATCGCACCTCCATCAATTCTATCTCCGCGTTGGGTGGTGATTTGCTGCTGACTTGTGGACCAATGGCTAACCTTTTTGCAAGCCGTAACGGTGGCAAAGCCTGGTGGGCTCAGCATCAATCTGGGTCCAGAAATGCCGTCCTGAACATATCAAGCACTTGCTCAGGCGTTGCTTGGGATCTCATGGCCCAAGTCATTCATGAAAACAAACGCCATGCGTCCGCGTTTGTCTTGCACGATCAGTGTTTTGAGCAGCGGGCAAGTCTCCTGCCAGAATTGGCGTCGCGGTTCGAGATTGCAGGTAAATCGATCGGTTTGTCACAAGCCCGCGTGTTCGCGGGTCTGCCTGTAGGCAATCTTTACTCCGGGGTCCGGGAAAGCGATTTGGGCTATTACACAAGCAAGCCTAACGAGATTACGCCATTGGTAAAGCGACTGGTGGTTGAGATTCGAAATGCTCGCGCTGACGTGATCGTTTCCAACTGTAGCGTTACCGGCAGCGTACTCGACTCAAAGTCCGCGCAGTCGGTGGAGCAAGCCACTGCCCTGGCTGGACGCAAAGATTTTAAGGTGTTTTCCACGAGCAGCGGGATCCCAGAAGAAGCTTGGGAGTCGCAACGAATCGTTGTTCGGGGTACCAATTCAGGAATGCAATACTCACCTTCCATGCTATTGGAATCCAACGTAGTTCTCGGAAGCTTACTGTCGAACATTAGACCTCTGCTTGAAGCTCGCGGCTCAGTCGTTTCTTCCGACAAGAAGTTCTTCTATCGCATCGCAGGTTCCCGAAGCGGCGTCATGGGAGATCCGCCTTTGAAAGGAATAGTACTGGACCAAACGACACAACTGTCCGGTCGAAAAAAAACGACACCTCGACTCTCCACTGTGATGGCGACCCCCCAATGGTTCGATTGGAAACAATTTACTGATTCGGAATCCGGCAACCCGCTTACGCCTGACCGCGTTTGGGACAGCAACATAAGGTCGGCAGCCAAAGACGTCGTTCCGACATCAGTTTCCCCCGTTTTGATTGAGATCGCAGTTCAGTGTCGTCGCAACGGGGATTGGAACCGATGGCAAGCTGCCCTCGAGTTCTTGCTGGAACGCGATAATGATTCACCGGCAGCTGAAGCGGCCTACTGGGAGTTGATGACGCATACTGGGAGCATTGAAGTAAGACGCCACCTTGCAAATCAACTACAGACGCTGGAAGAACGCAACGCGGACGGATTGAGCACCTCAGCCGCGATGCTGCAACAAGCGTCGCCTTTTGCTCGATTGCCGACCGAGTCTTCATCGGTCCAGCCCGCCTCGATTTCCAAATCCATTCGGCGTATCCCGATTTCCTCGGATCGCGACTTGCCTGAGTTTACGAGACTTCTTTCGAAATGGCCCGATGCCTTTTCCCCAAGACGAAGCGAACCGCGTTGGGGATGGTTGATCGCATCGCGTTATCGAGAGATGCAACAACGAAACGAATCAGCCAACGCAACCGTCAACCTCGGTAGAAGCAATGCCGAGTATTGGCCAACTCTGTCTCCCTATCTTCAGGACTGGAGGCTAATTGCGAAAGCCGAACGCCAAATCTACAACGCAAGCATGGCTCCCCCGCCTCTTTCATCTACACAACTCTCGCATCCAAAGGCCACGTTACCAGCGAACGGCGTTTCCGCGATATGCTGGGCGACCACTCGTCCGTTTTTAGACGGAAAAGCGGACGAAGCGTTTTGGCAATCCGCAACGCAAATTGAGCTGAGAGATCCTTGGGCTGCCGATACCGCTCCCAAAACTCTGATAAAGTTTGCTAGAGACAAACAATTCTTGTATTTATTTAGTTATGCGCCAGGTGCGTCGGTTACCCAAGCTAGCAAAGAAAAACAAAGAGATAGTATCAAACCGGAGAGTGACCAGATCAGGCTACGAATCGATTTGGATAGAGACTACGCGAGCTGGTTTGAAATTGTTTGGTCCGCATCCGGTGATTACTGCGATGCCTTGAACGACATGCTTCGTTGGAACCCCACGTGGTACGTTGCAACCGCGACCGATGGTAAGTCATGGTCGACTGAGATAGCCATTCCATTCGAACAGTTAGTCGTATCGGGCGATGCTATTCGCAAGAACTGGACAAACGAAGTGTGGGCATTCAACGCAATTAGAACCATCCCGGGAGTGTCAACGCACTCGCATGCGCCGTCGATATCAGACCGAGCCGTGGCAGATGATTGGTTTCTTTTGGACCTCAATGAGGCACGGAATGCCAACCCCTGACCCATGCCTAGTTCTACTACTAATCTGACACTCCTCGGTGATCGCCACCAAGGATTGCATCCACACGTTCTCAATGAAATGGTACTCATACTCGCAGAAGTGATTCGAATCGAGTACGAGAACGAATAGAGCCGAAGGCTGAGTACGAGGACGAAACTAACTTCATTTGGGCTTGTTGCGCATCGTACCTTTAATCTATATGCCTAGATTGTGGAAGAAAGTTTGGTGGCGAGTTGCTGCCCGTACTCCCAAAGATTGCAATCGCGGTTGAATTGATGTCAGGCAGACGAAACCGGAAAAAGGAAGTCGATCGAATCGATGTGGATTGGTTGTTAGGCAAATCCGCCAGTCTACCGGTTCGCCGTTTTTCAAGGTTTCGACATTTCTTGCTCTTCCTTCTCTGCATCCTGGCAGCCGTTTGGAGTTGGCCTTACGCTTCCAAGCTGTGGCTCAACTGGGAATGGCAGCAACAGCTTGCAAACCCAGCAGGAAAGCCCTCCGAAGATGTGTTGCCTATTCTGCTCGCACTGAACGAACTCAATCCTGATCGTAGCGATGAAATAGTTCACCAATTGGGAAGTACCGAACCACGCAATCGAGCGATGGCATTTCATCTATTGGAGCAACGCATCCAACAGTGGAATGGGACCAAGAAGCCAACCGCATCGGAATTGATAACGGTTATTGATGCACTCGGTTCCGATCAGATTCGACTCCCCGAAGCCAAAAATTTGAGAGGCACACTGGCGGAACAATTGCGGCCATTAGTCCACAGGGATTTGCCCGATTCCTCAAGACTACTTGCATCTCTTGATGCAATCATAGCTCAGACTGAGCCGTCAGCGTCGGTGACCAATACGGTTGCGACGATTGTTCCTGCACCCAAATCGCCAATGGCAGCGACCCAGTTTCGCATTAGTGACAACGAGCTTGCTGCCGAAAACCCGATGGATCCTCCCAGCATACGGCCACTCCCGAGCTCACGACCGAGCGCCGACAGGACTCCTATGGAATCAGGGACTGTCCTTACAAGTATGCGGACCCTTACCGATCAAGCGGAATCGACAACCGTCTCACAGTTGCCTAACTTGAATATCTCGATTCCGAGAACGGTCCCAAAAGGAATGGTCGTGCAGACGCCTGTCGTTTCTTCCGAACCAGTGGTACCCATGGTTGTGAGGTTTACGAGTATGTCAAACGATACACCCGAGTCGACCGTCACTCGGGGCTTCGAGAAACGAACCTTGGAAGAACTGCTTCCATTTTTGACGAGCTCACAATCGAGCTTTGTGCAGCAAGCATCGAATGAACTCCTCCGGCGTGGAATGACTCAGTCCCAACTTGAGATGGCGATCGCGTTGGCTCAAGGCGATGTCGAGCAAAGACTAAAGGCCATGGAGACAATTGTTCGAGATCCAAGGCTCAATGCGATTCCTTGGCTGGTCTGGATGGCGGAGAGTGCTGATCGTAGCATAAGACGTCGCGCCGTTGTGTTGCTGGGGTCCATGACGGATCCGGATGCGAAGCGCAAGCTTCGGCTTTTGCAAGCGCGTGAACCCGACAGCGCGATTGCCGATCTAATCAGTCAAGTTTTGTTAGCTTCCGGAACCGCATCCATTCGTGTTCGATAAAGGACATAACCAAAATGCCAATCCAGACCAAATGCATGCGTCGAAGATACATCGTGCGTCGAAGATTCATCGCAACCATCCTGCTGTTTGGATGTCCACTCTTCGGATTAGGACAATGCACTTTTGCAGACGGACCGTCGGCGAAAGGGAAAACCAAGCAAGTTCCCGCTTATGTCGCCGCTCAATTCGAAAAGCCGAAAGTACGATCGGTTCACACCAACAAAGCAACTATACGCTCAGGGCCATCTGAAAGCTACTACGCCACGTCCACTCTATTGAGCGGAGCAACCGTCGATGTTTATATGGAAACCTCAGACGGATGGTCTGGGATTCGGCCGCCTGCTGGAAGCCATGACTGGATCCCTTCCAACATCGCTTACCTATTGCCTGGAAGCAAATCGGCAGAAATCATTGAAGAGAGATCGCCTGCGTGGGTGGGGAGCGACTTGCCGGACGTGGCCGAGTTCATGTGGCAAATGGAACTGGTCAAATCGCAACAGGTTCAAGTGCTCGGCGAAGAACTGCAGATGGCAGAAGACGGAAAGAAACAACTATGGTATCGTATTGCACCTCCCCAAGGTGAGTTTAGGTGGGTCAAGACGTCGCAGTTGTCCGACTCGCTACCCAGCAAATCAATGGACCGTAACGTTCAACTGGCGAACCATGTCGAAGACGCCTCGCCAGCCGCCAGGCCTACACAGTCTAACAAACCAACGGCCCAGTCGGGCAAAGTGGTCTGGTCGGATGAAAAGCACGCGTTAGATCAAGTCGAACAACAGATTCAGCGCGAACAAGCCGAGATTCAAAGCAAGATGGCTGCCGATGGTGTTCATGTGAACATGGGTTCGCCTAAGATGGAAGTTCAGCCTCGAAGCATTCAGGCGAAGCAAGTCGGCCACACAACGACGGATCCTGGTCATTTCGATCAAGAATCAGTGCTGGTCGATGCCGAGGAAACCGATTTCCCATCCGCCACAACCACACGCCTTCGTCCCATAGCCGCACGCCCCAAACCCAAGCGAACGATCGCTTCGGCCAATTCGACAGAACATCAGATGGATGGCCAGCGACAATGGGAAGCGATGCAGTCGGATCCCAAACTTCGAGTCCGACCAGTTAGTAGTTTGCTCGGCCTAATTGGCCTCAGTGTTATTGAATCGGACCGGGCACCAGCAACGACTGGAATGGCACCACAAAACCACACAACTCTGTCACAAGGGAACATCGGAGGAGTCGGTCAGGTTGGGACTAGTCGTCTGGATCGATTGCCGCGTCCGGGTCAGCACAGACCCTCCATGACGTTGCCCTCAAACACTGCAAATTCGGTCGCAGGTCCGATGGGGATGAACGCCGATGGGTCGTACACTGTTCCTGTGCCATCCGGAGCGCCCTTGCATCAAGGCGAATCCACTTTTTCACGTTGGCTCAATTCGCGAGAACCTGTTTTTGGTTCGTCTCCGACCAACATTCAACCCATGGCCGCAACCACCGGAATGGTATTTGTTCCTCAAGCAAATGGCCTTGGTAATCCGTACGCAACCTCAGCTCAAGCGAGTCCGGTCTCTCTCGACACAACCGCGTGGCATGGACTGTCCCCTTCGGTTAGAAGTCCTTCTTCCTCGAGTGCAAGCAACTCCAACAACGAAGAGGATCCAGAGGAATTCCAAACGCCTGAAATTCAATCCGCACTCGTTCAATTGACTAGGGAGGTCGCGAACCCAACCGAGGAATGGAATTTCTCGGCATTGAAGAACCAAGCTGCGTCGTGGGTAGAAAACGGAGCCACGGCCATGGTGCGAGGTGAGGCTAGATTGCTGGTGGAGAGAATCGAACGCTTTGAGTCGCTTCGTCTACGCACGTTGGGCTTCGCGCAGGATGCATCCAGGGTCGCCCAACAATCTTTTGACAATCCTGCCATGGGGAGCGTGCGACAGGCAAGCAATGTTTCGCCTGCCACGGTTAACACAACGGCCAATGGAAACATGGTTTCCAACGCAGTCGCTACTAACCCATGGAAAGAGGGGGACGCGTCGGGTTGGCTAGTTCAAGTTCACACAACGATTAAGGGTCAGCCAGAATTTGCATTGACTGACGACGCTGGCAAGGTGATTACATACGTGCAATCGACTGCATCACTAAACCTGAGGCGATATCTGCAACAGCCCGTCACCGTTTACGGCGTACGCGGTTACATCCCGAACTTAGCAGCTAAGCAGATCCTTGCCGAGCGCGTCGTCCGCATGCGCTAGAGTGCGAGGAAGCATTTTCACCAACAATTCGCGTAGGTTGAGCGGGAGCTTGCCTCCCCTCAACCTTGTTTTGGCGTCCTACGTAACAGCCCGCGAACCGCCGCCCTCCGCTTCATTTCTCCTCTACAATTCGTCGACGAAGGGAATGCGACGGGAAGTCGTGAAGGATGATTTTGCCCGAAAACCAACTTATGCGTATTGATTTGGTTATCACTGAATTGGACACCGGTGGAGCCGAAAAGTGCTGCTCAGATCTGGCGACTTTTCTGACGAAACGGGGGCATCGAGTCCGCGTCATGGCTCTTGGACCAAGGCCAACTGGGGCCAAGGACTCGTTGGCTCGGTTTCTTGAATCGAACAACATCGAATTGCACTTTCTGGGGGGCAGGACTTGGTGGATGTTGCCTAGGGTGGTTTCGAAGATTCGAAGGTTAGTAAAATCGGATCGACCCGATGTGGTCCAATCCTTTCTCTGGCATGCCAATGTTG
>JANMHA010000369.1:0-3490 GCA_031374925.1 Pirellula sp. | reverse complement strand
ACGATCATGCACAGCGCAGTTGATGTTCCACAGGCGGATATGTTCGTCCGATGCCTCTTCCGAGAACAGCGTACGTTCCAGCGCCACATAATAGCCTGCGACCATCGGGAAGCAGTTCAGCGAAAGGATGTCGCCCTTTTCAATCTTGCGGCTGGTCACCGGGTTGTGCGCGCCATCGGTGTTGATGCCTGACTGGAACCAGGTCCAGGTGTCCAACAACTCGCCATGCGGCCAGACCTTGGCAATTTCGCGCACCATGGCCCCGGTGGAATGCAGCGCCACTTCATGCTCTGGCACGCCGACGGCGATCGCTTCGACGCAGGCCGCACCGCCGATGTCGGCGATCCGGGTCATCTTGGTGATATGCGCGATTTCCTCGGCCGATTTGATCATCCGCAGGCGCATCGATGCCGCGCCGATATCGACAAACTCCATGCCCGGGAATTCGGATTTCAGCAGGTTCAGCGTATCGATGTTGATATGGTCAAACTCGATCCCAAGCCGCTTGACGCCCCCGGTCAGGCCGCGGATGGCATGAAAATAGTTGTCTTTCTGCCAGTCAGTGTAGGTGACGTTCCTGCCCCCGAATGTCCGGCGCCAAGGCTGCCCGCCGTCGATGCCAGCACTGATCGAGGTGGCGATGTTATGGTCAACCAAAAAGCCATAGCGGCGACCAAAATAGCAGAACATGAAGTCAGAATAATAGTTGATGCAATGATAGCTGGTGAACAGCGCGGCATCGATCCCGGCCTTTGCCATATGCCCGCGGATCGCGTCGAGGCGCCGCTGCATCTCGGAATCCGAAAAAGTTGGCACGGCCTTTTCGCCATTGTCCACGTAGTTTTGCAACCGCTCACGTTCCATCGAATCCTCCAAAGATTGGGTGGGCCGAGATTGACCCAATTGCCATCGATCAAGCCCATGTTGAACGGCCTTGTCAAAAGACCATTTTTCACGATAGCATCAGTTTTTCTCATGCTACGGCTTCCTATGACGACACCTCCTCTCAATGCCCTGCGCGCCTTTGAGGCGGTGGCCCGTTTGGGCTCATTCCGTGCTGCCGCCGAGGCGCTGTTCGTCACGCAATCCGCCGTCAGCCACCAGATCAAGAATGTCGAGGAGTGGCTGGGCAGGCCGTTGTTTGAGCGTGAGGGCAACCGAACCCGGCTCTTGCCACATGGAGCCGATCTGGCACGCAGCCTGGCAGGATCGCTGGCCGAGATAGAAGCCGCCTGCAACCGGGCGCGCAATATCAATCAGGCCCTTGTTATCGCGGCAATTCCCTCGGTCGCGATGTGCTGGTTGATCCCACGCCTCAACCGCTTTCGCACCGCCCATCCGGAAATCGAAGTCCGGATAGTTTATGCCATGCATGGTCGTGAGATAAACTTTCACGATGTGCATCTGGCCTTTGTCTTCGCGAAAGAGGCCCCGTCTGGGCCGTTAATCGAAGCGCACTTCTATCTGGCGGGGCAAAGTGTCCCGGTATGCAGCCCCTCACGTTTAGCCCGTCTTGGGCAAACGCCTGAGTCCGTTACCGATTTTCTCACCTTGGGTCTTCTGCATGACGGTACACCGACAGGCTGGACAAACTGGCTGTCAGGGCTGGACAGTTGCTCACCAGTTCAGGCCGACGCGGCCTCTTTTGACGGCACGACTTTTGAGGATTTCAACCTGCTTCGCGCCGCAGCCTTGTCGGGACAGGGTGTGGCGCTCTGCCCCAAGGCCATGATCCAGCCGGATCTTAAATCTGGCGGGTTGGTCCAGATTTCCAAACGGGTGCAAGACGACGGTTACAATTATTATCTCTTATCCTCCACCGCAGCGTCACCGCGGGTCAACCGTCAAGCGCAAGTGTTTCGCGATTGGGCGATGGCAGAACGGGACGAAGCTTGAACATTGTCTGCTGGTAGGGTTTCCAATCACCAGGTGAGTAAGTTTCTCAGACCCGTCTGCTCGGGTCTGAGAGCCAAGCGTCAAAGGACACTCACAAGTCCTGCGATTGTTCCCTACGAAATTTGCGCTGTCGCAGGATTTTGTCAGCGCTGTTCGACACGAGACCCTCGAAAGCGGCAATGATAAAAGTGCCTAAATGCCGCTCTGCCTTCAGCGGAATGGTGTTTGAGATGGGCGGCAGGGCATTTTACTAGGCCAGCCGATCAGACAAATCAGTGATGGCAAAAGCCTCGTCCAGTTAACGAAAGTACTGACCAACCTTGCGGCGGTCCATGTAGGTGTAGAATGGGAAAGAGGCGCGCTTGCGCCCCATCACAAGATGTCCTCAAGTTTGGCAGATCTTTTCCCGCTGTATGCGACGATGTGAAGCTTCAGATTAGGTGCCGCCAATAGGTCGAAGATCGTGTCGCCCTTGGCGTCGCTGGCACGGGTCACGATGTTCGCGATGGTGCGCTTCCGGATACCCGCGCGCGACGCCAGTTCAGACCGCGTTAGGATCAGAATATTGCGGACTTAGCGCAGGGCGGTGCCGAGATTCTTGGTAGTCTGGGCAATCTGATCCATCGATAAGTCCTTTCCGGGCCTGCATTTTCTTTAGACTATCTCCTGTCAATACAGGAGTATAGCACTATGGTCATATCGGCGGCGTCGATGACGGCATTGAAATGGATGATGATCTTGATGCGCGCCCGAAAGTCCCCAAACTGGTAACGCGGTCGCCCTTGCAGACAGGATCCCATGTGGCCCTGTTCGCCGTCTGAACAAATTCTAAACGGTGTCTTCCGCCAGCACCATCGAGTTTCCGTGCCGCCTGCCATGGATGGCGCCATATGTTCGCCGCAGCATTTTTGGACCGCGTAGCGGGGCAGGTCATCGATGGTGGGCAGAACCGCATAACACCTTTGACTTAATGGTTTGACATTTACTTCGCTGCTGGGACCCCAGTGCTTCTGGGTATTAGTTCCTACTGCTCCGATCTGTCACCTCAAAGATAATCGCGCTACAAAACCGGGGCTGAACCGGCAATGGAGATATAGGCGAGCCCGACACTTGGATGAAATTGTCGGCGATCAAGCTTTTTCTGGGACCGCTATCAAGTTCCGAGCCACGAAGTCTAGGAACGCCCGCGTTCTGCGCGCCAGTCGCCGTTGCCCGATATAGACGGCATGGATGTCCAGTTGCGGGCCGCAGACCTCTGGCAGGACGTGTTCGAGCCGTCCCGCATCCAGATCGGACTGCACGATGTAATCCGGGCAGAGTGCGACACCTTCGCCTTCGACCGCCAGATCACGGGCAAGGCGGGCGCTGTTGACCAGATAGGGGCCGGAGACGGTGATCCGGTGCATCTGCCCGCCCGATGTCAGCGGCCAAGCCCCATCGCCGCGCATGTTGGTGTCGCGGATACAGGTTAGGCGGGCAAGGTAATCGAGGGTTTCGGGACGGCCTGCACTTTCGAGATGGGCGGGTGAAGCCACCAGAAGAAGGCTGGTCTGACCCAGCTTGCGGGCGATCAGCGCCGAGGTGTCCAGCCGCC
>JANMHA010000352.1:0-3901 GCA_031374925.1 Pirellula sp. | reverse complement strand
CCGTTGTCCCGCCATCGATCCCTCCGTGCACCACGTGGGTGAAACATAGCTGAATCGGCAAAATGGAAGAACAGAAACGGAATCAATCCACTCCGCAATCGACCGCTCAAAGATGACCGTCGTTAACCGGGGAGCATGGGTGTCGGAGCATGGGTGTCGGAGCAGGGGTGTCGGAGCAGGGGTGTCGGAGCAGGGGTGTCGGAGCAGGGGTGTCGGAGCAGGGCTGTCGGAGCAGGGCTGTCGGAGCAGGGCTTGCCGCGGGCCTCGACAGTGGTTACGATGCATAGTTACTCGCAGCGGTTCTGGGGAATCGTCTAATGGTAGGACTGCAGACTCTGACTCTGCCTGTCTAGGTTCGAATCCTAGTTCCCCAACCAATGAAATCAAGTACTTAACTCGCTCAACGAACGGTCCCAAAAATTGAAGCTACCACCAAGCTACCACGAACGAGGCAGTCCCTGCCGGTTCGTGGCGGAAGATGCGGGTTCGACTTGGTAGCTTGGGGAGCCAGAAGCTGGTCGTGTAGCGGGACGGAACGGGCGTATTTCTGTCACCCACCTAAGAGGCGTCGTCTGCAAGAGACAAGCCTGATGGATGTGCCCATGTTGATCCTGGCGTGACTGTTCAATTAAAAATGATTGTGAACAAACTGGTAGTGCCGTTTGCGGGCAAACGCAAATTCGACTATGTTCCCCGTACGTTCAAGCGCAACTTACGGGGCTAACATGGCGCGCAAATGCTTCTACAGCTTCGAGTACATCCCAGACAATTGGCGCGCCGGTCAGGTGCGTAACATGGGCGTACTTGAGGGTAACCAGCCCGTCTCTGACAACGATTGGGAAACCGTCAAGAAGGGCGGAGATGGTGCCATCGAAAAGTGGATCAACGACCAGCTTAACGGGCGTAGCTGCACCGTCGTTCTTATAGGTTCAGGGACAGCGGGACGTAAGTGGATCAACTACGAGATCAAGAAGACGTGGGGCGATGGTAAAGGCCTCGTTGGTGTATACGTTCACAACCTTAAGGACAAAGACAGCAAACAAAGTACGAAAGGATCAAACCCGTTTTCGGGCTTCACAGTCGGCGACGTGTCGATGACGTCAATCGTCAAGACTTATGACCCGCCGTACTCGGTGAGCAGCAACGTCTGCAGCCATATCAGTGAGAACTTGGCCGATTGGGCTGACGAGGCTGTAAAAATCCGCAATCAATATTGATTGCTATGCGGGCAGGCTACTCAGCAGCCTCCTGAACATCGTGGCGTAGGTCATTTCTTCGGCCAGCAGTTTCGGGAGCGGTCGTCCGTCCTTGACGAATAGCTCTCTGGCGGCTGCACCAGTGGAAGCCACCGGCCACCTTTTGGCGTCGGGATGGGCTGACTTGAACAGCTCGAACTCGTCGATGACGCCCTCCATGCCGCCGATGAACACGGCGGCATCGAACTTGCGGTCTTCGATCATCCGCCGCCTCATTTTCGCGAGACTGCGTTGACGATTTTTTGCGACCGCAGGGATGACGCGCAGGTCGATGAACTCGGCGTTCTCGTCGACGAATTTTCTCCCGAAGTAAGCGCTTTGATAGAGGGTCACACGTTTGCGTGCTTCTTCGCCATGGCTTCGCAGCAGCAGTGCGACCATGGGAGTAATTGCCGGGTGGCCGCCGAAAACGACGGCTCCTGTTGGTATGATGGCGTCAACCAATCCTTTGATGGCTTCGCGGATGGCGACAACATCGGCTGTCTTGATGAAGCGTTCATCGCGTTGTGGGAGCGGGATGCTGGCCGAGAGGAAGAGTTGAATCATGCCGCCGCCTCACGCAACTTGGTCACACACTGCGTAACTTGCACCGAAGTGACAGGGAGGTGCTCATTCAACCAGTTGAGGTGAGCGACCCAACTATCAAGGATGCCGCGATCATCATAGAGCAACCAGACATCGGCGGAAATGCCTGTCTTGAGGATGGCTTGCTCCGTTTGGTGACAACGGTCGGCTCGGGGAATGCCAATCGTTGGGACCACGGCGAGATGTTTGCCACAGGCAAGTTCGACAGAAATATACCGTTCGGGTTGAACAGTCACTGTTCTGGCACCCTCGTCTCTGGCCTTGTCGCAAAAGTTGTCCACTAGGCTGCGCTGGCGAGAGGCTAGTGCACGTGCGCGCATGCTCTCAACACGTGTCACGATGCGACGTGTAGTCGTGTCCTTGAGGTGCGCCTGCTCGCCAGTATGGTTTGCAGACCGGAAATCGTTCGAGGCGAGTTGCATGAAATCGCTGAAGGCAGAGGTAGGGTCGGCTGACACGGTCGGCCACAAAAGGTGGACGATCTGGACGTTTGTAGCGTTCGCGCGAGACAATTCCGCGCGCGTCCAATGGCTTGAACGAAAGTCGGGACTGTCAAGCAGCACTACGATGTCGCTATCGGCCATGCGATGCCACAGCACCGCTTGAAAATCCTCGCCATACGGCACGCTGCGGGTATCAAGAAAGACGTCGAAACCGGCTGCATCGAGTTTCTCGTAAAGTTGAATAGCGATCGATTGGGCTTCTGATCGGCGGTAGCTGATGAAGAGCCTCCGCTCACTTCTCAGTAACTTCAGATTTTCCAGAATGAGCGCGACGACCCGTTCGAGTGAGCCGCTGTCTTTCTTGAGCTGGAAGGCATTAATGTGCAGTAAGGAAGCGGGAAGTTCCTCGGTGGCCGTCGCGAGGTTGCGAACGCAGCTGATAATGGGAGTCGAATCCTGAATGCAGGTTGCAAGGAAGGGATGCGCTCCATCCGTCGCGTTCTTGTAGCCAAAGAAGACAGCTATCACCGGTGATTTGGCATCAACCTTGGTAACGGCGTCCTCGCCAAGACATACGATTTGATTTCGCAGAATGCCGAGTTCACTGGTGCGCTTGCGGACCGCAGTCTCTATTGCAGCCCGACGAGACTGTGCGCCAATAAACACGATCTGATACTTCGAATTGCTCATTGTGATCTGACACGACGAGGCTTTTCAGCCGGCTGCCCCTTTTTTCGTGTGATACGCTCCAACAACACCGCTGCTGGTTCGTCTTTTGGGTCTTGGGGAACCAGTTCGCCACGGAAGGCCTTGGCGAGAATGGCTTGATCGAGCTTGGGCAGCAGATGAGCGGCGCGGGCCTGTTCGGCAGCAATCTTGTCGAGCCATGACGAGGCGCTCCCAACAAGTCGTACAATTTCATGCTGCTCTTTGAGGTCAGGAAGCGGGAATGCTGTTTCGTTGAGGGTCGTCTGATTGACAAATGGCTGACCCGATCCTCCAGCGGAGCTATTCAGATTTGCAGCGCGGAACAGAAGTAGAGCATACTTGACATCAACGACAGGATCGATCGTAGAAGCAAATATCGCATTGTCGGTGACCCAAGCAGGCCCGACCGTCAGATGCACATTTCCACAGTGCGCTCCGACCCGACCGACGACAAGTGTTGGCACGTCAACGAGCGAGCTGTCGTGCAGGCCGTTTGGCCCATTTCCTCCCAGTACAGGTATCGCGCCCAGTTTTTGCTGGCTCTTTGGCAAAAATTTCCCACTGGACCATGTGAAGTATTGTCCAGCACTTCCATCCTGCCATTCCGCCAAGTTGTGAACCTTGCGCCAATCTGCAGTGAGTTCGCCGGAGAAGGCTTTGGCGAGGATGGCTTGTTTGTAGCGCTCGATCAGTTTGGGGATGCGGTCGAGTTCGTGGCGGGCGCGGGTCGAGCGCGCGCGCAGGCTGTCGAGCTTCGCGACGATGCGGCAGCAATTCTCATTTTGACGGATTGAAGGTTACACCGGCGTGGCGGTCGCTTTTTTCGCAGAGGAAGGGATCAGCCGTCCCGAATGGCTTGCGGTGGCGGGATGCCGGATCGGAGTGTCTCGATCAGGGCAGTCCAGGTCG
>JANMHA010000345.1:0-1594 GCA_031374925.1 Pirellula sp. | reverse complement strand
GTGGCCAGTTCCGGGTTCACGCTGCGGTAGGCCAGCCAACCGAAGAACATGCCCATGCCCATCAGCGTGAAGGCGGTCGGGAAGCCCAGCATGATGGCCACCACAATCAGCGCCAGCATCAGCAAACCCAGGTAGCCCAGGTCCTGGCGCGTCAGGTGGCCATCGAAGAAGTTGCTCCAGGGCATGAAGCTCGCCACCGTGGTGACGATGACCGCCATCAGGATGAAGCCGAACCAGAGTTCCTTCCTGATCTTCATTTCGAGCTCCCCGCGGGCGCCACGAACCGGTCGAGCTGGGCGATGTCGTCGTCCTTGACGTGGACCATCTCCTTGAGCTTGTCGACATCGACCTCCTCCACGTCATGCTCGCGCGAGGGCCACGCGCCCTGGCGGATGCAGACCACGCAGCGGATGATCTCGACGATGCCCTGCACAAACAGGAAGGCCCCGGCCAGCGGCAGCATGGTCTTGAAGGGATAGATCGGGGGGCCTTCGGCAGTGATGCTCGAGTGTTCGTTCATGGCCCAGGATTCGGTGGCAAAGAAGTAGCCAGCATAGGTCAGCGCGAACACCCCGGGCAGGAAGAACAGGATGTACAGGATAAGGTCGATCGTGGCCTGGGTGCGGGGCTCGAAGAAGCCGTACAACACGTCGCCGCGCACATGCCCGGACTTGGACAGCGTGTACGCACCGGCCATCATGAACAGAGTGCCGTACATGATGATCATCACGTCGAAGGCCCAGGCATGAGGCGCGTCCAGCACATAACGGGAGAACACCTCCCAGCTGATCAGGAGCGTGAGCGCAACGATGAGCCAGGAAAACGCCTGGCCGACGAAGGTGCTGATCTTGTCGATCGTCAGGAGCAATTGCTGCATGGAGAGACCCGGTGAAAAAACAAACAGCCATCCGGCGTCACCGGATGGCTGGTCGATGGGTTCAAGGCAAGCCTCAGCCCTTCTTGGCCTCGGGCGCCTTGGCTGCAAAGAAGTGGCTGACTGCCATGCGGCGGCTGACGTAGGTGTCCTGGTCCCACTTGACCACACGCTCGGCAAATACCTTCTGCGATTCGGCGATTTCCTTGAACAGCGCGTTTTCCGCCGATTTCTTTGTCACGATCGCGTCCCACAGCCTGAGCTGGTCGGCCAGCACCGAATCGGGGGTCTTGTAGAACTTGACCTTGTCCTTGGTCTGCATCTCGATGTAGTCCTTGGAATAGCGGTCGATCGCTTTCCATGACATATCCGCGGACGCCGCTTCGACGGCACCAGCGATGATTGACTTCATTTTCGCCGGCAGCGCATCGTACTTCGGCTTGTTGAATATGATCTCGAAGGTCTCGGCGCTCTGGTGGTAGCTCTGCAGCATGCACACCTTGGACACGTCCGGGAAGCCGAGGATGCGATCCGAAGTAGCATTGTTGAACTCGGCCGCATCGAGCAGGCCGCGGTCCATGGCCGGCACGATCTCGCCGCCAGGAAGCGCGTTGACCGCAGCGCCCATCGCGGTGAACAAATCGATCGCCAGGCCGTTGGTGCGGAACTTGAGGCCCTTGAAATCGGCCGACTTGGTGATCGGCTTCTTGAACCAGCCCA
>JANMHA010000339.1:0-2340 GCA_031374925.1 Pirellula sp. | reverse complement strand
GCAAATGCAGCTCAGCGCAAGCCCAACATCGTGCTGATTTTTGCCGACGATCTCGGCTGGAAGGACGTCGGTTATCAAGGTGGGGTTGGCTTTGAAACTCCTAATATCGATCGGCTGGCCAAAGAGGGCATGGTATTCTCCAATGGGTATGCGGCGGCTGGCAACTGCGAACCCAGCCGGGCTTGTTTGTTGACCCGCAATTATACGCCGCGCCACGGTGTCATTGCTGTGAACTCATCCGCTCAAGGACCGATCGAGCAGATGCGGTTGATTCCCATTCCCAACGTAAACGGTCTGCGTAAGGAACATGTCACGATTGCCGAAACGCTTAAGGGAGCAGGTTATGCGACCGGAATCTTTGGTAAATGGCAATTGACAAGGCAAGTTGGCGTTGAACCTCAGGAACAGGGTTTTGATGTCGTTTTCCAATCCGATGAAAGTTGGGGGAAAGTGCCGGACAGAGAAAAGGAGATGCATAAAGGTGAGAACCCCAAGGGGATCTACTCACTGACGAGCGCGGCCTGTGAATTCATGGAGAGCAACCAAGAACGACCATTTTTCGTCTATTTGCCGCACTACGCGATTCATGCTGGTCTGTCTTCGCGCAGTTCAAGTCTGGCGAAGTTTAAGGGCAAGGAGATCAATGAGAAGCACGCTAGCCCTTTGTACATGGCAAATACTTATGACTTGGACGACGGCGTGGGCATCATCATGCAGAAACTGAAGGAGCTTGGGCTTGGAGAGAACACACTCGTTGTCTTCACAAGTGACAACGGTGGCACGCAGGAGGCTGTACAGGAACCGTTGCGTGGCAACAAGGGATGTTACTACGAGGGTGGTATACGCGAACCTTTCATCGTTCGCTGGCTGGGTGTAACGGAACCTGGCAGCCGCAGTGACGTTCCGGTAATCAGTCAGGATTTGTTCCCTACTTTCCTTGCTGCGGCAGGCGAGTCCGCGCCCAAGGACAAGGTGATGGATGGCGAAAGTTTGATGCCACTGCTAAGCGGAAAGGGTTCGCTTCAACGCAAGGCGATCTTTTGGCATTTTCCTGGATACCTGGATGGTCCGGTCAACCGCGGTCGCGAATTGGATGTTCTTACAGGATTCCGCACTCGCCCGATCAGCGTCATCCGCAAGGGTGACTGAAAGCTTCATCTTTTCCTAGAAGAATGGTTGCTCGATGGCGGTCGCGAAAAACTAACGACCAATAACGCAGTCGAACTCTACAATCTCAAGTACGACACTGGCGAACGGAACAATCTCGCGAATTCGGACGCTGAAAAACGAGATGAGTTGCTTGACGACTTGCTCGCATGGCAAAAATCCATCAACGCCCCAATACTGACTCAAGCCAATTCGAAATACTCGCCAGGTGCGGGGCCGAAGTCCAAGGGAAAGCGAAAGCTGTCGAAAAACCAATGACTGGAAACGAGCTTGGCAGTCACGATTGCAATTTCGGAGTAGACAGAAAAATGGGGGCAGAGATATTTTGAGCATCCAATTTTTCTGCCCCCATTTTCCTGCCTCTCACCAGGCGTCGCCGATTTAGTGCCCTTTTTCGTCCCCAAGTTTTGGTTTCCTCACTAACCGGCTCCGCTGGCCGCCTATTTTACTCCTAAAGGCGCGTTTTACCCCGTCGCAGGCTGAAGGAGCTAAATCGATGTACCTTGCAGCTCTTGCGAGCTAGAGCACGGGCGGATGGCGCAGGACCAGTTTGTCATATATGTTCTATCGTTGGGAGTCGATCCAGATGTGTAAGAAGCAATTAGGACGAAATCGGGGGTTCACGTTGGTTGAACTTCTCGTGGTTATCGCAATTATCGGTATTTTGGTGGGATTGTTACTTCCCGCTGTCCAAGCAGCCCGTGAAGCCGCTCGTCGGATGCGTGCTGGAAATTTAATGTCAAATCATATTTGGATGCGATGTTTCCCTGCTCGATGTAGGGCAATACATGAGGGATAAACGCTGTTCGAGGCTTTCCAGAGAAATTACGGCGCCAAGATGGGAGATATCACGGACGGTACTTCGAACACGCTCATGATGATGGAGATGCTTCAGCCGCCTCAAGATCACGACAACGCTACGACCGATCGCCGAGGTCGAATTTGGAATGATGATACGGGTGCCTACGAGATATCGGCGAGAATTCAACCAAACAGTCTTTCACCAGACTTCGGATTTTGCATCCATAACGTTCAAAAGAATTGGCCTTGCATCAGGGACGCAGTTGCCGCAAACAGCGTCAACCATTACATAGGTAGTCGGAGTCGTCATACAGGCGGCGTCAATGTGGTTTTGTGCGACGGCAGCGTACAGTTCATAAGCAACTCCATCGA
>JANMHA010000322.1:0-58158 GCA_031374925.1 Pirellula sp. | reverse complement strand
TGAGATCGTAAAGGCCGCTATATGCCATATCCAAGCTGCCAATAGTCTGCGAAATTTTTGCCAGCGTGTGACCGAGGAACTTGCAAAGATTACAGGGATTGACCGCACTATGGTCTATCGCTTTCATGCCGATTTTCACGGGGTCGTAACATGATTAGGCCTCGTCAGGGACACGTATTGGTAGTTGAGGACTCCGATGAAGACTTTGAAACCGTTCTCGATGCATCTCGATTGGCGAATGTCATCAACGAGATTCGACGAGCGACTTCGGGCGACGAATGCCTCCAACACCTAGCAGACCTCAAATGCCAGGGACTTGCATTACCCATCCTCGTTCTCTTGGACTTGAATACACCCAAAGGAGACGGTCGCGACGCGCTGCGATGTATCATTCGCAACGAACGACTCCGCTCTATTCCGTTGGTCGTAATCAGCGCCTCGTCCAATTCGCGTGATGTCAGCTTCTGCTATGATCACGGGGCGAATGCATACCATCTGAAACCTGTCAGTCATCCTCAGCACCTGCAGATTCTTCAAAACATTTTTTCGTATTGGCTCACTTGTGCCATACTCCCGGAGCTCGAGGGCAGCGATCGATCATGATAAACAATCCGCGTAGAATACTGATCGTCGAAGATGATCCCGACAGTCGAGCCGATTTACGCAAAATGATGCTGTGCGGCTCGGATCGACGTTACGAATTCTCGGAGGCTGAGTTGGGAGCGATAGCCCTGAAACAAGTTCGGGAGAGTTCCAATACGCCGTTCGATTGCATACTGCTGGAGTACCATCTGCCAGACTTGGACGCGCAAGAGATGCTAGCTGCTTTTTGCGATGGAAATGAATTGCCACCTTGCCCAATTGTGGTCCTTACAGGCTCCGATCACCTAGTAGGCAAGGAACTCTTGCGAGGAGGTGCTCAAGATTATTTAGGAAAGGGTTGGATCACTTCAGAAAGCTTGACCCGCGCTATCGACAACGCCATTGATCGCTTTGCAATGCTGATCGATCGCAAAAAAAACGAACGTGCGTTGAGAGAAAGCGAAGAGAAGTTCCGATCGTTGTTAGAATCGGCCCCCGATGCGATGGTCATTGCCGATCAATCGGGGAAAATTGTGTTGGTGAACGCGGAGACGCAGCGTCTCTTTGGTTACTCGCCAAGCGAACTCGTTGGCAACGGAATCGAAATCCTAATTCCTTCGAGTGCTCGTACGCACCACGTTCACTTGCGCAAGGCGTTCACGGAAAACCCTCAGGTGCGGACCATGGGGAAAGGGAAAATCCTGACCGCAAAGCGCAAAGATGGAAGTGAGTTTCCAGTCGAGATAGCTTTAAGTCCGATTGTTCTAGGGCGAGCGGCAACTTTTGATTTACCAGAACATTCATTGATTGAGCCTGAAGCACTAGCCGATTTCAGCCCGCGATCGGCTAGCGCCCCAGGCTCAACTGGCCTATTCATTTCCAGTTCGATCCGAGACATTTCGGATCGCATCTTCAAAGAAAAAGCCATTCTTGAAAGCGAAGCGAGACTGTCATTAGGCGTTGAAGTTGCAGGCTTGGCATTGGCTGAAGTTGATTACAACACGGGATTGAACCATCTAACGGTAGATGCCGCCAGACTGTTCGGTCTGGCTCAAGACTTCTTAGAAGTACCTCGTGAAACCGTGCATGCGGCGTTTCATCCAGATGACCGAGAGGAGTTGATGCTCCGAATTGCCGAGTCGCTTTCGCCATTGGGACGAGGCTGGTTTGCCATGGACCATCGTGTCCTCTGGCCGAATGGCGAGGTGCACTGGTTGCGAGTCCGCAAGCAAGTCTACTTCGAGGGTGAAGGAGAAGAACGCCATCTCGTACGTGCCATGCTGGCCGTGTTTGACGTTACTGCCGAAAAGAATGCGGCAGAAATTGTGCGAGCGAGCGGCGAGTTTGTGCGAGGTGTGCTCGATTCGTTGCCTGACCATGTCGTCGTTCTGGACAACCTTGGCACCGTGCTGGCCGTCAATCAGCCATCCGATCGGCACACCATGGAGAACGGTGCCACGTTGAGCACTGCTGCCGTGGGAGTTAACTATCTCGACTTGTGTCGGCAATCGATTGCAAAGGGGGGCCCAGATGTCCATGTGATGATCGAAGGCTTAGAGGAGGTACTCAATGGATCACGAGCCGAGTTCAAGACGGAGTATCCTTGCTTGGCTCCAGGCCGCGAGGAGTGGTTTTCGATGCACGCTCAACGAATGCTATCCGAAAACGCAGGTGTCATCTTGAGTCATATCAACATCACCGATAGCAGAATGGATAAACTTAGACTCGAAGACTCCGAGACGCGTTTTAGACGGCTATTCGAAGCAGCACATGATGGAATACTAATCCTAGACGCTTCGACACACAAGATCACGCATGTCAATCCTTTTCTTACAACGCTGCTCGATTACACTGCCGATCACTTTTTGGGTAAAGAACTTTGGGAGATCGGCTTCCTAAAAGATAAACAAGCTAGCGTGCTCGCCATGCAGCAACTGGACGCAACGGGATCGATTCGATATGAAGGTCTACCGCTCGAAGATCGACACGGGCAAAAACATCCGGTGGAGATGGTGGCGAACAAATACGAAGAAGGAACGCATCCCGTCATCCAGTGCAACATACGCGATATTTCAGAGAGAAGGAAGCTGGAAAAGCAGATGCTTGCTCAGGCCGCCGAGTTGTCCGATCTGCATCGACGCAAAGATGAGTTCTTAGCGATGCTCAGTCACGAGCTCAGAAGCCCGCTTGCACCGATTTCGAACGCTGTTCAGTTACTCGGTCTTCCCAACAAGAACGAGAGTCTGCTTCAGAAGCAGGCCCGCAGCATCATCGAACGGCAGGTTGGACACCTGCAACATCTCGTTGATGACCTCTTGGAAGTATCTCGGATTACGACAGGACGCGTTCGGCTCCGGCAAGAGCAGATTGCCATCGGTGGTGTCGTTGATGGAGCTGTCGAAACGGTTCGACCGTTGATCGATCAGCGCAAGCACGAACTTAGTCTGTCATTGCCTCAGGAAACACTTTGGTTGAACGCAGACGCGGCGAGACTGGAACAGGTCTTGGTGAATTTGCTCACCAATGCGGCCAAATACACCGAAGCGGGTGGCCACATTTGGCTTAGCGTACTCCAAGAAGGGAACGAATGTGTTCTGCGAGTGCGGGATACTGGGGTTGGAATCGCGCCAGCTCTCCTTCCGAAAATATTCGATTTGTTTACTCAAGCGGACCGGTCTCTCGATCGATCCCAAGGCGGACTTGGAATCGGTTTGGCATTGGTCCATCGACTGACGGAACTGCACGGAGGGAAGGTGGAAGTCCACAGTGCCTTAGGGCAGGGAAGCGAGTTCGTGGTCCGATTGCCATTGCTAGCCGTCGAGTCGGAGCACATTGCACCGCAAG
This sequence comes from Pirellula sp., assembly GCA_031374925.1. Classification (GTDB taxonomy): domain Bacteria; phylum Planctomycetota; class Planctomycetia; order Pirellulales; family Pirellulaceae; genus JBKCUI01. The sequence continues at coordinate 54,732 of JANMHA010000322.1, read as the reverse complement.
CGGGTGTGATCAACCATACAACGGTTCGTCCGCTGCGAGTCTTGGTGGTTGACGACAATGTCGACACCGTTCTCAGCTTCTCGATATTGTTAAAGGCGTTCGGGCACACGGTCTTCACCGCCTATGACGGGCCTGCAGGCGTACAAGCGGCCAGCGACCATCAACCCGACGTCGTGTTGCTTGATATCGGTTTACCCGGTCTCAACGGTTATGAAGTGGCTAAACGCATTCGGCAACAACCAGTGTTGAAGAACGCCGTGCTAGTCGCGTTGACAGGGTACGGTCAAGATACGGACCGGCAGCTCTCGAACCAAGCGGGCTTCAACCACCACCTAGTAAAGCCGGCGCGTATAGAGCAGTTACGGGGAATTCTTGCAACCGCCGCAGAAAGGTTAATGCGATCTGAGGAAGCCAGTGGCCCGAAAGACCAAAAAGGCACGGTTACCCCCTCATGAACGATATCATATCCATGCAAACAGCAAATAAGACGCTGCGCGTGCTCATCGTAGACGATAATCGCGATGGCGCGGACGCGCTGGGCCTACTCGTCGAGGCACTAGGAAACCAAGTGCACGTAACGTATGGTGGGAACCAGGCGCTCGATGTAGCCATGGCGTTTCAGCCAGACCTGATGCTCATTGATTTGGTGATGCCCGACATCGACGGTTGTGATCTAGCAACCCAGTTGCGACACATACCCGCATTCAAGCAAACAAAAATGGTTGCGATCACCGGGCTCAAGGATGAAAGACACAAGATTTTGGCGATGAAGGCTGGGTGCGATTTGGTTCTTACCAAGCCAGTTGCGCTCGCCGAAATCAAGGCGATTCTGGCCAGCGTTGAACCGACGGAGCGCGCAACAACCCGGACAAAAAAGCCGCCTAAGGAGCGATTGAATCCATCGGAAGAAAAGCGACTGCCAATCGAAGAAGCTCGTCGGATCCGAAGCGATCGCAAATCGAAGACACTTACACAAACTGAAAGTGAAGCGGCAATCTGCGACGGTATCATTCGCTTTCAAGAAGAATACCTTGGTTGGCGGTCGGACCAAGTGCAAATTCATTTCATCAAAGATCTGCTGGTTGTTCGCATTCGCAGCGTATTAACTTTGGCGGAGCGACAACTTGGCAGGACTGCTTCTCCTGAGAAGGGAAGAGATTTGATCAAGCAGACGCGTAAGCAATTATTGGAGTTAGCGAGACCGATGTTGGAATCTCTGGTGTACGAAGCCGTAGGCGTCAAGGTGCGAAGCATGCATCACGATATCAGTACCGTTACTGGCGAAGAGGTGATTGTTTTTTCGCTCGAAGAGGTTCCTCGATTCGAGTTCGATCGGTGATCGAGCATCGACCAATGCGACTGACATCATCTCAGCACCTCGCAACGAGAATTGACTCAGCATCGACATTCATCGCAAAGTAATACAAATAAACATGTACCTAGAACGACATCGCAATTACAAGTCGTATTGGCCCGGGAATTGCGTCAGCAACGCCACTCTTCGAGCGAACTGTGCGTCATCCACGACGACGCGCAGAAGACTAAAGTGGAAAGTTCGGCGTGGGTCTCAGGCGTCTCAGGCTCAATGAACATTTTTGAATCACAACACTCTCGAAAAGCAATCACCATGAATTCTCATACCTTAAAAGAAAACAGCACCCATTCCATACCGCTCGGGCTAACGATGCGTGCGGTAGAATACAACGAGTACGGTGACGCCAGCGTTCTCCACGTTGCTGATCACCCGATCCCTCAACTGCTGGCAGGCCAGTTGTTCATCGAAGTGTTGGCGTCGAGTGTGAATCCAATCGATTATCGCTTTCGGCGTGGGGACATGAAGGGCTTCATTCCGTTCGGCTTCCCGAGGATTCCTGGCTACGATGTGGCTGGGATCGTCGTTGATACCAATACCGATTGTTCGTTTGCCAAGGGTGATCGTGTCATGGCGTTTCTCGATCATACTCGGGGTGGTGCGTTGGCTGACTACGCAGTCTGCTCTGTCGCATCAGCAGCAAAGATCCCCGATTCGATGCCGATGGAAGAAGCAGCGGCCATTCCGTTGGCAGGAACGACTGCACTTCAGTCGCTCAGAGACCATGGGAAAATCAAGAGTGGGCAATCCGTACTCATCAATGGAGCCAGCGGTGGTGTTGGGATGTTTGCCGTCCAGATAGCGAAATCTTATGGTTGTCATGTCGACGCGATCGCGAGTGGCCGCAATCGCGAGTTCTGTATGTCCCTTGGAGCGGATCACTTCTACGACTACGAAAAGGAGGACTTCACGAAGTCTGATGAACGTTGGGATATTGTTTTTGATGTCTCTGGGAAAGCCCACTACCTGGGATCGCGAGCCGTTTTGAAGGAAGGAGGACACTTTATTTCCACTGAGCCGAGCATCAAGGGACTATTGATGACGATCCTTACCTGGCCGCTATCAAAATCAGGTCAAATCATGCTGGCCGTTCCATCGGGTGACGATCTTCGAGAGCTTATCCGACTTTATGAAGCTGGAAAACTAAAAGTTACGATCGATGGTACGTTTCCCTTTGAACAAGCCGCCCAAGCTCATCGCCGAGTTGAATCGGGAGTCGATCATGGAAAAGTCGTGTTGATCAACTAAGGCAGTTTGGTTACGGTCCACCAAATGCACTGTCTGCCGACGAAGTAGAGTTCGTTGATTCAAAATGCGAGAAAGAACTGAAATGGCAATCGAAGCTAAAAACACGATGCAATCTAAGAAGCCTGTTTGGTTTATCACGGGATGCTCTACAGGATTTGGACGTCAGATCGCAACGCATGTACTGGAGCTGGGATACCGAACAGTTGTTACGTCCCGAGACCCGGAAGATATAAGCGACTTGGCCGAACTGGGGGATGCTCTAGTGCTCAAGTTGGATGTAACCGACAGGACACAGGCCGAAGCAGCCGTCAAAGCAGCCATAAATCACTTTGGATGCATCGATGTTCTGGTCAATAATGCAGGCATTGGCTACTTCGCAGCGGTGGAGGAAAGCGATGAGAAGGAAGTCCGCAAGATGTTTGATGTGAATGTGTTTGGGCTCAGCCGTATGATTCATATCGTTCTTCCTGGCATGCGAGAACGCCGTCAAGGCTTTATCGTGAATCTTTCATCGATCGCTGGGCTGCGTTCATTCCCAGCCCTAGGCTACTACAACGCAACGAAATTTGCAGTCGAGGGTTTGTCGGAAGCACTTTGGCAAGAAGTCGAGCCACTGGGCATTAAGGTCATGTTGGTTGAGCCTAGTGGATTCCGAACCGACTGGGCTGGTCGATCCGCGAACGAAACGGAGCATCAGATTGCAGACTATGTCGACACGGCGGACAAAAGCATTCGCCAACTGCGCGCCGTTTCAGGCAACCAATCAGGCGACCCAGTTCGCGCGGCCGAAGCGATCGTGCAAGCGGTCGAATCTCCGAATCCACCCCATCGCCTGTTGCTTGGTAATGATGCGTATGACGGCGCAATTGCGAAACTTGACGAACTGCGTACCGGGTTTATCGAATGGGAAGCGGTATCGCGCGGAGCCGACTTCCCCAAAGCGTCGCCAGTTGTGATGGCATAACTTTTTTGAGCTAGCGGTTGCTGAATGGAAACAGGACTCGATGACTTGCGGTTGCGATTCGTGTTAATGACTCCTTGTCACCGTCCTGGCGATCGGTTGGCATTCGAACAACATGAGCAGGATTTCGCAATTCGGGAATCGCGTACGATCTTTATCGAGTAAAACTTTGTCAATAAAAAATAGGTGCTCTAATGGCCAACGTGTCCGACTCAGAAATGACCCAAGAGATAATTGCCATCTTGCGGGACTCGATGGCGAGAACCAATAAGGCAGGAAAGACCAAGCGCGGCGCGCATGCAAAGTGCCATGGACTATTGAAGGCAGAGTTTGTCGTACATGAGAGTATTCCAAGTGAAATGAAAGTGGGAATTTTTAGTGCGCCCAGTGTTTATCCGGCTCTGATTCGGCTATCGAATGCCAGTGCCAGCGTCCAATCGGACAAGACGAGCGACTTTCGAGGCTTTGCCATGAAACTGTTGGGAGTCGAAGGTGATCGGTCTAATCTTGATGAAAAGCAATCGGAGGATTTTGTCTTGATGAGTAACCCAACCATGCCACTGGGGACCGTCAAGCTATTCAGAGAAGCAATCTACTACGCGATCAAGTGGCATCCGCTTCTGCTTGCGCTCCGATTTGTTCTAACTGGCCACGGCGCTGTACTTACTGCTCTCAAGGCTGGCAAGAAATTCGACACCAGTATGTTGGATAACAACTACTGGAGCACGACTCCGTATGCATTTGGTAAAAGAGCCGTGAAGTACAAGGTCACACCGACGTCTGCATTCAAGAGTGAGTTACCGAGTCCTTTGACCGATGGCTATATAGCCGCGAACACATCCAACCATTTGCAAAGCCATCCAGCTTCCTTCGATTTTTACGTTCAGTTCTTTGATTCCGAGGCTACGACTCCAATCGAAGATGCAGCGGTCGCGTGGTCGGAAAGGACGAGTCCATTCGTGAAGCTCGCGACGATCAACATCCCGATCCAAAAGATTGACATTGCGTCTCGGTTCGAATTGGCAGAAGTGATGTCGTTTTCACCTGCTCATTCGCTTGAGGTACATCGTCCCTTGGGAGGTCTGAATCTAGCTCGATCCGAAATCTATAAATCGCTGAGCCAGTTTCGGCATGAAAGAAACGGTTCTATCGCCATTGAGCCAACGCGGGAGTCCTTCGATTCAGTCGAGTAAAGTGAAGATAGGCAGCCCGACTTCGGCCGCCCCGATCAGTTCCTGCGCGACATCTCGCAGTCCAAGATGATGACCTTCACCGTCACGTTCCGCGGCGGATTGTTCCAGCGAAAGTTCGAGTGGTTGGTAGAACGCCAGATGGGGCGTCAGAGCCCTTTGCCCATCACCGCGTCCCCGTGGATCCTGCACCTGCACACGTACCGACAGCCGTTGTTCCCCGACCAGTCCCGTGATGCATTGCCGTTGCCGGCGCTTTGGTCCGCTAGCCTAGGTGGTGGTGGTGTCTTGGTAAGCACCGGATGAGTAGGTTAGCTCGTAGCTGTGGGAGTGAACTCCCTTGCCGTCGGACGATGCAAAGATTTGCCAACCGTGGTTCGGGTTGAAGACAAGGTCGCCCGCTTTATAGTCCACGAGGTCCGACGAAACGACCTCAGCGATGGTACGGCCCTCCATGACCTCGCCGATCTCGACGGGTTTCGCATACGACTTGCGGGCACTTCATGGTCAATCTCAAGGAGTTCATAAACCACCATTTGAGCCACGCGAACGGAATACTCGACCGTGAAAACGACGTCATCAGCAATCTCGACGAATTGACTGACGAACGCCAAGTTTTTGGAGTTCTTAGGGACTGGCAATGTCGGTCGTTAGCATACGACCGCCACGCATCGTATATCCGGTGTCTTCGGTCCCTCCACCATCGAGGCTTCCACCGTAGTCCGGCTTCGCTATCGTTGTTAAACAGCCAACGACTCAACGACGTCGACGGTTTCGGCATTGTTGTCACCAACTAGCTTCTTGGCCTTCTCGATTTGTTCTGAATCTCCCTTGAGGGTAGACGGCAAGCAACGTAGAGCATTTGGTAGCGATAAACGAAGAAAATTTTCAAACTCAACGGTAGCGATATCGACGAATTGGATAGCTCCGCACCGGAGCTGAATAAAACCGTGGAGCCTGGTATCTGTAACCAGCATTTGGGTAACTGTTGTAGCCTAAGCCATCGTTGTAGTATCCGCCATTCGAATAGTTGCCGTATCGGTTCCCGTAGTTCCCGTAGTTGCCATAGTTGCCATAGTATTGATTGCCAAATCCATTTCCGTAGCCAAAATTGCCGATGCGAACTCCGGTCCCGTAGCCACCTACTTGGACTTGAACGCCCCCAAACTGGGCGTGCGCCAAACTGCTGGATAGAAGAAAGACCACACTGAGTGCGGCTGCCGCTGAAAGTCTTTGAAACATAACAAATTACCTTTTAAAGTGAACGAAGCAAAACGAAAAAAGCCGACGTATCGATGCACTTCATTGTGCTTCAACGCGCCGGCTTACAAGTATCAGGCCGCATGGCTGTGGTTCTCTGCGAACCTGACAAGCTGCCGTGTAATATGTCATCCGATGATTTGTGTTCGATACCCTAACGCATTTCTAGGTGCGAGGTAGCGTCGACGTATGCAATGTTAGGGCAATGCATTACAAAGGCAATCCCTATACACAATTAATACCGATAACCGCATGGCGGTTGTTACGGCAACCGCCACTGTAAGCCGATGGACAGTTGATCCATTACCGAGTGATTTCCATATCTTTGGATAGCGATAAGTGCCAGCTTCCGTCGCCGCCAAGCTCCAGGACATGCGTGTGATACTTGAGAATATTGAGGCGGTGGCTAACACTGATTAGAGTTGCGCCAGAATCCATTAATCCCTGATAGAGCATCTCTTCGTTCTTCGAATCCAATGCGCTGGTAGCTTCGTCCAGAATCACAAAGCGGGGTTTTGCTAGTAGCACACGTGCAAATGCCACTCGTTGTTGTTCACCAAGTGAAAGAATCTTCCCCCAATCCGCTTCTATTTCCAATCCACCAAACCGATCGGCCAAATCCTCTAAATTGACCGTTTTAAGCGCTTCAAGCAGTTCTCCATCTGCGACATCCTTGCTGTCGCTCGGATACAACAATTGTGCACGCAACGATCCAATGATCATATACGGGCGCTGCGGCAGGAAGAACATTTCCTTTAAGGACGGTCGAATAATCAATCCAGTTCCAGCGTCCCACAATCCCGCCACGGCTCTTAGTAGCGAGCTCTTTCCACCTCCGCTCGCGCCAATGATCAGGACACCCTCTTTTGGCTTGATCTCAAGTGACAGGTCTACAATCAGTGTTCGTTTATAATCCGGTGTTTGCAATGACAGGCCTTCTATTGCGAATCGATCCCCTTCGCTGGTCTTAATCACCTCGCGTTCGCTGGAACCATCCTTTGCAGAATTGTCCAACGACTTTGCAAACTTATCTAAACGTGTAATACCTGCCGCGAATCGACTCAGCGTGTCGAAGTTGTTTACGATCACGGTCAATGCGGTGAAAATCGCTGCGAACGCACCAGCCGCTTGCACCACTCTGCCCACCTCGATGTCGCCGGATAGGACTTGAGGCGCGAGGATAATCCCTGGCATTATCAGTGTGACCGAGCTGTAGGAATATTGAAAAAGATTTAGAAACCACTGCCAGTTGATGATTTTGTTATAGTTCTGAAAAACATCCGCAAATCGCCGTTTTATATTCCGTGATTCGGGTTCTTCACCACCATAGAAAGCGATGGATTCAGCGTTTTCGCGAACTCTCACCAAACTGAAACGAAAATCAGCCTCTCGCTTCAGTTGGAAGAAGTTAAGGGCTACCAAGGACCTTCCAAAGACAAAACTGGCAATCAACGTCCCAATGGTCGCGTAAACCAAGAGGAATAAAACAAGGGTACTGGATATCGACCATAGTACACCGCTGAACGCAATCAGCTGCAGGACAGTTTCGATAGCGAGCAGGAAGTAGAAAATGGACTTCAAAGTAAAAGTATTAATGTCTTCGGCTATGCGTTGATCAGGGTTGTCAATCTCTGCATTAAATGCAAGTTTGTAAAAAGCCTTGTTTCGAAAGTAGGTGTCCAGATAGTTATGTGTCAGCCAACGACGCCAATAATTAACGAGCCTGTCACGCACAAAGTAGTAAAAGACATAGACCGGTGCAGCTGCAACGATGAGGCCTAACGATTTGTAAATTGAGGTCCAATATCGGCCAGAGTCTTGTGCAGCTAACGCGGACGTAAACTCTCCAGCTTGCTCGTTCAAAAAAACGCTAAATAACGTATTCCCAAGCAACAGAATAGCCAGGAGTGCTAATAGACAACGGGCGATCCACTTGTCTTCCGAGTACCAATAGGGTCTTGCAAGCGCCACGAATCGAGGCATTTTGCGTCGCTTCCATCTGAACTTCAAGATGTTACTTTCGTTAAGAGGGTTGTTCAGCCAAGCTTTTGCAAATTACGGAATTGGTTGGAATTAGTTCTCAGCTGAGCGATGATCGATCACAATTGTGCGATGCTCAACCACGGAAGCTAAAAACGCCGCATTTGCGTTGGTCGAGTTTCGACCGATGCATCCATAAGCGGCAGACCTACATCTACACGGCAAGCATTGCCTTGGAAGTGTAGACTCCTACATCACGGAGATTGGCTTTTAGGGGATTCGTTGGATGGTGACTGTGTAGCCGGTGTAGTGACTTCCCTTTGCCCTCCATCTCTTTGAGTGAATAGAAAGTATATGCCGGCGACGGAAAGGATAACGATAATCGCAAATGGGTAGGACAAAAACACCAGCATTGGCTGTAATCCAGGGTGGGCTTTCTCCATTGGTGGATCTCTCCCGAGCAATACGTCAGCAAATGGATGTTCGGATGGCTCAACGACCTTCGAATCCGGTCCCAGTTCTTTTTCGGCGATGTTTTTCGTGATAATCCCCATGTTGTCCCCAGCTTTTTGCAGGTGAAATGGTGTTGGTCAATCCGTTACCACGCGAAAACCGTGCCAATGAACTTATCAGATCGTTCGAAATAGACTCCGGCCGCGTGTAGTAGGTTTTGGAAATTGGCACGAAGAATGCAATTAACAGTCTTTTTAGGGATTTCAAACATTGCGAGAAATCACCCAACGACGTTTTTTGTGTTTTTCAATTCACTTGAGTGAAGCAAGGTTCGTAAATGAGTCAAATCGATGTCGGGTGCAAGCTTGAGTATGCCACTAGTGGTCAAACTAGTTTTTTGTTCAACGTGAATGTGTCACAAACGGATTGCCAAAGGGTCCTGTCGGAGATTCTAACGATCACTCCAGCGGTTTTTGCCGAACGGCTAGAAATTGGATTAGAAAGAAAGATATCTCAAAGGTGCTTCGTTCAGCCCGGAGGCATTTGCTTTCGATACGACGCGACGGTTGAACTAACGGCAGAAGTCGACTTTGGAACTACGCTCGTGGAGCATCCCTATCGCGAACTACCTCCAGCGGTGTTGCCTTACCTCAATCCAAGTCGATATTGCGAGTCCGATTTGCTTGGAAATTTTTCGATGCGGGAATTTGGCTCGAGTCCGCAAGGGTTTTCGCGGGTTCAATCGATTTGCGACTGGACTTACAGTAACCTTGACTACGTTTCTGGCTCAACGAATTCTCAAACAACCGCCCGTGACGTATTCGTTCAAAGGCAGGGGGTGTGCCGAGATTATGCCCACCTCGCAATTGCACTTTGTCGCGGACTCGGAATTCCTGCACGCTACGTTTGTGGTTACGCAGCCGAACTTCAACCACCAGACTTTCATGGATTTTTCGAGGCCTATTTGGGAGAGCGTTGGTATCTCTTCGACCCTACGAGACTGGCCCCTATTAACGGTTTCGTTCGAATTGCAACCGGGCAGGATGCTGCTGATGTCCCGTTCGCCACTTTGATCGGTGCTGCCCAGCTGAAATCGAAAAAAGTTTGGGCGAATCGGACTATTAGCCAGTTAACGCCACCACAGCTTTCGGAAAAAATGGCCGTCTCAACAGTCTGACGTATTATGAACGCTCAACCGATTAACCATCCGGGCAAGCTGGATGGCGTGGTCGTCTCCTCGACTCCCTCGAGATCCGAGCCAACACCACCATGGTTCATGAGCACCCAACGTCTGATCGAAAGTCGTTCGAAGCAAAGGCGCAAACATAAATGCACGCTGGTCCGACTAATAATCTATGGTGCAAGTAGGATTCGGCATACTCTTTGCGTTGATTGACCAAGTAGTCAATTGGAAGTAGAACAAACCCCCTAGTTTTGGTTTACACAGCAGGTTCAGCTGAAGATATTTCCACATCAAGAGAGCGGTCCGAAGTAACCGGTCGGTAGCTCATCAGGTCACAGTCAAAACATATTCTGACAAAGGAAAAAACTATGACAACAAAAGAAGAGGTCCTGGGAACCTGGAACCAATTGGCGGGTGCTGTTAAAAGCAAGTATTCGCAAATCACAGGGGACGACTTAGCCGGAGTCAACGGCAACGTGCAGCAGCTTGCTGGCCTAATTCAAAGGAAGACAGGCAAGGCTCGAGAGGAGATCGACGAGTTTCTTCATTCGGTTTCCAACGGAGCTGCGACAACCGTGAGCAAGATTACAGAGGCCGCTAGCGACATGGCAACCAAGGCCTCAGAAACCTTACGCGAAGGATATGACTATGCTCGCGACGCCTCCCGCGATGGAATTAGAGCAGCAACAGAAACCGTACAACATCGGCCTGGCGAGTCGTTGCTGTTAGCGATGGGTATCGGTGTTGTGGTGGGCCTAATTGTTGGTACTTCGCTTTGTAGCCATCCAAGGTACTAAGTTCGAAGTCTACTTATGATCCTAAATAGCTAGACATTACGAATCCGGGAAAGGCCGGAAGAGTAGTGGCTAGCTTTTTTGTTGATGAGCCATATGCCAATAATATCTTCGGGTGGATAGGCGGCCCCACATAGTTGTCCGAACATAGCGCAATCAGCGCTTGAATGATGCCGGATGCGTTTTAATCGAACAGGCCTGGGGCAATGAGTTGCATTTGCAGCTGTAATGTAGATTGAGGCATGGCATTTGCGACTACTCAAATTGAAAAGCCAGAAGCTGTTGTTGCTTACGGCATAGTAGGTTCCGTGTTTTATGGAGAGTTTATACGATGAGTGTAAAAAAGTGGGTCTCAAGTTCCCTTATTACAGCCGCACTGTGCGGTGCCGTTACTGCGCAAGAATCGACACCAAAACAAGGTAGCTTGCCACCTCAAACCAATGCGAATCAGGGAGCTGAAAAGCAAGATGCTTCGAAGCATTTGACGCAGACTTCAGTTACGCCACAACAGATTGCGACATGTCTGGCGGTGGATAATCAAGAAGAAGTGATCTTGTGCAAGTTTGCACAAGAAAAAACCAAAAACGAAGAAGTAGCTAAATTCGCGAAAATGATCGCTGAAGAGCATCAAAGTTGCTTGAAGAAACTGAGTAAACTTGCGCCAGATGCTGCTCGTGAGGGCTACCTAACAGGCAGTCGAGCTGATCAACCGATTTCGAATCCAAGCAAGGATCAGAAACCGAATCAGATCAATGCTTCTAGTAAGACCAGCGTTGATATGGTGCAGCTTCAACGCGAGATGGCTCAACAATGTGTTTCCGATTCGAAACAATACTTGAGCAAGAAGGATGGTGCCGAATTCGATGAGTGTTTCGTGGGAATGCAAATTGCCAAGCATGCGGCCATGCATTCTAAACTTGTTGTTTTGCAACGTCATACTTCCGACGAATTGCAGCAAATCGTTGCAGAGGGAATTCAGACTACGGCCAAACATTTGAAAGCGGCTGAAACTTTGATGACCAAATTAGATGAAGGCTCAGCTGAAAAGCTGACATCGAAAAGCAGTAAGTAGAGATACTAGCAAAGGCCTTGAGCGATTCATCGTTCAGGGCTTTTTTCATTAAATGACTCCGACTTCGTCGGCTGGCTGGAAAGTAGGTCCTGATTGCCGAGCGGGATTTCCGATGCACCGTCCCGCCCGGCAGACGGGAACTACTAACGGATTGCGACCGTCGACAAGATTTTTTGCAATTGCTCCAAACGGGCTGGTTTGACTAAGTGGTGATCGAATCCCGCTTGCAGCGCCGTCTGCCGATCCGTTTCTTGACCGTAGCCTGTCAATGCGATTAACACGACATGCTCAAGCGATGGCTCCAGGCGAATCCGCCTGGCCACTTCATAACCGTTTAAAACCGGTAGTCCAATATCAAGCAAAACCACGTCAGGCTGATACTCGAGAGCCGCTTTCACTGCCTCCATGCCATCGTGCGCCGTGTGGACATCATGTCCAGACGCACGTAAAAGCATTGAGAAGCTCAAGACTGTATCCACGTTGTCATCGACCACAAGCACTCGAAGCGATCGTGCCGGTAGTTGATTCGGATGCGCCGCAGCTTGCTTTGTAGGGATGTCATCCGCGAGCATCACTGGCAGTCGCACAATGAACTCGCTGCCTCGGCCTAACTCGCTTTCAGCCTCAACGGTTCCACCATGCAGGTTCGTAAGTCGTTGTACTAAAGCCAGTCCGATGCCAAGCCCACCTTGGGAACGGTCCAAGGATCGCTCCGCTTGCGTGAATAAATCAAAAATGCGAGGAAGAAGTTCTTGCGAAATGCCAACCCCGTTATCTCGCACTCGTAAAACGCACAGTTCACCTTCTTGTTGAACTGTCACCCAGATACGCCCGCCATCGCCAGTGTACTTGGCTGCATTCGTCAGAAGATTCACGAGCACTTGCTCTAGCCTCGAAACGTCGGCGTTTAACCAAATTGGTTCCGGTGGTATGGATACAGTTAATTGATGTCGTCGCTCCTCGATTTGTGGCCGAGCGGTCTCTACCGCACCTTCTACAATGCGGCTCACTACGACCTTCTCACGGCGAAGCTGCACTCTCCCGGTGGTAATGCGGGACACCTCGAGCAGGTCGTCTACTAGTCGCTGCATGTGTTGCATTTGACGTTCGATAATATTGCGGGCTTGCTGTTGTATTAGATTCTCGCTTCCTTTCTGAAGGCTCAACAATCCCACCGCGTTGGCAATTGGCGCTAGGGGACTTCGCAACTCATGACTGAGCATGGCCAAGAATTCATCTTTGCGCCGGTGCAAGTCGGACAGCTCCGCAGCCTGCTTTTGAGTCTGTTTCTCCAATCGACTTCGAACGCTGATATCTCGAATGTTGCATTGCGCCACACGACGATGATCCCATTCGTAAACATTGCTTACGAACTCGACCTCGAGCTGTTGTTCGTATGCTGATTTAAGTGGAAGGTGATCGTAACGTACAAAGCCCTTCTGTTGAAGTTCCTTGAAGGCAGACTCGTTGGCGGCTTGGTCGCGAAATAGTCCTATCTCCCACAATTCCTTGCCTATGAATTCCTCCACTGCGTAACCTGATAAATCCGTCATAAAGGGATTGGCTTCCAGGATTTTTCCGGTTTCGGCGTCGAGGATTAGGACACCGTCTTTGGCCGTCTCAAAGAGCCTGCGGTATAACGTCTCGGAGGCGTTCAGCTTCTGTTCCAATTCCTTGCGATCGGTAATGTCCTCGATCGCCAAAAGAATTTGTTTCGTCTTTTTCTGTGGATCGAGAATTCGCCTAGCGTCAAGCAACATGATTCGTCGACCGAGTTGCTCAAAATCGTGCTCGACTTGAAATGCCTCAATGCTGGTGCTATGTGGCAAAATCTCTTCGAGTAACTCGCGAAGCCTGGGAATATCCCACTGGTGATTGCCTAAATCGTAAATGGATGTGCCAATCGTCTCGGACGGCTCCACACGAAACGCGCGGTAAAACGAACGATTGGCGCTTTCGACGCACAAGCTGGCGTTCAGTACAAGCAACGGATCTCGCACCGTCTCAACTGTGTTTTCAGCGTAATTTCGAGCCGCCAATACGGCTTGTTCGCTTTGCTTGAGCTCGTTGATTTCCATCATTAGTAACACTGCGCCGTCCACTCTATTTTCGAGCGTAATGTAGGGCCTCGCTCGGAGAGAATACCAATGCCCAGCTTTGTCGAGAACTTCGCGGTCCAAATCGGACGCCGTGTTGATAACTTCGACACAAAGAGCTTCCAAATCGAGTGGTGTTTTTGCATCATCCGACAGTACCAGATTGTGCCGGATATGGCTAATCGGCCGCCCAACGTCGGTGGCAACCAATTCGAATTGCTTCTCGGCTTGTGGGCTAAAGCGTCGGATAGTCAGATCGCGCCCCAGCAACAAAACGACAAGCTTGGCTGAATTTTGGAAATTGACCAAATCGTTGTTGAGGACATTGAGTTCGGAATTCTGGTGGGACATTTCGTCGTTGACAGTGGACAATTCTTCATTGGCAGACTCGAGCTCTTCCTTGGAAGTCTCCAATTCCTCATTGATGCTCTGCAACTCCTCATTGGCAGACTGAACCTCGTCGCTGGCTGCTTGAAGTTCTTCGGTCGTAGATTCGTGCTGTTCCTGCAATGCGTGAATATATTGGCGGCTATCGGAGAGTTCAGATTCCAACTCTTCGATACGGCTTGCTTCTTCTTTGTCGCTAAATAAAGGCTTTCGTTGCTTTTCGCGGCGCGGTACTGGAAGTGCGTTTTTTGACTCTTCAAAGAGAACCAAGTAGCAGGCATCAGGTAAGTTCTTGAGTGGGATGACCTGCAGGTTGACGGCGCAGGACTCGCCGTTGTGAATCATTCGGACGTTGTCCCTGCGCGATGTCTTGTTTTCCTTTTTTGATTCTTCCATGGCTGCGCGCAGTGGTAGCATCAGCCCCTCTTTTGCCATCTTCAAGAGGTTAAAGCTGGCCTTGCCAACGGGCGGCTCAAGGTATTCGCTCGTCGAACCTCGGAATTGAATAACTTGTAGGTCTCCGTTGACTAGAACTCCTGGTGGCGAGAATTGATGGATGACGATTCTGTCTGCCTCTCGTTGTGCGCTCAATTCGAAACCAACACCATCGGCGGGTTGGGGCGGTCCCGCGATGGGAGCGGATTCACGAGGTCCGCGGTAAGCCGACTGAAATCGGTTGCTGCTGGCTGGCGTATGAAACGAAGGAGTGGGGGCAGCCTTCTTCGCGTAGATCTTGTATCTTTTGTCAATCGGTTCAAACAGTTCCGAAAAACTGCCGATAGACTCCGACGCTCCAAGGAGCAAAAACCCATGGGGCTTGAGCGCATAATGAAACGTGGGTATCGCTTTGTTTTGGAGACTCGGTCCGAGGTAGATGAGTAGGTTACGGCAACTGATCAGGTCCATTCTTGAGAAGGGTGGGTCGACAAAAAGATTTTGTTTTGCAAAGACAATCGATTCCCGCAACAACTTGCTAACGCGGTAACCTCCTTGCTCCTCCACGAAGAACCGGCTTAGACGCTCTGGGCTGATCTCGTCCGAAAGGGTTTTGGGGTAAAGCCCCAAACGAGCCTTTTCCAACAACTTGTCATTGAGATCGGTAGCAAACACTTGAAGATTGCGTCCGCGTGGCGACTTTTCCGCCGTCTCCATAAATGCGATGGCGATGGAATAGGCCTCTTGACCGCTGGAGCAACCTGGTATCCAAACGCGGATGGGATCGTCGCCTGGCTGAAGCAAAAGCTTTTGCAAAACCTCTCGTTGAAGTGCATCGAATACCTCAGCGTTGCGGAAAAAGCTTGTTACGTTGATAAGAACGTCGGCGTAAAGTGCATCAAGTTCCTTTGTGTTGCCTCGGAGAAACTTTGCATAATCGTCCAGCGAATCCATTGTGTTGATTGCAAGGCGACGAGCGATCCGCCGCCGAATAGTACTAGGCTTGTAGAGCGAGAAGTCCATTCCGGTAAAATTGCGCAATTGAATTAGTATTGTCGTGTAACCGTCAGAACACTCGGCCTCGGACTTTGCATCCTCACTACAAGGCAATTCGCTTTCGTCGGATTGAATACGAGTTTCGTTGACTTGGTGCGCACTAGCTCGTTCGGTGTCCATTTGCATTTGAGTGGAGAGTCTGAGTGGTTTTCCGGCAAGGTAAGGATACTTCGAAATCCTCGCAATTTCATCGGCGATGTCGCTCGGCGAGAGAACCAGGTCAACGCAACCAGCAGCCACCGCGCTGCGTGGCATCGAGTCGAATTTGGCGGTGCAATCTTGCGCGAAAGTGATCCCACCTGCGACCTTGATTGCTTCTAAACCTAGCGTGCCGTCGGTAGCGGTTCCCGACAGTACTACGCCAATGGACCGCTCCCGGCGGTCTAACGCCAACGACTCGAAAAACAAGTCGATGGACCGATAGGGGGTTCGCGACTTCGGCCGCGGCTGAAGACTCAAAACGCCATTTGCAATGCTTAGCTTAGTGTCCGGCGGAATGATGTAGACATGGTTTGGCTCGACCTGCTGGTCGTTCACGACGTCGCAGACCGGCATTAACGTAGTTTTCGAGAGTATCTGCGTTAACGCACTCTCATGGTCTGGATCGAGATGTTGCACTAGAACGAAACCCATCCCAGTGTCTAGCGGTAACGCTTTGAGCAATTGAGAAAACGCCTCCAACCCGCCTGCGGAGGCTCCGATTCCAACGATCGGGAAAAACGCAGTGGGGACATTCTCGTCGACTGGAATCGCAGCGTCATTCGACAGAGCCCGTGTTTCCGGTTGCGTTCGATCCTGTTCAGCCTGGTTCATTGTCATGGAAATGCCTATAAGCGTCCATTGAGATGTGGTGATTGCTTTTCCGTCTACAACGAGCAACTCTGCAGAAATAAGGCGAGCGGCAAATTGGCGTATCGCAACCCGAAGTGTAAGCGAGGGACAATTTCGCGGGTCCCTCACTTACGTTTCGGATTGTGATCGGTAGGTTGACATCGCCGCTTGCCTAAGAACACAAAAAAACCGATGAGGCCATGTACCGTAAAACGGTTCTCGCCACATCGGTTTACTTTCAACGAGCCCCCTGGCGCAGCCAGGTTGCTCTTCATTTCGTCTGCCGAAATTCTGTTTCCAAGCATAGTCCATTTAAAAACATGACTTGGAGGCAAACTAAGCATACGTCATTGCGGTTGTCTATACAAGCGCCTTCAATTCAAGCGCCTCTGAAATAGGTTAAACGCAATCGGCTCTTCGCGATTTGTTTAACCGGCGAAGCGGCTGGGTGACATGGGAAAGGCAACTGGCTCATCCAGCATGCGCCGCGCTTTGATCGTTGGCTTTTCGGATTCAAGCAAATCCAAACCGATATCGCCATCGGCTGCCGGGACAAGGACGATGTCGCAATAACCGTTCAATCCGCTTGCAACGATATGGCGAACCGAACGGTCATCATCTATGATTAGTACTTGGATCAAACCAAGACTCCCTTGCCGTAGATTTTTTGGCCGAACCATTAAGCCGTTGGTCGATAAACTTGCTTGTTGGTCGAAAAGCGCTTCTGTTGCCTTGCTTTTGAGCAATCTTCCGTTATTTCGAAAACAAGTTACCTGTGGAAGCCTGATTAACGAAGCAAATCGACTCAAAATCGGTTGGCACGCCAATTGCCTCAGTCACACTTGACGGGGTCACGCCATCCGTTGCTTCAAGTTGTCCGTTCGCATGGATTTCTTAAGTTCGTACTCTTTTGGCACAGGGGTTGCTTCTTAAAGGAGGGTCGTTGGCATTCAGCCGACAAGTATTTCTAACCCTGAAATCGGAGCAAAAAATGGAACTTATTCAATTTCTACCGGTCGGCGCGATCGAGTACTCGCTGATCTACATGCTGGGAGGCGGTGGTCTTATGGGAGCTATTGTCATCTTCATCATCGCTCGCATGCTACGGAGGTAGCTCAGAACGTTTTCTCAACTGTTCCTGCGCGGCGAATAGGACGTGCCTGGCGAAGATCACGCTTGCATGGAGTTGCAAACACGCCGAACGCGCGCGTGAGTCGTCGAAATTACGGCTCCAGCAATATTTGCGTCAAATGGCCCAGCTGCCGAACAACTGAAATCGCTGTGGAATGAAAGCCGTATCCAAAATCCTGCACTTCATTTTTCGTGAAACCAAGGAAGCTGTAAAACTCCTCTCGATCTGGCCCATTCTTAGCGTATGTTCAGCGCAGGCACTGGACAATTCAACGACTACAGCGAGCCAATTAGACGTTCTTAAAAAACAACGGGATCCAATCTCGTCTCGAATCGCCGTCCTCGATGATACCGCAGAAGCGAGTAGACAGCTATGCGTCGTGGTTGTCGCAGAAAAGGGTATGTCATTTGCTACTAGTCACAGTGCCCAAGTGAATTCCAGCCTAAAAACGCCTGAAGTCTGGATGGCATGTTCGCGATTCCCTTATTGACATCGATAAAGTCTCTTATGTTGCATCTCTTGTTCGTCGTTGTCCTGCAGTCATTGGCTCCATCGGAAGGTGTGCCCAACATTGCCATTTTCGCAACAAGGGAAGGTGCCAATAATACGTCCGAGGGTTTTCCCGTTCTACTTCGAATTCCACAAACATTGATTGCAAAATCAGTAGACCGTGAATTCGATCACACAGATACTGTGCAACAAGAAGTTCTTGGAACGAAATCGACCGGAACAGCACATTGCCGAGGGACAGTTGTCTGCTCAATCGAAGAAAAAGCAGTGGGTGCGGCTTTTTCTTGTTGCATCTCTGGGACTGTTCAGTCGGAGACGTGTGGAACAAATGGGCCCGCAACGATTCAGTCCCATGCCTGCACATCCTATGTGGCACACAAACGGTTCTTCTTTGACGGACATAATTTTAATAGCTTTCCGACGTCTGTGGTCTCACGAACGCAATTGACGATTACCGGTATCGGTAGCACTCTACCGCGATGGCGAGGACGCATTGTACGCCATGTGGCAACTCAACGTGCTCTCCAGAGCCTTCCTCAAGCGGAAGCCATTGCTCAAGCAATTACGAACCGCGAACTTTGCGAGCGAATTGATGCGGAGTTTGATTCGCGAATCTCCGAGATGAATCAAAAACTAGCGACAAGGTTGTCCATTCTTAAATATTTTCCTGCCGCCGGCAATCGAATCCATTTTCAAAGTTTTGCCGATGGCCTTGAGATCGGTTTAGGGACTGAAACGTTTCGTAGTACGAACTACCTTGCGTCACGGACACCTATCGGAGATTCCGTTGAACTATGGCTGCAACCAAAGAAAGATTTGATCGCAGTAGGACCTATCACAGAATTACTATTCAGCACCGCTCCAGCATGGTTGTCAACCTACTTGTCGCACAATCCGAATCTGTTTGAACCGCATGCGAAAAAACTGACTATTCAGCCACACGACGGCTGGCTAGTGGTTCGCTTACACGAATGATGATTTGAAACGAACGAGGAAGATTAGCATGGCAAAAAGTAACTTGTTGAACTGCGTTTTGGAATGCTTCTCATCACCAGATGACAATCCGGAATACGAGCCCTCCAAAATCGATCCGGAGATTCCCGGTCCAAGACAACCCGATCCAAACCTTCCCGATGTTGGCGATCCGCCAAATCTTACGCCACCTTTAAGAGATCCGCCGCCGATCGCCCCTCAGCCGACACCAGCACAACAGCCACCAATCAAGTGAACAAATAATTCTTCAAGGCGAATCGTTGAGAACCGAAGGATTGCGGTATGGCGTTTGCTTGATCACTTGTGGAACAAACTGTTGGCAACGGTGCTCTGAAGCATCGAAAAAGTGCCCAGCATCGCAATCGAAGCGTTGACGATTGCATTTACTAGATGATGGTTTTTTAAGGAGTGAAGTCATGTCTAAAACGGTCTCGGAAAAGTTGTCCGACGTTGGGAGTTCTGTAGCGGATGCCGCGAAAAGTGTTGGAGGCAAGATTGTCCAGGGTGCGGAAAAAGCCGTCGAATTCGTCAAGGAAAAGACGGGTATGGGAACGATCGCGGGGGACGATGTTGGCGTAGGCGGTATTAGGGAGCACATGAATGTCATAGCCTCCTGCGGAAAAAAAATAGGCGTTGTCGACGGCGTCGAGATCAACTCAATTAAATTGACACGCAATGATAGCTCCGACGATCAGCATCATTTTATTCCGCTGAACTGGATTTCTCATGTCGATAGCCACGTTCATTTGAATCGAAACTCGAAAGAAGCCGTTGAAGGGTGGAAGTCGAGTGCGACATCGTGCGGATGTGGGACATAGAATCCGTCGCATACCAGTGTGCTGCAAGCATAGTCTTAAATCAATCATTGATTTCGCAAACCGGTGAGCGCTAATGGCACTCATTTTGCGCAAACAAGCCATCAGCCGGTACGCGCCCGCGTCCGGTTTATGCGAGATAAACATGAACATAGGGTGCTGGCGCATTGCAACCACAGGTGCTAGCGCACTGCAACAGCGGGTGCTAGCGCACTGCTGCTGATTCCACAAGAGAATTGGTATTGGAAATTCAATAATGAATGAAAAACTAGAACAAACCAAGTCTGTTTGGATGCAACAAGGTGAGATCTCCTCGACAGCGTCGCTCCGCAAGGATGTTGTAACTGATGTGTGCGTCGTGGGTGCAGGAATAGCGGGCATGACAACCGCCTATCTATTGCTCCGCGAAGGCAAATCCGTCGTCGTACTGGATGATGGACCTATAAGTGGAGGACAGACCCAACGAACAACCGCGCATCTCACAAACGCGATCGATGATCGTTACGTCAATATCGAAAACTGGCATGGCTATGAAGGTATGCGAATGGCTGCAGAAAGTCATACGGCTGCAATCGATCGGATTGAAGCTATCGTAAATGATGAAAAGATCGAATGCGACTTTGAGAGGCTAGATGGTTATCTCGTAGGTACATCGGTGGAGTCATTCGCGATTCTGCAGCAAGAGTTGTTAGCTGCAAGGCGGGCTGGACTTTCGCAAATTGAGCTCATACCGAGTTGTTCGTTGCCTGAGTTCAAATCCCTTCCATGCTTGCGATTCCCT
This sequence comes from Pirellula sp., assembly GCA_031374925.1. GTDB lineage: Bacteria > Planctomycetota > Planctomycetia > Pirellulales > Pirellulaceae > JBKCUI01. The sequence goes on along the minus strand of JANMHA010000322.1, from coordinate 34,183 downwards.
CGCCAGGGACAGTTTCATCCAATAAAGTATCTGAGCGGCTTGAAGCAAGCCATTCAGCGAATGGGAGGATTCACATTCACCCAAACTCGTGTAGAGAGACTTGAGAGTGGACCGCCCGCAATTGTTTATTCGTATTTAGGCACCAACATAACAGCACATTCCGTAGTGGTAGCTACCAATAGTCCATTCAACGATTTTGTAACGATCCACACCAAACAAGCGGCATATATCAGCTATGTTTTGGGGTTTGAAATCCCGAAGGGATCGGTCTCGAAGGCATTGTACTGGGATACGGAAAGTCCCTATCATTACGTCCGAATTCAGGCGCTTCCTAAAAGCGAATCCAGTGGAGAATTACTTATAGTTGGCGGAGAGGATCACAAGACTGGCCAGGCAAATGACGCAGAGGATAGGTATCGACGCCTTGAAGAGTGGACAAGAACGCGATTTCCGACTAGCGGTAAGGTCCTTTACAGATGGTCGGGGCAAGTATTAGAAACCATCGACGGTCTAGCGTTCATTGGTAGGAACCCGCTTGACAGTCAAAACGTTTACATTGCCACAGGCGATTCAGGGCAGGGCATGACGCACGGAACCATCGCTGGCATGCTGCTTACCGATTTGATCTTAGAGCGGCAGAATCCATGGTCTACTCTTTACGATCCTTCGCGAAAAACGCTTCGCGCAGCTGGACGTTACCTGCAAGAGAATCTCAATGTGGCTGCTCAATACACAACCTGGTTGACAGGCGGCGATGTCGGATCGACACAATCGATCGCCCCTGGCGCGGGTGCAATTGTGCGAGCTGGAATTTCGAAAGTGGCAGCTTATCGCGATGACCTTGGTGAGCTGCACCAGTGTTCTGCTGTCTGTCCGCATCTCGGTTGCATAGTGGAGTGGAACCGAAATGAAAGCACTTGGGACTGCCCATGCCACGGTTCGCGATTTGACAAAAAAGGGCACTTGCTCTGCGGACCGGCAAATAGTGACCTCGAAACAATCGCCACACCATTTGAAGTCGGTATTGTAGCGACCGAATGATGTTGCTGCTGAATCGACCAATGTGTCGTTGATTCAGCACCTATGCGGTTGCATTTCGAGCATATACCCGATGTATTCAGCAATAACGCTTAGTGGCACATGATGTGCGTCTGGCTAAAACCAATCCTGTCGAAATCCCAGTGTATGAGATTTCGATATGTTACTTCCGGTTCAAAACCCATTGGAGAAATAAGATGCATCGTCATTTAATTGCAGGAGCATTTGCTTGCTTCGGTTCTAGCCTGTTTGGTCAGGTTACCATCAATCCAGCTAATCAGGATCAAGGAGCGCTGAACAACATTCAAAGCACGCTTCAAAACGGAACACAAAAGGCTCAGGATACTGTGGACAGAAATCTTCAGCAAAGTTCTGGAGCATCCGTATCGGGAGACGTTCAAAATCGTTCTTCGTTGAGTACACAAAGTCAAGTTAACGGAGCGTCCGGACCTACTGGAAATGTTGGAATTCAAAGCAACACCAATTTGCAAAACAATTCCAATCGACAGCCTGGACAACTGAATTCAAACCTATCCACCCAGGTCCAAGGGCAACCAGCTCAGGGAACTCGACAACGTGGGGGGATCGTTACGCAAGATCAGTTTAATCAGTACGGCAATTCGTTCCAAGCGAACGGAATCAACGGTGCACAGTCGTTTCAAACTCAGGGGCAACCACTGCAAGTGGGACAACCACAAAACCAGGGTTGGAATGCAGGAGCCGGTCAAAACGGTGGGCCGATGCAATACAGAACTCAGTCAGAGTCGGGAAATTCGATGGCCGTTGAAAACAATCAACAACCCTGGCAATCACAAAGTGCTAGTCGCGTGTATGTGCTCCGTATTGATGCAAGCGGTCGCGAGTTTATCTGCGTCAACGGTAGGCCAGTCTACTTTGACAACGTGAATTCCGTGTCGGCTCAAGCGAATTCAGGAACTCAAAATCAGTATCGGGCAGGTTATGGAAATTACGATTTGAGAAATGGTCAAAATACGCAAAATCAATCTAGTAAAGCTGATCAACTGAAGACCGAACAGAAGACTTCAGGTTCCGGCCAAAACTCGTTTAGTGATGGTACGAACTCGCAAACCCTTAATCCGGCCAATTCCACCAAAACAACAAATGGTTCTGACGTCGTGTCACCTGATCGAGATCGATTAGGTTCCGACAAACAGATTCAAGCAAAGCAAAGTCAAAATGAGGTTAAGACAAATACGGATTTCGATGTCAAATCCGATACGATCAATCCGAGCAAGACTTCCAATGACCTCATTGAGCCGAAATAATAATTGCTTTGAAATGTTGGTTTGAATTGATCTGATACTCGTCCTCAATTGTTTCTTGCGGGCGAGTAGGGGAGAGCGGCGATGGGGCGAATGCGGAAGCAACGTTTCTGAAATAGGATCAATTCGCTTGGCTGCTTGTCTCCATTTTTCGTTTAATTTCACACAACTTTCAAACACCCTAATTACGAATCGAGTCCAATATGCTTATCTTTATCTTAGCAGAATATTTCAGAAATCGTTCTGCACGAAGGGGTGTATTGGTCGGGGTGTCGCCTGCGATCATTTATTGCTTGGTGTTTTCTCTTCCTGCAGCGGGCCAACCGCAGACCAACGAAGCGGCTAAAAGCCGTCCCGCAGTGGCAAAGGAACAGGATGAATCCGCTACCAAGCCGGTTGAAAGCCAAATTTTAATGGCCTCCAAGCTTCTGAGGACCGAGCTGAAAATGCGTGAGTCGAACGTGGGTCGTATTGAGGATCTTGCGTTTGACCTAGAGACTGGGCATTTGGCAGTGCTTGTATTGGAAACAACCGAAACGGACAAGCAGCCACAATGGAGATTGATCCCATTCGTGAATGGTGATCGGCTGATTAAGTTCACATGGGATAAGAATACGCAACTTGCTGTACGTCCGAAGAGTCTGAATCGCATGCAAGCCAATGAACTATTTAGGAGTTACAAAGAAGCTATCTATTGGATCGAATATGCAACGCAACACGATAAAAATACGGGCCAGAGGTTCGATGACCTTGATTTCCAATTGACGCTTCTCAAAGGTATTGTAAATAAGCCAATTGTCGACAAGTTTGGCGAAGTTGTTGGCAGCATCGAGGATGTCGCGATTAGGGCATCTAAAGGTGAAATTACCTACTTGGTTCTGCGCACGACCGATAATCGGCGAATTGCAATTCCCCTCGGCGCATTTGAGGCGGATGAAAAAAATTCGCGATGGATGGTCGAGCTCGCCAAGGATCAGATAATAAAATTCGAGGCCTTTGATAAATCGTCTCCGCCAGCGAATGCAGACTCCGGTTGGCTAGAATTTGTAGCGGTCAAATACGGTCGTGGTGGACTTCAATCCAAGAAGAGCGGAAATTGATCTCTTTCCCTAAAAAGGCGGTTTCATGAAGTCGAAAAAGTCGATCGGCGACCCCGATTCTGATAGCGGAGTAGATCCATTGGATTCGATAATGGTAGGCGAATTGCAAGCCATTATTCGCCTACTTGTAGATTCCGAGGAAGTTTTCATGGACGCAGCCAACAGAATTGAGCACGCCGAGATTGCAGCGCTCTTTCGATCCTTCGTCGGGGAAAGAGCCGCCATGGCTAATGAGCTTCAAGACTTGGTTTGCGACTACGGCAATGAGGCCCCAACCTCCGGAACCATCTTGGGTAAACTTCACCGAATGTGGATGGATTTACGAAGTGCAGTTAATGGACAGGATCCCTTCACCATATTTGCGGAAGCGGAACGTGGAGAAGTTTACATTAAGACGGAATATGAAAAGGCGCTCCGACCCCATTAGTGAAAAACTCGATGCGATGGCGTCAAGTCGCTTGCGCAGTGAGAGCATACCTCGCTTTGGAAAAAACGACATGACCAACACTTCAGAACCCTCGTCTAAGAAGTTCTCGATGCCCTTCCTTGTGATGCTTGGGGCTGGACTATTTGCTTTCGTGCAGACATTTTCATTGCTATCCCCGATCTACTTGTCTTTTTTGTTGACTTTGCTTATTTCGCTCGCACTTAACCCGTTGGTCAATAGACTAAGGGCGTTAACTGGCGGAAGAAAAGGCGCTACCGTTTTGGTCGTATTTGCAATGGTCACCGTTTTCGCTCTTTCGGGCTGGGCCTTTTTCAATCCGTTAAGAGACTCGGTCAACAACGTGTCAGAGGTACTACCCGGATACTGGGAACGACTTCAGAAACCTCTCATAAAAATGGAACAGCATGCCAAGCGTTCCGAGGTAAAATTGCAAGCAGAAGTAACCACGGAAATTGCGACGGCAACGGAAGCAAACACGTCGACCGACGACGCACTGCCAACCGCACTTGAACCATTGAGTACTCCGAGGGAGACTAATACCATTCGATCCAGTTTGGCGCAGATGCTTCGAGGCGTTGTCGGAAGCTTTACAAGAGTCGCGTTCAACGGAGTGCAAGTGCTCATAGTCTTGGTGACGGTTTCCTTCGGTGTAATCTTTATGTTGATGAATCCTCGACCGATCATCGGTGCGATTTTCTCGATGGTACCGGTGCGCCATCATAATCAGGCGGTCACGATTATGCACCGCATTTGTATATTTGCGCCTGCGTGGGGAGGATCGACGCTTGTCGGGATGCTAACCATTGGCTTGCTTGTCTTTGTGCTGATGTGGCCTTTGCTTGGTTTGATGGACGCATTGGTGTTGGGACTCATTGCGGGTCTCCACGAATCCATTCCATTTTTAGGGCCTACGTTCAGCACAGTGCCAGCTTTGCTCCTGGCCATCGGAAAAGGAGGAATGACTCCGCTGTGGGTGCTGCTCGCTTACATGGGAGTTCAAGCATTGGAGAATAATATTATCCTCCCCGTCATAATGTCCAAAGGAATGAAGTTGCATGCTGTCGCAGTCATCTTTTCGATGCTCCTGTGCGTGTCTGCCTTTGGTGTGTTAGGCGTGCTGGTTGCGGCCCCTTTGGTCGCTATTGTTAATATCGTGCACGAAGAGCTATATCGAAAAAAGTTTCTTCCCACGGTTACCGACGTGGACTTAGACAGCCTCGCCAGAAAAGTACTGCACGAAAAAAGTATTGCAAGCGACTTAGCGGTTTAAATACCGCAGGCTCGACCTGCGGATTCATTATGTTTTCAGTCTACACGGCGCAACACGAACCCCAGCAATTGTATAGCCGGAAAACCGGAACTGTGCTGTCCGTATTTGCGCCGGATTTTTTAATGGGTTGTCTGCGGTTCTGCTCGCATGTTTATACGATCCGGCGCGTTCCTGGCACGCCCTTTGCTATCCAGGCACGTGGCTTGTCGAATTGGTTGCCAAGCATTTTGGTTTTCGAGACTGTTTTTTAGGAGTGAATCGATGGTACGTCGAAATGTTTTGTTGAGTTTGTTCGGATTGTTTGCCATCGCCGCTGTTGGCCTAGCGCAGGCTCCCGGTGTCAAGGGTGAAAAGCACGTGGACAAGGCGTGCTGGACATGCGCGGATTCGTGCCTGGAGTGTATCGATGCCTGCGCTGTGGCCGTGGCAAAAGATCCAACGCGATTGGCGTGTCTGCGCGCTTGCGTCGCCTGTAATCGAGAGTGCGTTACATGCGCCCGACATTGCGATTCTGGTACATGCACTCCCGCAATCATGGGTAAGTGCGCAGATGTGTGTCGCAAGTGTTTGGCAGAGTGCGAAAAACACGCAGGTCATGATCCAGCGTGCAAAGCTTGTGCGGAAGCCTGTCGCGAGTGTATCAAACACTGTGAAGGAGGGAAGAAATAAGCCTCTCGGCTTACTCGAAGCTAGCGTCACGAAAGCTACGTTGCTGCTCAAAAGGGGCGATGTAGGCTTTTGTGACGTTTTCAAGGAGGCTTGCGAGATCGAAGGGAAGATTACTATATTGAAAAGAGCCAGGATGTGCTAGCGGCCACCACGACGATTGAAAAATCCCAGAGTACAATATCCAAAGATGAGTATAGTTCCTCAACAGTATCTGTTGCGTGGCACTCTTTATCACTGGAAGCCGCAATTGAGCGACTGCATACCGACAAGTCGAATGGTCTAACCAAGGCTGAGGCGAAAAAAAGACTTGCGAAGTACGGCCCTAATATGTTGCCTCAGGCGCAACAGCGATCCATCTTAGAGATATTCCTAGCGCAGTTCCGAAGCTTGATCGTCGTCCTTTTAGTCGCAGCGACAGTGATCGCTTTCGCGATGGGTGACAACGTAGAGGCAATCGCAATTATGATTGTCATCGTTATCAACGCATCGATCGGATTCTTTACTGAATGGAAGGCTGCGTACGCTCTTTCCGCACTACAAAAACAATCTGTTCGAGTCGCACACGTGATTCGGGACGGGAAAGAGTGCGAGATTCCCGCAGCCGATTTGGTTAGAGGAGACTTGGTTATCCTTGTCGCTGGCGCTCGCGTACCTGCAGACGGTCGAATCATCGAGTGTGTGCGAATGCAGATTGAGGAGTCAGCGCTGACGGGCGAATCGAACGTCGTAACCAAGACAGCTGATCCACTTGACGACGAAAACGCCGTGCTTGGAGACCGTCTCAACATGGCTTTTTTGGGAACGACGATCACGGATGGACGTGGCCGTCTATTGGTCTCCGCCACCGGCGTGGAGACGGAGGTAGGAAAGATTGGCGTGCTAATCGACAAGGTAACCACACGCGCTACCCCACTCGAACAAAAGCTGGCTCGGCTCGGTCGTTTGCTTATCGCAATCACGTTAGTTTTATGCGCCATTATCGTACTTGCAGGATGGTTGCGTGGCGTAAGCGACCTTTGGCATATGTTAGAGATCGGGCTTTCGCTGGCCATCGCTGCCGTACCCGAGGGGTTGCCCGCAGTGGCCACGATGACACTTGCGCTGGGGATGCAGCGCATGGCCACTATGCGAGCGCTTGTGAGACGGCTTCCGGCTGTCGAAACGCTGGGCTCCACAACTGTCATCTGCACCGACAAGACTGGAACGCTGACCAAGAATGAGATGACAGTCTGCGTCTATATCCTGGATCAGCGCCGCGTCGAAGTGACTGGCAGCGGATACTCAGTCGCCGGCAAGTTTCAAGATGGCGATCAGCCTCTGGAGCCTAGCGCAGATGCGCACCTCACACTGGCCCTGCGCATCGGTATGCTTTGCAACGATGCCAAAGTAGAACGCAGCAATGGCAACGAAACCTTGCTAGGCGATCCGACCGAAGCGGCGTTGATCGTGGTGGCGGAAAAAGCCAAAATCAACCTTGCCGATTTAGCGACTCGGTATCCTCGTATCAGCGAAGTGCCCTTTGATAGCGTCAGCAAATGCATGTCTACCGTACACACCACTCCGGACGGGAAAAAAGTGGTATACGTCAAGGGAGCTCCAGGAAGGATGATCGAAGCGAGCAACAGTCAAGTGCTCGGTTCTGGAGTACAAACGCTAACCGACGAAGGTCGCCAAAAATGGAAGGACGCGAACGAACAGCTTGCGGGCGCGGCGCTGCGAGTGCTTGCTTTGGCGTATCGCGAACTTCAAGAAGGCTACGAGGAAGCGGATCTGTCCCAAGATCTTACTTTCGTAGGCCTGGTTGGAATGAGCGATCCGCTTCGCGAAGAAGCCAAGGCGGCTATTGAAACTTGCCGCGAAGCTGGAATTCGGACCGTTATGATTACCGGCGATCAGCAGTCTACTGCAGCGGAGATTGCTTCCCAATTGGGTATCGAGGTCGACCCGGCTGGCCGTCGTTTGAGGACGGTTCATGGTGGCGAATTGGAAGGTTTAGACGACGAGGGCTGGAAGAAAGCAGTTGCCGAGGCAGCGGTGTTCGCTCGTGTTTCACCAGAACATAAGTTGCAGATCGTCGCGGCGTTGCAACGACAAGGACATATCGTAGCCATGACCGGCGATGGAGTGAATGACGCACCTGCATTAAAGAAGGCCGACATTGGAATTGCCATGGGTATTAAGGGAACCGAGATTGCCAAAGAGAATGCTGACATGGTGATCACCGACGACAATTTTGCAAGCATCGTCGGCGCGGTAGAGCAAGGCCGGATCATCTACGGCAACATCCTTCGATTCATCCACTACCTGTTGTCTTGCAACTTTTCTGAGATACTAACGGTTTTTATTGCACTCATGATTGGCTGGCCACTGCCGCTGGTCGCTTTACAGATACTGTGGCTTAACTTGATCACCGACATCTTCCCCGCCTTTGCCCTCGCATTGGAACCGTCGGCACCGGACGTCATGAAGCGTCCGCCGCGAGACCCGAAGGAATCGTTGCTCCCTATGCGTTTCATTGTCCTGATTGTTTGGCAAGGATTGTTGCTAACATCGGTTACGCTTTTCGCGTTTGGCATTGGAATGCAGTGGCATGGTGATGAAGGTGATGGTCTTCGCCGCGCAACCACAATGGCATTCATGACGTTGGCCCTATCGCAAGTCTTTCACGTTTTCAACGCTCGTTCGCAGACTCGATCGACGTTCACCGACCGCTTTTTCACCAATGGTTGGTTGTGGGGAGCAGTTGGTATTTGTTTGGTCCTTCAGGTCGCAGCAGTATACGTACCACTCTTGCAGAAGGTACTTCGCACCGTCCCACCGACGACTTCGGAATGGGGAGTGATCGCTGGCTGTTCGCTGCTTCCCGTCGCCGTGGTGGAGTTGGTGAAACTGGCTCAACGAGTTGCCAGGAGACGCGACGAGAAGCCGAATGGTTGAATTAGCGATTCGTTTTCACGTGTATCGATTTACAACTTCAGTTCGAATGCAGTTATCATCTTACCAATTGGATAAATCAAAATGGCAACACATCATGCAAGCCCAGGCGAATTGATCGACATCGGTCCCTTGGGCAATACCCTCGGGGATACCAAGACAGGGACTCTACTGAAGACCGACGATATGGAGGTACTTCGTTTAGTCCTGGCAGCGGGCAAGACAATCGCTGAACACAAAGCTCCAGGCGAAATCATAGTTCAATGTATCGAAGGGCGTGTTCAGTTTACTACGATGGACAAAACGATTGAACTCACCGCCGGCACGATGCTGTATCTAACGGTAGCACAACCCCACGCATTGCACGCAGTCGAGGATTCATCGTTGCTAGTCTTTATCTCCCTTCGCAAGTAGGACCATTCCAAGGACTAAGCCGCCCGGCAATGTGTAAGCAAGCCGACATTTGGAGCGATTCGATGCCGGAAGTACGCATTTTATCATTCGATTGAGTCTCTCATAATCTATTTATTTTTACAAGCTTTGATCATAACATTGGTGGCTTGAGGTGGTGCCGTATCCACGGACAAGTCAGTCTCTTAAAATGAGATTCACTAGGGAGAAAGAAAGATGCCAAGGAAGTCCGTTGTTAAGTCCAATTCCATCCGTCGCGTGTTTAGCCAGAGTTCAAGCAGGAAGCATAGATTCCAGTGTCCTCCAATGGCCCGCCTCCCAGAGACAAGTCCGTCCGGAAATTGTCCGGATCGGAGTAACTACGGAATGCTTGACGATCTCAACTAAGAAAGCTTTTCAATGGCATTTCCGCGTACAAGTTATGAAAAATGGATGCTCGAAAACCATCCCCATTCCCACTCGGTGGTTATGTCCTATTTGGGCATTCGACGATCTCTTGGGTTGCTGGCTTTTCTGTTGCCCCTAGTGCTTGGCCCCATCGGCTTTTTTGTGTTGGGCATTGAAATACAGGAAAACATGAGCAGCTATTACCACACGCCGCTACGCGATATTTTTGTTGGGGCAATGTGCGCGATAGGCATATTCCTATTCTGTTATCACGGATATGATTCCATAGAGAACTGGACAGGTAATCTCGCTTGCTTGTCCGCGCTCGGTATCGCCTTATGCCCGCTCGATCCTGATAGCGATCCATTACATCAGTCGACTATTGTCGGCTACGTTCACACTTTTAGCGGTGGGATTTTTTTCACGACCCTTGCTGCTTTCTCACTTTATCATTTCCCACGCGGGCATTTTGGACTGCGACTGAAAACGCGTGATGAGCAGCGTGACGGCTTGTATTTAACAACGGGGCTTACGATTATTGGCTGCATGACCTTGATGGGAATTCATCTTTTTCTGTTGCCTGACTCTTTCAAAACGATCCTCAATAAATTCAATTTCATCTTCTGGATGGAGTGGGTCGCCGTCTGGGCGTTTTCGGCCGCTTGGCTCGTTAAAGGTCAAGCGTTGTTAGCCGACTCGATGGAAATAGAGTCAACGGATTCTTAAACTACCTTCCGCTGGCCCGCATTTGCCCGGCTGAAACTCGATCGCTGCCTTGACCGCAGCAAGGCCATCATAAGCGGTGAGTGTGTCGTTGCCTAAGATTCTCAGCATCATGGAAAACGTGTCCGCTCCGTCTTTATTGTCATCGACAATCAAAATACGAAGTAGCAAATTAAAGACGCAAATAATGTCCCGTCAACCACAAACATTAATTTTGCAATGAAGGCAACGAGTCGAAAACTATGTGGATTGGTCAAAAGACAAAAAGTCAACTAATTGGTTTTAAACAGTGCGAAAAGGGACTTTTTTGGTACTATGGTTTAGCTTGTACGCTGTGGACGAAAATAAGTATCCAAAATGATGATTCCGACTGAGCCAATTGGAAGTATTCCGCGCCCGAGGGAACTGATAGACGCTGTTTCAATCCTGGACTACATGAACCCCGCGTTGGAGCAACTTTATGACGATGCAATTCGAGATACTATTGCGCGATTTGAAGCGACCGGCTCGCCCGTTATCACCGATGGCGAACAGCGTAAATATCACAACTTTTGGACTTATTGTGTGCACGGTCTGCCGAACACAGCTCCAGACGGCTTCAGAATCCCGTTTTCAGCAGGCCATGTCCGCCGAATGCTGCGATTAACAAGTGGGCCGTTTCGTTACATGAGATATGCGGACAGCTATTTGGACGTTGCGCTTCGGTACTCACATCTGCCTGTAAAGCAAGCGGTTATTTCGCCATCTGCCTTGAGCCTAATGTACCCTGCGGGTGAAATTCCAGGATACTCCCGCGAACAATTTCTTGACGATTTGATTTCTGAGCATCAGACCGAGGTTCGTGCGTGCCTCAAGAAAGGAGCACATAAAGTGCAAATCGACTTCACCGAAGGGCGACTTGCCATCAAAATCGATCCTACGGGCACACTTTTACACAGTTTTATTGACCTCAACAATCTCGCCCTTGCAAATTTCTCGGTTGAGGAGCGTAGACGCATTGGAGTCCACACTTGCCCCGGTTCCGATCGCGACTCAACGCATAGTGGAGAAGTCGACTATGCAGAGCTTTTGCCAAGTTTATTCGAATTGATGGTTGGTAATTTCTATATCGCTCTTGCAGGCGAACGGGATCGCATCCGTGTTTTGAAAATCATTCGCGACCAATTGAAACCAGGTCAACGGATATTCGTAGGGGTCGTTTCTCCCATCGACCCTCGCGTGGAAACAGCGGAGGAAGTCTGTGATCGCATATTAGAAGCGGCACGGTATATTCCGTTGGATCAATTGGGAACTACGGACGATTGCGGATTCTCCCCTTTCTGTGATGACGCATCCACAACTCGCGATACGGCCTTTGCAAAAATCGGAGCACGCGTGCATGGAACAGTGCTTGCATCAAGAATTCTTGGGAGTGATTAATGGCTGAGAATGACGACGAAGAACAGCGGATTCGTTCTGTCGCACTGGAGAACGCTCGACAAATTCTGACCGCTCGCAATAGTGCCGAGGAAAACGTACGGCGACAGTCCGAATGGCTTCAGATCACGCTTGACAGTATCGGCGATGCTGTCATTAGCACTGACGCTGAGGGATGCGTCACATTCATGAACAGGGTAGCAGAAAACCTATCCGGCTGGACGCAAAACGAAGCCGCGGGGCATCTCCTGGATGAAGTTTTTCAACTTATTCATGAGCTTAGTCGCCAACCGGTGGAAAACCCAGCACTCCGAGCGATTCGAGGAACCATCATCCTTGGTCGTGCGAATCAAGAGATACTGATCGGCAGGGACGGCGTGGAAAGACCAATCGAGGGTAGCGCCGCCCCGATCAAGCGGGATGAAGGTGAGATCATCGGTTGCGTATTGGTCTTCAGAGACATGTCGGATCGGCAGAGATTGGAACAACAGGTTCAAAAGCAGCTTGCCGGTGCCCGTTTTTTGGCTTCCATTGTCGAATCGTCCGACGATGCCATCGTCAGCAAGTCATTGGACGGAATCATTCAAAGCTGGAATAAAGGAGCGCAGCGGCTATTTGGGTACACAGCGGAGCAAGCGATCGGTCGCCATATTTCTCTCATTATCCCAGTCGACCGATTAGACGAGGAGAATCGCATCCAGAGTCTCCTCCGTGTGGGTGAGCACATCGAACACTATGAAACAATTCGGCAGCGCAGTGATGGTCAGCGCGTCGATGTTTCGCTTACCGTATCGCCGATACTTGACGAAGACGGCGTAGTTGTCGGAGCATCAAAAATCGCTCGAGACATTACGGATCGAAAGCGTTCGGAAGCAGCCCTTCGTGACAGCGAAACACAACTCTCCGACTTCTTCGACAATGCCACTGTCGGACTGCACTGGGTAGGACCAGATGGAATCATCCTAAGAGCGAACCAAACGGAACTGGACCTCCTCGGTTATAGTCGAGAAGAGTATGTTGGACAACCAATTTCAAAATTCCACGCGGATCAAAGTGTCATCGGAGACATACTCAAGAGACTGACCTCCGGCGAAACGATCGCAAATGTGGAGGCGCCTTTATGTTGCAAGGATGGTTCCATTCGGTACGTACTGATTAGTTCCAATGTTTTGTTTCGAAATGGCAAATTCATACATAGCCGTTGCTTCACAAGGGACATTACTGACCGAAAGTTTGCCGAAGAGGGGCTAAAGGAGAATGAGCAGCGAATGCGTCTCGCAACGGAGGCGACTGCAGTTGGGATTTGGGAGTGGAACGTTTTCACCGGCCAAGTACGCTGGGATGCACAAATGTTCCGAATATACGGCGTTCCTGCGAAACCAAACGGGATTGTGGATTACGCAGATTGGAGCAGTGCCGTGCTACCCGAAGACCTACCACGGCAGGAAGAAATTTTGCAGGAAACAATTCGTCGACTTGGTAGTAGCAGCCGAGAATTTCGAATTCGTCGCGTCGACAACCGCGAGTGTCGCTACATACAGTGTTTCGAAGCAGTTCGCACCAACTCGGATGGAGTTGCAGAATGGGTTGTTGGGACGAACTTGGATATCACTGAGCGCAAACAATCCGAAGAGGCACTCCGACGACTCGCAGCAGATCTTTCTGATTCGGACCGACGAAAAGACGAGTTCTTGGCGACGCTTGCCCACGAGCTCCGCAATCCACTTGCTCCAATCCGAAATGGGCTGCAAGTGCTTGAATTGACAAATAACTGTGGAGAGGAAGCCGAGCAGACTCGAAAAATGATGGAGAGGCAACTCGCACAAATGATTCGGCTTGTCGATGATTTGATGGATGTAAGTCGAATCTCAACGGGTAAAGTCGAACTTCAAAAAAAGTCTCTTCACCTATCGGAAGTCATTAACAGCGCGGTAGAGACAAGCCGATCGCTGCTGGAGCAGATGAGACATGAACTTACAATCACTCTTCCGGAATTCCCGATTGTTGTCGAGGCCGATTTTACTCGTTTGGCACAAGTTTTTTTGAACCTTTTGAACAACGCAGCCAAATATAGCGAGCCAGGTAGCCAGATTCGTATCACTGTCGAACGGCAAGCCAGCGAAGTTGTCGTATTGGTTCAAGATACTGGCGTCGGAATAGCATCTGATCAGCTGCCGCGTATTTTCGACATGTTTTCTCAAGTAGACCGTTCACTAGAAAAGTCTCAAGGCGGCTTAGGGATTGGATTATCGCTTGTGCGAAGGCTCGTGGAATTGCATGGCGGTTCCGTGGAGGCAAAAAGTGAGGGTTTTGGCAAGGGCAGCGAGTTTGTTGTCCGGCTGCCAGCGATTATGGATACTCCCGTTCCCTCATCGGAATTGAAAGATGACCAGCAATCAAATCTGATAACACCGCTCCGCGTCCTGATTGTGGACGACAATCGCGATAGCGTAACAACACTTTCTATGTTGCTGAATCTACTTGGGCACAAAATCCACACTGCATACGATGGAGAACAAGCGTTATCAGCGGCGCGAGAATTTCGTCCGGACGTAATTTTATTGGATATCGGGCTACCAAAGTTAAATGGCTATGATGTCTGCCGGAAAATTAGAGAGCAGCCATATGGAGATCGTGTGGTCATCATTGCCCAAACTGGTTGGGGACAACCGGAGTCGAGACAAAAAACGAGTGAGGCCGGTTTTGATCACCATATGGTTAAGCCCTTGGACACAAATGCCCTTCAAAAGCTGTTAAGCGACCTGAACCATTGAATGATCGAGCAACTCGTATGGAGCTTTTGGATTAACGGTCTGAGCAAGCAGTTGTTGCTAAATTGCTGAACGGCATCGTTGCTACCTAGCTTTGTTTCCAGCACGTTCATTGACTCGGCCGTATGCATCTTCGGCCGCCAGTCTGGCTTGTTTCCATGTCATTTTTGGAGCCCCTCCTTCGGATTCCCAGCGCTCCTTTGCGAGTGATTCGCGGTCCTTCCAGTCTGAGTGAATTGTCGAATCGTACGATTCCCATCCGGCTCGATAGGCAGGTTCATAGTCTTCGTATTGGTAGTGATCGGAGTAGTAAGGCTGTTCTGGGTATGCGTCTCTCCAATAGGAAGTTTCAACTGTCGGATCGATATTCTCGGCAACGGTCTTACCGGCATAAGCGCCCGCGATCCCGCCAAGGATCGTTCCTACTACCGTTCCGATGGGCCCGGCGATAGTCCCGGCAGCCGCCCCCGCTGTTGCTCCTCCTAGAGCAGCGCCAAGTCCAGTTCCCATCGGATGAGCACCAGCTTCACCTGTTAGTGGATCCTCATTGCTGAATTCGTGCTTTGTTGAATGCAGTGAACCAGTTTGCTTTTTCATCATTCTTCCCCCATTGAGTTGTCAAAACTAGGATCACCATGCATCGATGGTACTGGGAACCAGAAATCGCAATTGTTATGCCAGACTGCAATAATCGTTTTTTATCGCGACACGTATCCGAACACGTGGATTTGCCTCTAGCCATCGTCTTCAAAACTGCTTGCATTCAGCGCGGTGTGGTTACTAGCCGACCAATCACCAAAATAATTCGATGAAACATCTGCTAGTTCGTGAGGATACGTTTTTTGGTACTTTTCACCGCTAGCATATTTGATCCAAAAAACGACCCCTTAGGAGCTCCCCGTCGATAGTTAGCAGGTTTTGCAACCAAAAGTTATCGTCGGTTGCCGGCCAAAAGGCATCCATGCGGTACAGCCTTTCGTTTCTACCTCGTCGAATGTTTTAGATCTCTCATGCCCTCAGGATACGGGTCTACGTTGAACGCCCAACGAAAGGGTGTGCCTTAGTCCAAAGCAACTTGCTGGCAAAGCGCCTCGTTCATCCTTGTTTCAAAATTCCCCTCGACTTTAGCCAATTCGTCCTTCGTAAACCCGTCAAATTTTTATTTGTTTAGGAAGTACGAAGACCAAAAAGGCACGATGGCCAATCATTGTTGGCTGGCGAAAAGTTTATTAAAGCACTCCGTCGGGAACATCGACAGCGAGCTAACGAGGTGTTCCTGCCACCAATCGGCAGCCGACTGAAGCTCCATCGCGTCAAAACGCGATTGCATGACTGGTCCCGACTGGGCGTCATTCATAATAACATCGATTGGAAAACCAACATCGGTGACGCTTGCATGGGTGGCGTCAAACGCGAGAAAGGCGACCGCCAACGCTCGTCGCAACTCTAGATCGCTGGAAAGCATTCGATCCAAAATCGGTTTGGCATAAGGTGTGCGACCCACCACAAAATAAGGAGAGTCCAGGCTGGCCTCGATCCAATTCCCCTCCGGGTAAATGTAGAACATGGTAGGTTCCGTATCATTTGGTAGCTTTCCACCCATAATCGCATGCAAATTAAAGGATAGGTTACTTTGCGCAAGCGAAGCACCATCTTCTTGACGGACACGTCTCAACTGTTGCCCAAACGCGTTGGCCACCTCGTAAAGGCGTGCATAAGGATAATTCTGGTGGACAGCTTGCTCCTCGAGGTAGATTAGGGCTTTGTCCCGAATGGATCGAAGCCCCGAAGTCATGATCCACCAGAAGCCATTGTGGTCGCCTTTCATCCAAAGCTTCGACTTGTTAAGCCGCTCGTCACCTTTGACGATTTCCGTATCGGCCAGCGCGATCAACCCCTGCTTTACCTTTATTCCCAAGCAAAATGTCATTGCTCTCGTTGGTCCGTTCTGCAAATTGCAAAGTGCATCGTCGTCGCTGCTAGTTAACCTATTCTTCCTTACCTCCAAGCGTACCCAAAAAGAAAGGGGCACGCTATGGCACATGAATTGTGTGAGCTTTCCATATCCACTCTCCCCAAATGGCTGCATTAAGGCGAGGCTCCTGCCGAACCAAAGCCAAGCTCGGCAGGAGCCTCGCTCTCCCATTCGAACCCTTGGCAGGTAGTTTTCACTCTGCCGCTCGCCTAAGAGCGAATCGCCAGCTATCGCGGAAGTACCGTTATTTCATTTGGCACGAATATTGCTCTGGTTAGTTATCCATGTTAATTGAAAATCATCAGAGGCCCAACTTGGGGATTTAGCGACCGGTGGGACATCGTCTGCATTTACGATCGCTTTGTGACCGTTGACGAAAGTTGATTCTGCTAAAGGAGAAATAGAAAATGCTTGGTACGGTACTTCTTGTGTTGTTGATTTTGATGCTTTTGGGGGCCTTGCCGACATGGCCTCATAGCAGAAGTTGGGGCTATGGACCCAGCGGCGGGCTTGGCTTGATCGTGGTGATTCTGCTTATCCTGGTGCTCCTAGGTCGTATCTGATCCCTGCCACTACGAACGAACAACTTCCGTTTCAAAGCGGAATGGGGAGCACTCGATGCGCTATCATGTACTGGCAACAGACTACGATGGAACGTTGGCACATGACGGATGCGTATCCAATGAGACGATTGAAGCGTTGAAGCGATTCGTCGCTTCTGGGCGGCGGTTGATCTTAGTTAGCGGTCGCGAGTTGCCCGCATTGAAATCGGTCTTTTCGGAATTGCAATTGTTTCATTGGGTCGTCGCCGAGAACGGTGGACTGCTCTACGAACCCTCTACGAACAAAGAAATTCTAATAGGCAATTCGCCTTCGAACACGCTTGTCGAGACCCTTCGCGATCGCGGTGTTGGGCCGGTTTCTGTTGGGCAGTGCGTTGTAGCAACTTGGAGTCCTTTCGAGAGCATCGTTCTGGAGTCGATCCGCGATCTCGGTCTTGAGTTGCAGATCATTTTTAACAAAGGCGCCGTCATGGTTCTCCCCGCAGGCGTCAACAAGGCTTTTGGGTTGGAGAAGGCGCTCGAAATCATGAAACTCTCTACCCACAACACGACAGGAATAGGAGACGCAGAGAACGATCACGCCTTCCTCAACGTTTGTGAGTTTTCAGCTGCAGTTTCCAATGCGCTTCCATCTCTGAAGGAAACAGTCGATTTGGTTTTGCCGCTAGACCACGGTGAAGGCGTTCAGTCATTGATCGATCAGATCCTTTTCGATGACTTGCGTTCATTGAAAAACTCAATGAAAAGACATAAGCTACCGATTGCAACGAATGAGAATGGAGATGTCTACCTGCCTGCATTCGGCGCTCCAATTTTGGTCTGCGGTTCTTCAGGGAGTGGAAAATCCTCGTTGGCGAACATGATAGTGGATTCGATTGCCGGACAGAAATACCAATTTTGCATCGTCGATCCTGAAGGGGATTACGAGTCTTTTGAAGGGGCTGTCGTCTTGGGTGGACCTAGTAGTGTTCCTGCGATCGACGAAGCAATTCACGTATTAGAGGATCCCAACGCGAATGTCGTTATTTGTTTGACTGGTGTTTCGATACCGGATCGCCCGCAATTTTTTTTGCAACTTCTCGCGGCGTTGATGCAATTGCGATTGAAAACTGGGCGGCCCCATTGGCTAATTCTCGACGAAGCTCATCATCTCATGCCCGCAGATTGGTTAGCTCCGTCCGATTGGCTTCCCGAGAATTGGATCAATGTTGTTCTCATTACAGTGCAACCAAGCTTGCTGCCTGTCCCGGTATTAAGGCAGGTTGAGATGATCGCCTTTGTGGGGGCGGATGCGGATCAGGCGGCGCTCGATTTCGCGGTTGCAACCGAAACGGAACCACCACGATTTCCACCGCCAGTCTTGAGTGTTGGCGAAGTGTGGTTGTGGCAGACCAAGAGCCCCTTGCAATTTGTTAGGTGCCGCGCCATGAAGAGTGAACGCGAGCACATACGGCACCGAAGAAAATATGCGGAAGGTCAGTTGCCACCCGAGAGGAGTTTTTATTTTACAGGACCTGAGGGCGCGCTTCACTTGCGAGCTCAAAACCTTATCCTTTTCTGCCAAATCGCGGAGGGAATCGACGATA
This sequence comes from Pirellula sp., assembly GCA_031374925.1. Taxonomy (GTDB): domain Bacteria; phylum Planctomycetota; class Planctomycetia; order Pirellulales; family Pirellulaceae; genus JBKCUI01. Next base: position 15,609 of record JANMHA010000322.1, on the reverse strand, counting down.
AGACTTGGATGCATCACTTGCATAACGGCGATTATAGCCAGTGGTTCATGAAGATTATCAAGGACGATACGCTTGCTGTCGAGACGAATCGAATTGCATCACAGATTGAATTGGATGCTTCGGATTCGAAAAGCCTCGTCTTGAATGCCATCAAGCGTGATTACACCCTCCCGGGAAAGTCTCTTTTAACGGTGCCTGGGGCAAGTTGACAGAACGCTTCTAAAAAAGTTAGACCGCCCGAGCGTATTGAATTGGCAAGATTGTTGCTGCGCTTTCTGAGCCCAACTGGACCGCCGCATGGTAAGGCCAATATGGATCTCGCAGCATTTCTCTGGCCAACATGACCATATCGATATGTTCATTTTTGACCGCATCGTCTGCCAACTGCGGGTCGGTGATCATCCAGCCCGCGGCTGTGGGTATTCCAGACTCTTGCCGAATGCGGCTCGCGATTGGGATCATGAAGCCTGGCCCCCAGGGGATCTTGGAAATGTCAGGACTGTTAAACCCATGACTTACGTCGATTAGGTCAAGCCCCAGTGCTTTTAACCTTCGAATCAACTCGATCGATTCGTCAACGGTAACTCCACCATCGATCCAATCGGTCACCGAGAGTCGAATGGTTAGCGGTAATCGTCCGGGCCAAACGGCGCGCACAGCATTGAATGTCTCCAGCAAAAATCGAATCCGATTTTCATAGCTTCCACCATACTGATCGACTCTACGATTGGAGAGGGGCGAAAAAAACTCGTGAGCTAGGTACCCATGTGCAAAATGCAGTTCCATCCATTCAAAGCCAGCTTCGAGCGAGCGTTTTGCAGAAGCGACGAACGCGTTTTGGATTCCTGCAATATCGGCGATCGTCATTTCGTGCGGTACTTTGGTGAGATTTCCACCGAAGGCGACGGCTGAGGGAGCGATCGTATCCCAGCCCCCTTGGTCTGGACCAATATGACTGTCCCCTTCCCAAGGTTTGGAGGCACTCGCTTTTCGGCCAGCGTGCGCCAACTGGATGCCAGCAATAGCCCCTTGTTGTTTCATGAAACGATTTATTCGAGCAAAAGGCTCCACATGCTCATCTAAGTACATTCCACTATCCGCGGGGCTAATGCGTCCCTCAGGTGAGACTGCAGAAGCCTCCACCATCACCAATCCGGCGCCACCTACCGCCCTTGATCCAAGATGGACAAAGTGCCATTCATTTGGAAACCCGTTCTCGGAGGAATATTGGCACATGGGCGAAACTGCGATACGGTTTCGAACAATCACATCCTTTAATCGCAACTCTTGAAACAACCCTGTCATCTACGACCCTTCAAAAACCAAACGGCAGAAATTAATTAAAGAGCTAAACGGCGAAAATTCTCTAACTTAACGATAGCGATATCGTCGCATTGGATAGCTCCGTACGGGAGCTGAATAATACCGTTCAACCTGGTAGATGTAACCAGCATTTGGGTAATTGTGGAACCGAAACCATTGTTGTAGTATCCGCCATTAGGCCAATTGCCTGCCTTGAATGACGCGAAGCAACACAACAACAATTGCGATGATGAGCAGGATGTGAATAAATCCATTTAAGGTCGCACCCGTTGCAAGCCCAAGAGCCCACATCACTAGTAAAATGACAAAGATGGTCCATAACATGGTCGTTGCTTTCAAAGGGAATTCAGTAGCCGTGAAAAATGCGAAGCGAGTTCTCCGCACGGAGTGTGGTTTCGTACTGCAAAATGCTGCAATTGATTAATCTGTCGCAAATCGTTGGGGTCTTGTCGCCTTCCAATGAGGCATTACCCCTGGCAGAACAAACAATTAGCATCGGACCAATTTCGGGCGCCCAGATATACTCTGAACCGAACAAAACGCCCCACGAAGCGGCAGTGGGTTTTGGCTGCAAGTTGGTTTGGGCATCTTGGAAGAAGTTAGCAATGCGGTTTGGTATTTGCTCCCTTGAAACTGAGTTGCAGTCATCGCGTACATGGAGATTCGATTGATGTCGTTCGCTCAGCGTTCGTTCTACATTCGCATTTGCGTTGACAACCGTAAGAATCGAGTGTTTTCTGGACTTCATTGCATCACTCTTTCGAAACGCTTCATGGATACACCTCGATGGAGAGTAGAACATCACTGCGAAAGGGAAACGAAAAAAGCCGACGCGTCGATGCACTGCGTTGTGCTTCAACACGTCGGCTTACAAGTATCAGGCCTCATTGCTAAGGTTCTCTGCGAACCTGACAAGCTGCCGTATAATATGTCATCCGATGATTTGTAGTCGATACCCTAACGCATTTTTAGGAGCGAGGTGGACTCGACGCGTGCAATGTTAAGGCAATGCATCCCAAAGGCAATCCCTAACCATCCTTTAATTCCTTTTAGGCGCTTTGCGATTTTTACGGCAACCGCCGCAGTAGGCCGATTGGAACACATGGCCTGAAGTCAGGTTACTGAATATGTTCGACTACGAACCAGACTTGAAGCTCGTTGAGTCGTATTAGGCCGTGCCTCCATGATCTCATTTCTCATTTGTGCATCTGTTTTCATCGTGCCACCTGATCCTGCCGTTAAGACATAAAAAAAAGCCAACGCGAATGGACACTTGTGAGTGTTCGTTCGCATCGGCCCACTTGATAACCAACCCTTCGACATACGGAGTGCGTTTTATTGAGTCGTCCAATCATTGTTTGATTTGCGAATACCAGTGCTGACCGATACTCGCCCGATAGCACCCTATCCGTGCGAGTCTGATAAAGCAACAAGCAAACTTGGAAACCCTTTTTGGTGCAACACGCCTTGAGTCCGAGCCCTCGGTTAGTTTTACCTCGACCTGATCTTCGATCGAATCTCGGCCTTTTTCATCTAATGGACTTCCCATCGTGAAGCTATCCGCCGGAGCGGTAATCATGTCTTTCATCGTTTACTACCTTAGCAACAGCATAGCTACGTTGACGTAGATAAGAATGCCGATAATGTCGCTCAGGCCAGCTACGAATGGATTGCTCATCATGGCGGGGTCTAAGCCGAGTCGCTGGAAGATCAACGGCAACATGCTCCCCATGCATGTGCCGCATATCACCACACCCAAAACCGTGATTGGGATGACCATCGCGGCATAAACAGATGGCGCTAAAAATAGGGCGCAGAAGAATCCTATCATGCCCATGAAGCTCCCCAAAACCACGCCCATGATGGCTTCACGTCGGAGGACCGTTGCCCAGTCCCGGCCGAACACATCTTTGGTTGTTAACGCCGTAATCACCAGCGTCGAGGATTGACTACCCGAGTTGCCGCCGCTGCTGATAATCAGCGGTATGAACAGCACCAACCACTCGTACTTCTCAAGTTCAACTTGATAGCTCTTTAACAAGAATGCTGTGGTGAGGGCCGCAAAAAACAAGATCGTTAGCCAGATGCCTCGCTTCCACGACAGCGTCGTCAGCGGGGTGCGCATATAAGAGTCCTTCAAGGGCTCCACCGCCGCGATACGTTGAACGTCCTCGGTAGCTTCGGCACGCACCACGTCGATCACGTCGTCGTGCGTAATGATTCCTAGCATGTGTCGCTGGTCATCGACGACCGGTATTGCTAGTAAATTGTAGAAGGCGACTTTTTGCGCAACTTGTTCCTGGTCGTCCTGGACGTTGGCGGTTACCAAGTCCGTTTTCATCAAGTCGACGAGCTTCGTTTCTGGTCGACCGATGGCCGATACCAATGCACGTGTGCTAACGACTCCTCGCAAATGGTTGGTATCATCTGTGACATAAATGTAGTAGATCATCTCCAGCCGTTCGGCTTGCCGGCTGAGTTGATCCAAGGCTTGACGTAGAGTGAGTGATTCGGACAGGCAGGCTGCCTCGGTCGTCATCATGGCCCCAGCCGTTCCCTCGGCGAAGGTCTGCAGTCTGCGAATGTCGCGCCGATCCGTGGCCGGGACCAAGGCCAAGATTTGATCGACTCGTTCGGTGTCTACTTCACGCAGCAGATCTACCGCATCGTCAGCTGGCAAGTGCGTGACGAGCACGGCTACTTGTTTGTCGTCTTGCGTGGCTAGCAATTCGACTTGTCGGTCCCAATCGAAGTACTGAAAAATCTCTGCTTGCAAGCCAGGGTCGGCATGTTGAAGCACTTCCCAGGTTTCCGAGCTATCGAGCCCTTCCATGAACTCAGCCGTTCGGGCTGGGTGCAACGCAACACAGAATTCGCGCAGTTCCTCCGAAAGCTTGTCCGCAAGCATTTCTCGAAGTTCTGGGAGGAACAGGGTGTTGATCATGTTGGGGAAATTCTTTCGCAGGGCGAAAGGTTACACGCGTTGACGCTGTAGGTTGCGTTTTGGCACGCCTGATTGTTGGTTTGCCGGAGGGAGTCAGGATTGCCAGGAAAGGCCTTGGTAGGCCACCATTATGATCAAAGACCCGGTTTCTGATAGTGGCTCTAAACTCGGGAGCATCGCCATGATCAACCAGCCAGGCTGATCTTGCAGAACTCCAGTAGGGAACCCTTTTCGAATTCGACATTGCGAACCGCTAGGGCATACTCAACACGCGATTGGTGGTATCGGAGTCGTGCGTCCAGAAGACGCCGGTGGGTGTCGAGCAAAACGTCCAAGGCCGGATCCTGGCCCGATTCCCATTTGGCTTGCAGACTTTGCAATTGACGAACAATTTCGCCAAGCCGCTTCTCTTGTAATTGCATCGAGTCGTACGATCGCTTCATTTCGTTCATCGCATTGCTCAGACCATACAATACGACTCGCTCCTGCTCCTTGAGGACCTCGGCCTCGCGGCGAAGTCCTAACTCTGAATTTCGTACCGCGGCAAACGCCTTACGGAATCCGACCGGCAAAGTGTAATCCAAGCCTGCCTGCCACTCCTGGTAATTGCCATCGAGCAAGTTGGAGACAGCATCGGACTTGTTATCGTAGTTAACGAGATCCTTTCCGAAACCTCGAAAGCGATATCGTCCGACCACGTCCAGTTGTGGCTTAAGAAAATTGCGATTGGCCAACAATTCCAACTCGCGTTGCTTGATGACCCAACGCTGGCGTCGAATCTCTTCGCGACGGGAGATCGCTTCATGGCTAGCGCTAGCCCAGTCGTAAAGAATCGGCGCTTGGGCTGGCTCGTCGATTGGCCGAATGAGCTTTCCATCATTGATCGCCATGCCGAGAATCAATCGAAGTCGTCGTTCAGCGACCCGCAACCCACCGGTACCTCGGAAGCTACCACCAGCGCTACCATTGTTGGTTCGAGTTCCATCGACCGAGCGTCCGTTCACCGCGTCGATGACATCCGATTCAAAGCGGTAGTATTGCTCCATGGCTTGGGCTGCGTCGCCTGTCCCTAGTGTGGCGGCTTGAGCTTCAAGTTTCTTGGCGGTCACCAAGGCGATGTCTCTCGCATCCACTCTTGCCTCGAGATCTCGAAAAGCAAAATGAAGGTCCCAATAAGCGTTCTCGACATCTGCTACCAGGTCTCGCACCGATCTTTCGAAATCGGTTAAACTGATATCGGTTCGTACTCTTCCGATCAAGAAACCATTGATTTGTCCCGGACGGGCCCCTGGGCCAGCGATGCGATTGAATTCGGTGCCGGCACCTTGAAGCAACGGCTGACGGATTTCGGTTTCGACGATTTGGTCCCAGGACGAGGGGCCGATCGAGTTCGACAACTGATTGTTGCTGTCGTACGTCGTGAAATTTCGGACCGACATCGTACTGCCTGTGGCAGAACGCTTGCTGATCCCCAGTTGGTAGTTATGCAAGTCTTGTTGAAAGATCCCTTGGTTTCCAAAAAAGCGATTGTTGAGTTGTCGGTCGTTGTTTTCGAAAAATGCCGACGAACGAACTACTGCGTCGAACTCGGCTAAGGCTGCTTCCTCGCCAAATCTCGGGTCGGTGAAGGCCATGGCAGGGTCGTTGGTGCTGGTACTAGCCTGAGGCGTGCGCAAAACGGTCCCACCCAGATCCCGCAAAATCTTGGAATTCGCCAAGGCGAGCCTAACCGCTTCCTCCAACGAAAGATTGACCGTCGTTTCCTGCGTGAGCGTAGTCAGGTCGATATCAAACGGTGAGCTGCCGATGTCCCCCTCGAGACTGCATGCCGACACAGGCGGGTCGCTCCGATGGAGTTGGTTGCACCGATAGGCTTCATCCGCAGCGGATGTCTGGCCAGATAGGGCGGAAAAACGGTTATAGTTTCGATTTGAAAAGCAGCCGGGAAAAAACGGAGAGGCCAGGGCAAGGGCTATCAACAAGCCAGCCTTACGATTGTCAGCAATTCTTTGCAGCTTTCGAGCCATGAACCAAAGAGTTTTCGATATTAGACCAACTTCGATTTCGTGCGATGGTTGTGTTCTTCGGTATCGATAGCTACGATCGTCCAAAGATTTCCATTTGCAGCGGTAGAAATGAATGAAACGAATTGTGTAGAACCGAAGCTCAGAGGCTTGCGTGAGTATTGAGGGTCAGGCAGTTTGGGTAATATGGCGAGTTTGTCCAACCACGAGGATCCGATAGTTCGCTTTGATCGTTCGCTCAACGAATTGGATCAGCTTGCGCGCAAGGAGCGCTCGCCAGCCCGATTTTACGGTGAACTTCTCAGGCAAATGAAGCTCTTGCTGCCTGCCTCGGATTGTTGCATTGTGAGGCGTTTAGAGCCTGAAATATTGGTTACTGTCGCAGCAACGACTCCATCATTTGGCGGTCAAGCAGAGCAGTACCTATCCAAGTCCGTTTCCCAAAATCCCGCTGGTTTGCCAAAGCAATGGGTCGAACAAACCGAGTCCGCCCAATGGTTCGGTTGTAGCCTACGAGGGCTCACTTGGTCGGATGGCGGGATGGTTGTAATGTTTCCACTAGCCACCCAAACGCGAAGCGAAAAAGGGGATGTCCCCGCCTCCCATTCGACTATTTCGGAAATACTCTCGGCCTTGGCGGAAATTGTCTGCAGTTTCCAATCGGAGCAGTGCCTGTTTCAGTCGAACAGTCAATCGACTGAAATGCGTTCCATTGTTCGTTCGATTTTGGCTTGCAATACTGCGTGCGAGGCCGATCAAGTGCTTGTCGAGGGCGCCAGATGCTTGCTAGACTCAGATAGGGTATGTCTGCTCCAGTCCCTTGACAAGACGAACAGCCAGACGATGGCGATTAGCGGGATCTCACTTGTCGATGCCAAATCCGACGTCGTTCTTGCTTTGAACCGATTATCACTAACCTCCGACATCAACACACCGCGGAATCGGCAACTCACCGATCTTGCGAGCGAGACCGGATCGGCGATGACGATTGCAATCCCGATCCAAAAAGCAAACGACTTGCCGCGTTCCGCCGAAAACGAATCGTCGCGCAACTTTCTGGTCGTTGAGTGGACTGAAATGGATCGTTACCAGGCCAACGCCGCCAAAATAGAACGGCTGCTGCCCTGGCTCACGGACGCTTGGCAAGGTCGATCGCGACCGGGCAGTCGCAGCGTTTTTCGAACCAAGCTTTTGAAATGGACGACCGTTTTGGTATGCCTTGGTGGCGGGATTATCTACTTCATGAGCCCAACCGAGCTAACAATACTTTCTCGTGGAACGCTTCAACCATCGGAGCAACGTTTTGTTTTTTCACCTGCGGAAGGGTACGTTGACAAGATTTACGTAGCCGACGGCCAAAGCGTTCACTCTGGCGAGGTTGTGGTCATCGTTAGTTCCCCTCAAGTACAACTGCAAGTCAATCAAATAACGGCAGAGATAGGGTTGGTCGACCAAAAGAGAGCCGGACTCAATATCACACTCAATCAGCTAAAGCCAGCGGACGATCCTGCGAATCTAACCGGCAGTCGGCTGGCAGGCGAAGTGCAAGAATTGGAGGCGAGACGAGCGAATTTGATCGAACAGAAACAACTGCTCGACCGCGAACAACAACGTTTGCAGTTGCGCAGTCCGATCGACGGTACCGTCATCGCCTGGGAAGTTGAAAAGTACCTCGAAAATCGGCCTGTTCGACGAGGCGATACGTTATTGCGAATTGCGGCCTTAGACCGTCCATGGCGATTGGAATCGGCTGTTGCGGACTGGGAATCTGGCTATGTTATTGAGGCTTTCCACGCGATGGAGGCCGAGAATAAACCGCTGGCGGTCGAATTTGTTCTGGCTTCCTCGCCTAGAGTGCCACGGTCCGGCAAAGTCCTCAGTATCAGCAATACAATGTTAGATATCGGTGGTAGTCAACATTTGGAAGTAATAGTCGAACCAGATGCAATGCTAGAGAGTCGGCGCCTTGGGACATCGATAACGGTATCGATTCCTTGCGGTCAATTCCCTCGCTGGTTTGTATGGACAAGAAGTATCCTGGATGCCGTCCACCGTCGATTTTGGTTTTAGTCAGATGCTTTGGAGTGCGGAAATTCATTTCCGCTTTTAGATATGTGTAACAGAGATCCCTTGGAATGCTCGATGTTCATGCGTCTCCGACATGCGATGCGAAAGCAATGGGCAGCATTTGCGATTGTGCTCCTATCCTTCTTCTTGGATTCCGCGATTGCCAACCCGCAGATTCCTGGGGAAGGGATCGTGGTTAAGAATGCCATCCTGAAACCAACTCAAACCGTCTCTGTCGCCGCTGGCGTTGCAGGCGTTATCGAAAGTGTCCTCGTCACCGAAGGTGATGTGGTTTCTCTCGATCAGGCGATCGTTCGAATCCGTTGCGACGAAGCCAAATTGAATCACGAAAAGGCCAAACTCGTTTTGCTGACGGCTACGGCTAAAGCAGATCGTGACGTGGATATCCGTTTGGCCGAAAAGTCCGCGCAGGTTGCGGAGCAAGAGCTAGGTCGAACGCTCAAAGCGAACTCGCTCGCGGCGGACACTTACCCCGCCAATGAAGTGGATCGCTATCGCTTGATGTTTGAACGGGCCAAGATCGAGGTGGAACGTTACAAACTCGATCAACAGCTATCCATTCTTGCCAAAAAGCAGGCCGAAATCGAACTGAAACAGACCCAGCAAGCCATTGACCGTCACACGATTTCAAGCATGACCCAAGCCATGGTTGTGTCCGTGGAAAAGCACGCAGGTGAGTGGACAGACCCGAGTACCAAAATACTGGAACTCATGTCGATCGATCGGTTGAGGGTGGAAGGATTTGTTGACGCGAACGATGGGTTGGAGCTAAAAAAGGGTCAACAGACTAGTGTCATGATTACGGTGGCCAAAACAACACAGAGCGTTCAAGGCAAGGTCATGTTCGTTAGCCCAACCGCCAATCCAGCCAACGGCCAAATCAGGGTCTTCATCGAAGTTGATAACCAAGAGTCCAAGTTTCGGCCGGGAATGACGGTCGTTGCAACCATTACAAGGTAGTCGATTCGCGATGATATCCGATGCGATGCCTATCCCGACTCGACTCCGTCCGGATCTCCAATGGAGTCCCTACGCAAACGACCGTCCAGATCTATGGATTGCGTATGATCCTGTCCATCGTGAGTTTTTTTTCTTCAGTGCCATCGAGAAGGTCATCGCACTCCATCTGGATGGCAATCAATCGGTCAGCGCTATCATGCAACAGGTGCGGCATGTTGACGAGTCTGTGACAGTCAGTTTTGTTATGAACTTGGTCAGGCGACTCGATCAAGCGTCGCTGCTATTGAATCAGAATTGGCGAAAAGCAAAGGTAAAAAGTGTATTGGTATCCAATGGCTGGTTAGCCAAAGCCAATTCGATGATTGCGTGGAGAGTTCCCTTATTCAATCCGTCGAGAGTGATCGAAGCCTTGGCTCCGGTAGGTAAGATTCTGTTTAGCGGGTGGGCGATTCTGGCGCTCTTGGTCATCGTGGTCGGTTGCGTGTTGATGTTAGGGGAGCGATGGTCCGATCTACTTGCGGGTGTAGTCGCCTTGCAATCTGGAATGCGCGGCGATCGTTTGCTATTGGCGGCCATGTTGTTGTTGGTAATCAAAGCCATGCATGAGTTCGGGCACGCGCTAGCGTGTCGAACCGTCGGTGCGAATTGCCCGGAAATGGGAGTATTTTTCTTCTTCGGGGCGCCCTGTATGTATTGCGATGTGAGCGATACGTGGCGAGTTCCGAACCGATGGAAGCGTGTCCTTGTTTCCGCTGCGGGCATGATCACCGAGCTAGGGATTGCCGTCGTTGCATGCGTGGTTTGGTATACGAATAACGTTCCATGGGTTCAGAACGTAGCGCTGCAAGTCATGTTGTGTTGCTCGGTCGTGACTATCCTCATCAATGCGAATCCGCTGCTTCGCTATGACGGTTATTATATCCTTTCCGATGCATTGGGCCTTCCTAACTTGGCCCAACAGAGTCGTGAAGCCTGGTCGCAGCTTTGGCGCAACTGGTTGTTCGGTGCCATGGCGAGTGATTCGGTATTCCGCCAGACGGTATTAGCTTTCTACCATCTCGCATCGTCGTTCTATCGTTGGTTTTTGTTAGCGGTATTGGTCTGGGGCGGCAACCAGTGGCTGTTTCATCGCCGTCTTGGCGGCTTCGGAGGCGTACTCACCGCCGTGATCGCGACCGCGGTATTAGCCAACTTGGGGCCAGGTTTGAAATCCTCATTTTCTGTTCGAAAGCGGACTGAACCGATTCGTTTGTTGCGGCTCGGTTTCTGGGGGATGGCGATTGCTATATTGGTTTGGACTGCTGGGATGTGGCGATTCACCCATCATTTATTTGCTCGCGGGGTCATTGAGTCGGCGGAGCAACTTACGTTGTACGCCCGGCACTCAGCGATTGTGAGCCGGGCAATTGAGGATGGATCCCCTGTGCCTGATGGAGGCACGGTCGTAAGCATGGAGTCACCTGAGCTAGAATTAAGACGTATTCAATCGCACGGAGACTTGGATGAGGCCAAGGTTCGCTTGCAGCAGGCGGCCAACCGTTCGGTCGATGATCCAGTGGCTTCAAGGCAACTGGCTGAGCTGGAAAAGTCCGTATTGGCGATTCAGGAACGCGTTGAGAAACTTGACCAAGAGGCGAACGAACTACAGATTCAATCGACAGTACAGGGAGAATTTCACGGTCGAGTTTTGGAGCGAAGTCAACTGGACATTTCGGGTCGCGGTTTCGGTCAGCGGATACATTTGGGGACGCTTGCCCAAGATCGCCCATTTGTGGAACGAGGTGAGTCGCTAGGTGAGATTATTTTGTCCCGTCGTTTGCGATTGAGTACGTTTGTAAACGAGTTGGAGATCGACAAGTGCCAAGTGGGAGCCAGCGTAAACGTAAGATTGGATCAAATGCCCGGTGTTACGGTGCGTGGGCGAGTTGTGTCGATCTCAGCGGAGATTCTTCAAAAGACGCCGACAATGCTGATCGGTGACGTTTTGTTCGCATCGACGCTAGCAGGGAAGCAGGCTGATTCCAGACCGGAACAGACGACCTACTCGGTTGTCATTGAATTTGATGTGCCGAATCGGAGGCCGATCACCAAGGGACTCGCGTCGGTTCAAATCGAAACGGAATCGAAGACGTTGTTTGAGGGTTGGATTGAGAAGCTTCAGCAAGTATGGCGGTTTAGCCACGGGTAACGAAAGCAATATTGTCGCCTTTCGCACCGCGAAAGTGCGCTGCGGTAACGCACTTTTGCGGAGCAAAAGGCGACACAAACGTGTGGCACGCCCAAAGCGAAGCGTGGGCGTGGGAATTGTGGCAAGTGTTTCTAGCGACTCACCACGCCCTTCGTAAACTCAGGGACGTGCCACACACGGTGCGCCACACGGTGCGCCACACACACGGTGCGCCACACATTGCAGCGGTGCGCCACACATTGGGAATGCGATCGAATATAATCGATTCGTACGGGAGTCCCAATCCTACAACGAAATAACCACAATTAGCGGGAATTGTGAACCATGAAAACTATCCACTTGCTCTCTTTAATACTGCTGGCTCCATTAACTCCAACTGCCTTGGTCGGCGCCGATGGACCAAGACCAAACATTGTCCTGATCATGGCTGACGATCAGGGCTGGGGCGATACGAGTTACAACGGACACCCGGAACTCAAGACCCCAAATCTTGATGAGATGGCAAAGAGGGGGCTTCGACTCGACCGCTTCTATACCGCGCATTTCAACTGCTCACCGACACGTGCCAGCGTGATGACCGGAAGGCACCCAAATCGTTGCGGTACGTTCAATCCAGGCGCACCGATTCGAGCGCAAGAGTTGACCGTTGCCAAGGTCTTGCAGTCAGCCGGTTACGCCACGGGGCATTTCGGAAAATGGCATCTCAATGGCAAAAACGGCGACAAAAACACCACCGAAGGGAACGGCCGCGCGATCCTAGCGGACGATCCACTTTCGCCTGGCAAGATGGGTTTCGATGAGTGGGTCTCTGCCGATAACTTTTTTGATTTGGATCCTGTGCTCGGTCGCAATGGAGTACCACAGAAGTTTTATGGTGATAGCTCGGACATTACCAGCGATGAAGCCCTCAAGTTCATTCGCAAACAGGCTGCCGCGGGCAAGCCATTCCTATCGGTCGTTTGGTTTGGTTCGCCCCATGTACCACACATCGCTCTCCCCGCCGACAAGGCTCTCTACAGTACTTTGTCCGAGAAGTTACAAAACTACTACGGCGAGATCACTGCAGTAGATCGAAGCGTCGGTCGACTGCGAGCTGCCTTGCGCGAACTCAAGATCGCCGACAACACGCTCGTTTGGTACAACAGCGATAACGGTGGTGCGGCAGGCCCCAACTCCACGGGCAATCTCCGAGGTGGCAAAGGTTCACTCTGGGAGGGTGGTCTACGCGTCCCCGGCATCGTCGAATGGCCAGTTCGCATCGCCAAGCCTTTCATTAGCGAAATGCCTTGCTCGACGCTCGATATCTATCCTACCGTTCTCGCAGCCACCGGCGTTGTGGCGCAAAACCAAATTCAGCCGTTAGATGGAGTTAGTCTGCTTTCCTTGTTCGATCGAAAATCGGAAGTCCGTACGAAAGCGATCCCCTTTTGGAATCATATCGGGCCGCAGCCCGGGCACGCTGCATTGCTCGATTGGCCCTACAAACTTCATACCAACTCCAAGGCCCCAAAAAATGAGAACGACAAGCGAGACGCCAGCCCTCTCCAAACAGTACTTTACGATGTTGCCAAAGACCCAAAGGAAACCACCGATATTGCGGCTCTGGAGCCCGAGCGAGTTGCGAAGATGACCGCTGCGCTCGAAGTTTGGAAAGTCTCTGTCGAATCGAGTTTAAAAGGCGCTGATTACGCTATAGTGAAGAACTCCACACCCCTGAAGTAAGCTTCGGCCTTCCATGCTGACCTAACGAGTAGCACTCAATTCTCGCTTTCGACGAATGCCGACGCTCAAGAGCGGTTACACTGGTGCAAAATCACTTCCTCCCTTGATCCATTGGTAACTCCCACCATGAAACGACTTGTTCCAGCAATTGTGTTTGGCGTTGCATCGATTTTGTTCGCCGATTCTGTTCTGGCGGATGTTCGGTTGCCAGCCATCTTTAGCGAACACATGGTGTTACAACAGCAACACAAAATTCGAATCTGGGGTTGGGCGGATGTTGGCGAAATCGTCACCGTTGCTTTGGGAAGCAACAAAGCGACTTCCAAGGCCAATGAGGCTGGCCGGTGGCAAGTCGAATTGCCTCCGATGCAGGCGAGCAAAGTTCCTGCCACCATCAGCGTGAAGGGGAAGAACACGGTTGAGATCAAAGATGTATTGATCGGCGAAGTCTGGGTATGTTCCGGGCAGTCCAATATGGAATGGCCTGTCGCTGCTTGCACCAACGCGCAGGCAGAAATTGCGAATGCGAAGTACCCGATGATCCGTCATGTGAAGGTTCCGTTGGTGCAGTCCACCGTGCCTCTCGATGACTTCAAAGCCAGCTGGCAGATCTGTTCGCCCGAGACTGCAGGAGGTTTCACTGCTTGCGGTTACTTCATGGCTCGGCAACTTCTAAAGGAATTAGACGTCCCAGTGGGGCTTGTGAATTCGTCGTGGGGTGGCACCCGAGTTGAACCATGGACAGCTCCCGTTGGGTTTCAGCGTGTGGATGCTTTGAAGGATATTTATCTGTCGGTAATCGGACGTACTCCAGGAACGACACAATACCGAGAAGGCCTAACAACTTACATCCAGGCGATCGAAGCATGGACCGCAAAGGCAAAAGCGGTAGTCAATTCCACCGAGAGCCTTGTCCCTAGCCCCGCTTTTCCTGCCAGCCTGACTCCTTTTGTCAGCAACCAGGATCCGACCATGCTTTACAACGGAATGATCCATTCGTTGGTCGGATTTCCGATACGTGGTGCCATCTGGTATCAAGGTGAGTCGAATCATGGCGAGGGTATGTTGTATCTGGAAAAGAAGAAGGCGTTAATCCAAGGCTGGCGAGAACTTTGGGGCCAAGGTGAATTCCCCTTCTACTATGTTCAGATTGCTCCGTTTCAGTATGGAAATGAGGACCCAACGATCCTTGCAAAATTCTGGGAAGCTCAGGCTGCAGTTCAGACCATTCCACATACTGGCATGGTCGTCATCAATGACATTGCCACGCTTACCGATATTCATCCGCCCAACAAACAGGACGTTGGCCTTCGACTGGCACTGCTGGCTTTGAAGAACGACTACGGCAAGAAAGATTTGGTCGCGAACAGTCCGGAATTCGATAAATTGGAGGTGCTCAGCGATCGATTGAAGATCCACTTCAAGAACACAGCTGGCGGCCTGAAGACGCGCGACGGAAAAGGTCCTTCACACTTCGAAGTCATCGGTGCGGGTTCGAACGGCTTTCAAAAAGCCAACGCGAAAATCGAAAGGGATTCTGTGATTCTCACGGCTGAGACGGTGAAGACTCCGGTTGCGTTTCGCTTTGCGTGGCATATGTTGGCAGAGCCGAATCTCGCTGGCGGAACGGGATTGCCCGTGGGAGCATTTCGAGGGGGCGAACTCCCTGACTTCCTGAGTAGCCTGCCTATCGCAAATGAATACACGTTGGTCTATGACTTGAACCTAAGCAAGCTGAGCCACGACATCCAATACGATGTCGACAACAGCAATGCGATCAAGGCGTTTGATCGAGTCGGTTATCTAGTCGAGTTAACCACAGCTGGTGGAGAAGAAAGAAAGGTCTTCGTGTCAATGAACGCATTTACCGACGACGTGAAGAAGATCGCCATCCCAACGATTGCGTCCAAAGCCAAGTTTCAAAAGTCGGTGGCCTCGATGGACATCTTCAGCAATGTCAACGGAATAACATCCGGGACGAAAATCGAGACGGGCAATATGGAATTCTGGCCTGACAACTATGGCATGCCGAATTCGGCAAATGTTGCCGGGGCATCGGCATCCTTTTACGATTTCGGTGATGAGCCATCTGAGCCAGCGGACGGTTACGGCTGCATGCAAATTCATAATTTCGGCGCTGGCCAAACGCTGTTCGCAATCAACCATTGGGTTGCCGGTGCGGGAGCGGATCTGGGCATCGGCAACGGATCCAAGGAGACTCCCGATTGGACATTTTCTGGGAACGCTGGTACCTATGCAGAAAAGCGATTGCGAGTGTATGTGAGGAAATCGAATTAGGCCCCATTGTCGCCTTTCGCTCTGCGAAAGTGCGCATCGCTAACGCACTTTAGCAGAGCGAA
>JANMHA010000200.1:0-5429 GCA_031374925.1 Pirellula sp. | reverse complement strand
AGGAGTCGAGCGAGCATTGATCACCGACTTCGGACTTGCTCGCGCAGCCGACGACGCCAGTTTGACACGAACCGGATTCCATCCCGGCACGCCGCAATACATGTCGCCCGAGCAGGCTGCCGGCGAACAAGTCGATGCCCGCAGCGACTTGTTTAGTCTCGGCAGTGTGCTCTACACGATGTGTACTGGCCGCCCGCCGTTTCGAGCCGAGACAAGCCTCGGTGTTTTGCGCCGCATCACAGATGTCGAACCGCGACCGATTCGCGAAATCAATCCGGATGTTCCAGAGTGGCTCTGCTTACTGATCTCCCGGCTGATGTCCAAATCGCTCGATGACCGCTTCGCAAATGCACAGGAAGTCGCTGATCTGCTTGGGCGGTGTCTGGCACATGTTCAGCAACCCACGTCCGCGCCTCTGCCAGCGTCGCTCGTACCTCACGCCACTACCGGCCGTTCTGTTTTTAATGTAAATCGTACAGGAGTAATGACTATGCTCGGAATTGTTGGGATGACTTTACTGGGGATGGTGTTATGGCAAACGACAGAACCGCCGGATATAAGCGGTCAGTGGACCAGCGACGAGTGGGGCATCGTAGTTCTCGATGCGAAAGGGCCGGGCCAGTACGAGGGAACGATTGCGGCCCCCGTCAAAGGCCAATCCGCCGAGGGAGAAGACTCTGGAAGCAGTGCTGGCACGACTCTTGGCGGAAGTAGTGGCGTGTTACCAGGCACAGACAGCTCCTTTGGAAGCGGTAGTGTCACGACTCCTGCCGGAACTGATGGCGTGTTACCTGGCTCATCTGGAAGCTTACCCGGCTCATCTGGAAGCGGTTTTCCAGGCACAGACATCTCCCGAGGAAGCAGTGCTGCCACAACTCTTGAAGGAAGTAGTGGCGTGTTACCTTGTTCACCTGGCCTAGCAGACCCCGGCAAAGGCAAATCAGGCACCTTGCAGTTGAAATGGTCGCGAGTCGAACGCCGCTTCAATGGCACTTGGGGAAAGGGCGAGAATCGCAACGGTAGGATGTCGCTCCGGCTGGTTGGCAACGAAATTCGTGGCGCATGGACGACGAACAAAGAAGCTCTAGAGGAATCCGGCACCCCTCGGCTCGGTGATTTGTTGTGGACTCGCAGCGCTCCCAAAACACAACCGGCCGAGTCACCGCCGGAAGCGCACGCAGCCACGGTCAAGCGTAATGCCGACGAAGACCATGGCCTGTTCGCGACCAACCTAATTTTCACTCCGCCATCGATGATGCCTGAAGGGCACATTCGCAGCCAGGATTTCGGGACAAGTTCCGTGACTCTGAATTTAGGGTCAACACAAGATGTGAAGGTCGGATATGTCTTCCAGGTGTTTCGACCAACTGACGACGGCAACGGTGTGAAAGGAGTCATCGGCGCGATCAGAATCACGGACGTGCAGCGAACTACGTCGACCGCAAACGTCTTGTCCATGCAGTTTGTTGATAAGTTCAAAGACACCGACCGCGTGAGGCGTCCGATGTTCTACACGCACGAGAGTGGGGAAGTTCATATCAGCGTATCGCTCACGAAGGAGGAACGAGAGCAGTACGCATCATTGGAACGCACGTTCGCTCCACTGCGAGCTCTCATAGGAAGCAAAGGGTTGATCGCTGTTGACGGCGGAGATTACCAGGACTGCAGGGTTTCAATTCATCCGCCGACCAAGTACGACCCTGAGTTCGTGCAGAGCATCGCTGACTACTTGCAAATGCAAAAGGTAATCTCATTTGCTCAAGTAACCGTTGTTCGGCAATCGGGAGCGGATGCATTAGAGGGTGCCGATTCTGCGGGAACCACCGGCAGTCAAACTGAGTCTGTAGAAGCGTCGAAGAACCAGAACTTAATGGTTAAGTTGTACGCCATCCAGGATCTGCCGCTTTGGTCTAAGGACGGAAACTCTCAGCACATTGATCTGCTCATTAATTATCTTGAAGCGAGAGTGGAATCGACCAAGATCGGAGGAGTAAAGACTTTTTCCTACGACGCTGGCCGCAGGTTGTTGGTCGTCCGCGGGGATACCAGAAAGCATCAGCAAATTGCTCAAGTCCTCTCCGACTTGCGAGCCAGTTCCGGCCAACCTGTCGAGGACTTAGCGACGACCGATTCAATCGCCGACTTGCGAGCCAGTTCTGTCCCAGCTGCCGAGACTGAGGAAGAAGCGAAAGACAATTCGTATTCCATCTCCGACTTGCGAGCCAATTCGGCCCAATCTGCCGCGGACTTAGCGAAGGAAACGTCGCTGAAGACCTATTCCATCGCCGACCTCCCCATCTGGTCGAAAGACGGGAAGAAGCAACATGTTGACCTGCTGCTGAGCTATCTTCGTCTCAACGTCGATCTGCCATCGTGGGAAAGCAAAGTAGCTCGTGCAGCCTATAACGCCGAAATGCTCGCGTTAGTTGTGCAAGGGACGCCAGACGTCCACAACGGGATCGAAGCAGCCCTATCTGGGCTGCGCGGGCGCACAGAAAAATTGGCAGGAGCCGCAAACGCTTCGACATCGAACGTGCTCAATCCGAAGGCGATCAGCATGCCTCCACAAGCGGCCATCGGGACGCGAGGCGTGGTCACGGTCCCGGACGGCGGTACCGTTCTGCTGGGAGGTACGAAGACCACCGACGAGACGGTTCCTTCTCCGCTCAAAATCCCACTCGGCGATATCCGCGTGGATGTTTATGCCGGGCGAAGTGTCTGGTATTTGCCGGAAAAGGAGGTCGACAAGCTTCTGCATTCGTTCAAATCGCTGCGGGGAGTTACGGTCCAAGTTCACGAAGATGGCAAAGGGGACGCCTTCACGAAGGCCGTGGTACACGACCCTGCACCCGTTCGTGACGAGCCCGCGGAGAATCAGAAGCGAGAAGAGCGGATTCGCACGATTAAGATTGCCATCGACGAAGCGCTTCGGGCGCACAAGGTTCCCAACGTTCGCTGGCTCGATGCAAACGACAATCAGCAAGACGGACCAGTGGGCAAGGTGTCGGCACCACCAACTAACATGGCTGAACCGGAATTTGCATTCGGACAACCTCAGCGAGTTCTCAATGTTTCCCAGGTGCTGAAAGAAGGGCGGGCATTGGATGAGAGCGGAGAAGTTGTCGTCGTTCGGTTCCGCGTCGCGAGCGCTCGGCCAGTCAGGTTCGTCACTGATACTGAAAAAGGCATCTCGGAAGACTGGTGGTCGCTGATTTCAGAGCCGGCGCCGTACGAGGACCATCCGCTGCGGTTCAGAGTGTGTATCTCGCCCAAAGCACTGGAAGAACTCAAAAAGAATGGGGTCGAAGATATTGCAAAGCACTTCGTCGGTAAGATCCTCGACGTTGAAGGGGCGATTGGGGCGAATGAGAGGGAATGGCAAGTAATGGATGAGCTTCGGTCGAACATTCTGACTTATAGCACAGATGTCAACAACCTGGAGCAGATTCGAGAAGCAACGTCGGATACCCCGCCAGTAATCGACGGTTCGAAGACTCTCGATCGCGAAAATATTCGCAGTGTGATCGAGGTCTACGTGGCTGCTGCCCTTCAAGGCGACCAAACGACTGCGGCGTCGGTGGCGATTGTGCAAGGGAAACCTGCGGACCCCAAACAGATCGAGCCCCAGATTCAGGCCATCTCTCGCAGCCTGAATCTCAAACAATTGGACATGCAGTCGATCTACTTGAACGACTGGGAACACCCGACTGGAGCACTCGCCATTTCGGAATCCGTGACTCATGCAGAAAAGCAGCGAAATGGGGAACGCGCGGGGTTTGTGATGTTGGAACTCAAAAGGATTGAGGAAGATTGGTTTGTCATTGGCGTCGAGTTCCGGACGAAGGACGCGGCCCACGAGAAATTGACGCAGTTCCTCGAAGCCAATCCGAAGTCGATCGACCTGCCGCCGCTGACGCCCAATTCATTGCCGCCGGGGAATCCTGTCGATGCTGATCAACAATCCAATCGGAGCGCAGCAAAGACCACAGAAATCGATAAGCCGCTAGACCGCAAGAACGCCCGCTCGGTCGTCGAAGCCTGGGTTGCGGCGGTCATCGCCAAGGATGTGAAAAAAGCCTCTTCCCTCGCGAAGGATTGGCCGGCGCGGGCCAATCAGATTGAAGGATGGGGTAGACACTCGAAGCTGGAAGACTTCGTAATTGGAACAGTCAAGACTGATGAGCAGAGTTCTCCGGCGCGGGCACTTGTCGTCTCTTCAGAGAAAGTGCGAGTAACGCTCCCTGTCGCTGACCAGCCCGCAGCGTCTTTTCTGGTTTTCTATCTGAAGCGGATGGATGACGCGTGGTTCATCACTAACATTGATTGCTCAACGAGTGTCGAACAGACAATGGACCACTTCCTGAATGGAGACGCCGACGTTCTGAACGGAAACGGCGTATTGCCGCTGATGCCGGAAGCCCCTCCGAAATCAATCGACGTGTCTCCTCAAACGTACGAAACAAAGGTGCCAGGAACCGAAAACATTTCGATTCCGACACCTTTCAATCCCAACACTGCCACACCCGCCGCAACTGAGAAGTAGCGGCCGACCTTTCACCACCTTTTAGGAGTCATTGCTATGAACCCAAAAATAGCGGCCGACTCAACTGTTCGTCGGATGATCTTTATGTGAACCGAAGACTCTGGGACACTCGCAGAGGTTCACTATCTCAAACTCGGAGAATTCTCATGACAAGATCGTTGATCAAAACTGTGCTAATAACAGTTCCTTTGCTTGCAATCATTATGCTGATTGCAATTGTGGTGATCTCTGGTAGTTCTGCGGGTGGTACTCTACGCTCGGGACGTGCCGTCGTGGCCAAATCTGATTCGATATATTGCTGGTGCACCTTTGCCTCAGACACGGCGACGATCAATACCGGACGAAAGGAAATCGTTGTGCAGCCTACCGCCCTGCTTGTCGATGGTGTGGCGGTGGCTGACATCGATAAGGACGTGGCTTACGTACAAGTTCAGGTAAAGCGTGGCGTAGTGATATTCGTCGCAGATGGCGTGACTGTACCAACGACCCAGCGATAGCCTTGCCTGAAACGAGATCGCTCCGACGAACAAAACCCTGAACCCGAGTTGCCGTTCACGGGTTTTGAAATGGATGCTCGCTCGCGGCATACGAAACAAAGGTGCCAGGAACCGAAACCATTTCGATTCTTGATCTGCCCGCTGACCTGTTGCGACAAGATGGCGAGTGGCTTCAACTCACGCACAAGAACATCAATCGAATTGGCCTGACGCATGAGATGAGTCGTCGGGGCCGCAGCGAGTTCTTGCTGTTTGTGCGGTTCCCCAGTGGACGAAAACAGGCCGAGGAGTATCTCAAAGGCCACAACGATGTTTCCGCCGTGGAATCGCGTCGGCGAGATGCGATTCTGAACTTTCGCATAGTCCGGAACGAGGCCATGCCGCCGAGC